>NZ_JBITBY010000001.1:694089-1134960 GCF_044452665.1 Kitasatospora sp. NPDC051853 | reverse complement strand
CTCCCACCTCGGCCACGTCAGCCCACTCACCTACGAAGCCACCCTCGCGACCACTTCAACTACACTCACGCAAGCCGCATAAGACGTGTCCTCACTTCAGGGGGAAGCCCCGGTGTAGGCCCACTCCTCCACCATCTCTTTGTCGAAGTCCCACTCACTCACCGCTGCTTCCTCATGGTCCGGGGTGGCCCGACCGTACTGACAGGATCGAGTTCCGTGCCCCTCATTTTCATGCTTCGTAACGATGCGCTCGCTTCCAGCGCCGGAGGGCGTCGAGGACATAGCTGGCCCAGAAGCGGTACGCCGCACGGTCGACTTGGCCTACCGCTTGACGCCTTGGCTCCCTGACTGGGCGTTTCGCTCCTGAATACATCTGTTGCTCCTGTTTCGGGGCCCTCCCAGGCGTGTTGCCTGTGGCGGCCCTGGGGTTGGAATGGCAGGAGTGAAGTGTGTGCACGGAACCGCGCCTGACTTGCACTTCTCGTCCTGTCTCATCCCAGGACGCCTGGCTGGGGCGAGTTTGCGTGCTGAGCTACGAGGGCTCTGGGCCGAAGTGAAGTTCCGCAGTATGCCGTCATCATGACGGATCGTCGGCCGTATCCGAGTGACCTGTCCGATGCCCGCTGGGCACTGGTCGAGCCCACCCTGACCGCCTGGCGCCAGGCCCGCACCGAACGCGCCCTGGATTTCGGCCGCCCACCCGAGCACGACCTGCGCGACCTGCTGGACGCGATCCTCTACGTCGACCGCACCGGCATCCCCTGGCGCTACCTCCCGCACGACTACCCACCCTGGGAAACCGTCTACGCCTACTTCGCCCGCTGGCAGAAAGACGGCCTGTTCGAGCAGCTCAACAGCCTGCTGCGGCGCCTGGTCCGCGCCGCGGAGGGCCGCGACCCGGAGCCGACGGCCTGCATCCTCGACTCGCAGAGCGTGAAGACCTCCACCAACGTCCCCGCCGCCGGCCAGGGCATCGACGCCGCGAAGAAGATCGTGGGAAGGAAACGCAGCATCGTCACCGACACGATCGGCCTGCTGCTGGCGGTGCTGGTCACCGCCGCGAGTGTCCAGGACAACGCCGCCGGCCGGCGCCTGCTGACCCGCATCTCGGCCGAGCACCCCACCGTCCGCAAGGCCTGGGCCGACATGGGCTACAAGAACGCCGCCATCGAACACGCAGCCACTCTCGGCATAGACCTCGAGATCGTCCGACGCGACCCCGCTACCAGGGGATTCGTCGTCCAGCCCCGCCGCTGGGTCGTCGAGAGAACCCTCGGCTGGCTCATGAACCACCGCCGCCTCGCCCGCGACTACGAAGCACTGCCGGCCTGCTCCGAAGCCATGGTCCACGTCGCCATGATCAACCTCATGACCCGCCGCCTCACCGGGGAGACCACCCCCCACCTGGCGCGGAACATGAACCTCAGGACCAGGGACGAAACGCCCAGTGAGATGTCTCAACCGACTCCTCGGACAGCTCTTCCACTGCCTCCAGAACCGCCAGCTCTTCGACGAACAACACGCCTTCTCAGTCCCGCAAGGGCCCGCTGCAGCGGCGGCGTAACCGCCGAGGGACAGCCCCGGTCCGCCCAGCTGTCACAGCCCAGCGTCACACTGCGCGCATGACTTCTGATCGACACGCTGACCATGAGGCCCCCGAGCCAGGCTGGGTCGACTCCATGGGAGGCCCGCTGATTGTCGTCCCGGTGTCCGCGCTGGAGCAGTGGGACGGCTGCACCGAGACCGGCATGATCGTCGGAGACGGTGACCAGCCGGACGACTACGATCGCGCCTGTGCGGTCGGGGACCTGGCCGAGGTGATCAGCCTGACCGGCCACAGCACCGTCTCAGCGCTGGTGCTGGGCGACGAGCCCTCCAGCACCTGCTACATCGCTGAGCGGCGAGCCTTCGTGCGCTGGCTCGCCGCCGACTCCGATGCCGAGTTGCTCGCCGCCGCCGAGGCGATGCTGAACGATCCGACGACTCCGTGGGAGGACTGCGGGGTGTGGCAGACCGACGGACCGGCCGTCCTGATGGATTCGGCCGAGGCCGGCCAGAGCCTCGGTGTGCCCTACCCGGACGGCAGGGGCCAGCCCGAGCAGGCCCCGGTGCCTGTGCCGGCGGGCCGCTGGCGGGTCCGCGCGTTCCACGACTGGTCCAGCGAGTCCACGTGGGTCGGAGTGGTCCAGCTCCTGCCGGAAGTTGATGCCCAGCCAGCAACTGCACTGTCAGCCCCGGCTACCGCTTGACGTCCTAGCGCCCTGAGATGTTTCAACCGACTCCTCGGACAGCTCTTCCACTGCCTCCAGAACCGCCAGCTCTTCGACGAACGCCAAGCCTTCATTGCCCCTGTCACGTCGTCAGCAGCGGCCGCCGCGTGACCCATCGGTTCACTGCCCGAGCAAGCAGCCGAGCCCTTGGTCCGCCGCGTCGGACACGTGAGGCAGGATGACGTCATGAGTCAGCAGATCTTGCCCCCGTCAGAGTCATGGCGCCGGATCGACGCTTGGCTGGCGACGCACTCCGCTGCCGACCTCGCCGTACTCAACCCTCCGGCGACACCGGACGAGGTTCGGGACGCGGAACAGACCCTCGGCATCCAGCTGCCCAACGACCTCGCCGAGTCACTGCGCTGCCACAACGGGCTGAGCACCTGGGCGACCCTCCTGCCCGAGCAGTCTCCCCTGTCGGTGAGCGGAATCGTGGACCGCTGGCAGACCTGCATGAACGTCGCGACCGAGAACGACGGCTTGACCACCCGCACCTGGGACGATGAGCCCTGGTGGCATCCGCTCTGGGTGCCCTGGGCAGAGAGCGCCGACGGCGTGGCACAGGTCATCGACCAACGGCCCAGCCCACAGGCGGGGCGTCTGGGCTGGGCCGGCCACAGCGACGGCGGAGACTTCACCGACTCGTGGCCTGGGCTCGCACATCTCCTTCACGCCGTCGCGCAAGCACTTCACCACGGTGGAGGTGTCCGCGACCTCCACCCCTACCTCACCGAGGAGGGCGATCTGTGGTGGGACGAAGAGGATGCCCACGAGTTGAACGGTCAGCCGCTGAGACCGGCCCCGGTTGGACTGTCCTGACGGTTGACACGGACCCGTGCTCAGCCAACCACCGGGGCACGACCCGCTCTGAGGCGCTCATGGCCGCTGGCACGGCTTGACATCTTGGCTCGCTGAGATGTCTACGGTGGTCGGCCATGGGCTACGACATCCACCTCACCCTGCGCGCGAACTGGTGGGACGACGAGGGCGAGGACATCAGTGCTCCGGAGTGGCGGGCGGTCGTGGAGGCCGACCCCGAACTGGTGATGATCCCGTCCCCGCAGGACTGGGCCGGGGACGTCGAGGTCGTCCTGGGGGAAGGGCAGTCGGACCGTTGGCCCCTGTGGTGGCGGGACGGGCGGATCTCGACCAAGAACCCGGGCGACGCCGTCATCCTGAAGATGTGTCAGGTGGCGAAGCTGCTGCACGCACGGGTCCAGGGCGACGACGGCGAGCGCTACGAGGCGTCGGTCTCCGGTGCCACCGAGAGGCTCGTCGTCGTACCGTGGGGCCCATGACGATCATGTGGAGCGGGCCGCGGAGGCTCGGGGTGGCGGACGGCGGTGCCCGGTTGCAGTTCGCGGTCGAGGAGAGGAAGGGTGCGGCCGGACGCAGGGTGCTGACGGTCGACGGGCAGCCGGCGTTCGAGCTGAGCTTCTGGTGCGGAACCTGTCCGTTGCTGTTCCGGCGTCTGGAGGGGTCGACGGAGACCCTGTCACCGGAGAACACGCTGGAGCGACTCGCGGAAGGACTGGCCGGGTTCGACGAGGGTGTGCTGGAGACCTTCGGGGCGCTGCTGCCCGAAGGCGAGTACCTGCCGATGCTGCTGCGGGTGGAGCCGCGGTTGATCGTTCCCGGCAAGGCCGGGGACTACTTCGGCGAGGAGCAGGTGACCACCTGGGGAGTCGACCAGTTCTGGGGCCTGCCGGAGTACCCGCACACGCCGTACTACCGCACCTTCGAGACCGCGGTGGACGCCGCCGCCCACCTCTACGAGTTCGTCGTCCCGATGGTCCCGCCGACCTGGAACACACGGGAGCGCGTCGAGGAGTACGCCCTGCTCATGGAGCGGGGAGCCGTCCCGACGGCCGTGGCGGTGGCGACCCTCGACGTGTGCGAACCCGCCGCCGGCACCCCCGACGACCACTACCGCCACTGGGGGTTGACCCACTTCCTGCTCGACGGCCACCACAAACTGGAAGCCGCAGCCCGCACCGGCCGCCCGGTGCAACTGCTCTCACTCCTGGCCCTCGACCAGGGCCTGGCGACCACCGAGGAGACCACCCGCCTGCCCGACCTGCGCACCCGCCCCAGGTCGGCCCGGTCGAGCACCGTCTGAACGCCCCTCGGCCCCTCAGCCTCCGAGGGTGCCCGTGCACGTCATGCACCGGCTCGTCGCCCTGGTCCGTGCCGGGGCCCGCTTCGAACGCGGCCATCGCGTCGAACACCCCGACGTCCCTCCACTGCCGGAAGCGATTGTGGACCGTCGACCGGGGCACCGAACTCCCGAGGCATCGCCCACCACTGACCGCCACTGACCACCCGTGCGAAACCGCCGGATCACACCCTTGAGCTGCAGGAACACGAACTCCCAGTCAGCATCGGTCAGTTGCACTCGCGTCACTCGACACGGTCTACCGGTCCGGGCGCGGCCACACAGCCGAAACCCGCACATTGATCACCACCAGACACGCACCCTAGTCGGCCGGTGCGCGGTTGACGGCGGCTCGTAGCTGCAGCCAGGTCGGATCGGTCGCGGCGGTCTCGGTCACGGCGGCAAGGTCGCCCTGGGACCAGGTGCCGCTGCCGTCCGTGATGAGGAGGTGGGGCTCCAGTTCGCCGTCTTCCGGCACGTCGTCGGTCGATGCCAGGAACGTCGCGGCCTCGTCGCCCAGTACGGCGGGGGCGGTGGGGTGCGTCGACAGCAGGAGCAGTTCGCCGTCGGCACGGGCGGCCAGCAGGTGGCCGGTCGCGGTGGCGGTGAGGGCGGAGAGGGAGAGGCCGGAGAGCAGGTCGTGCTCGACGGCCGACCGGGCGGTGACGTCCAGTTCGATCAGGGTTCCGGTGGGAGAGCCGATCCAGAGCACGCCCGGTGCGGCACCGAACGCGAGGTTCTGGCGCGGCCACTGGCCGGGATCGTCGGGCTCGCCGAGCGAGGTTGACAGGACCCTTTGCAGGGAGGGGAGTTCGAAGACGTCCACGGAGTCGAAGTACGCGTTGCCGCGGATCGCGAGGTGTCGTCCGTCCGGGCTGAACAGTGGGGTCCCGTAGCCGTCGACGTCCAGGATCAGGGCGTTCCGGAGCTGCCGCATCGTGCCCCCGGCCGGGCGGGCGAAGAGACAGAAGGTGGTGCTTTGGTCACTGACCAGGGTGGCGAGGAGCTCGCCGGAGGGGTGGGCGGCCACGCCGGTGTCCCAGCCGCGGGCCGTGGTGGTGGCGCCGGTGGCGAGGTCGAGGACGTCGGAGGTCTCCCATCCGTCGGCGGACGGCGAGGCCCAGAGGTGGCCGCCGTCGGGGCTGAACGCGAGGCACTGGTAGGGGGTCGGGGAGGGTTCGACGGCCGACGGACCGTCAGGCGTCCAGCGGGTCAGGGCGGTTCCGTCGGTGACGAAGAGCAGCGGTTGCTCGGGGTGCCAGGCCAGCGGGAGGCAGCCGCCGGGCCACCAGGCGGACCGGTCGTCCGCGGGCTCCGAATCGACGCCGACGGGGGCGAGCTCGCGGAGTTGCCCGTCGGCGAAGTCCCAGATCCGGACCAGACGGCTGCCGGCGGCGGTGGCGGCCGCCAGCGGGAGGCGCGGGTGGCAGGTCAACTGCTCCACCGGGGGGCCGTCGCCGGTGTGGACACGGGCCAGGACTGCGATTTCGGTCATGGGCTCACCGTAGGACCGGGGTGTGACGGAGACCGGCCGGTTCTCCAGCAGTGCACGACAGGCCCGGTGCCGGCGGCGCTTCGGGGCCCGGCGGCGGAGCGAACGGCGGGCCGCCCCCTGTCGCAACGGGCTCCAGGCCTCCTCGTCGCGGGCGAGTTCGTCCCCGGGGGAGGTCGAGGAGCCCCTCCGGAGCACCCGCTGGCGGGCCACGTGGACGACGGCCCGCATGTTCGACTGCCAGGCCGCGGCGATGTCGAACGCGGCGTCCTCGAGATGCCGTTCGGCGCTGAGTTCGCCGTGTCCGGTGTCGATCCGCAGGCCTCGCCGGGACTGGTACCGGGCGGTCGTGCTCTGCGTGGACGAGAAGTCCCAGATCCAGGCGCTGGACCGGTCCCAGCCAGTGCTGCCGATGATGCCGGGCATGCCCGAACGCCGCACCCACGACTACCTACGGCACGGCATCACCAGCCTGTTCGCCGCCTTCAACATCGCCGACAGCACCGTCATATCGGCACTGCACCACCGCCACCGGGCGATCGAGTTCAAGGAGTTCCTGATCACGATCGACAAGGCGGTGCCCGCCGGACTCGACGTGCACCTCGTCTGCGACACCTACGCCACCCACAACACCTCCGAGATCAGGACGTGGCTCGGCAAGCACCCCCGCTTCCACGTCCATTTCACCCCCACCGCTCCTCCTGGATGAACCAGGTGGAGCGGTGGTTCGGCCTGCTGACCGACAAGCTCATCCGCCGTGGTGTCCACATCTCCGTGAAGGCACTGGAGGACGACATCGCCGCGTGGATCGACACCTGGAACGAGAACCCGCGGCCCTTCACCTGGACCAAGACCACCGACGAGATCCTCAACTCCCTCGCCGACTACCTCACCAAGGTCGGAACCACCAACCGGCAAACAGAGCAAAGCTGACCCTCAGGATTTCTGGCGCAGCACACTAGCCGGAGGCCTGCGGCAGGATTTGCTGCCGCAGGTGAGCCGGTCAAGGGCGACCCGCTGTACCCAGTTGGCTCGCTCCCTGGCTGGTGACAACAGCGGCGCCCGATGAGCTGGCGCACAGTGCGGAGGCTCACCCGTGCCGGACGGCTGCCGGTCATCTGACCGGCAGCCCCGCTCTGCAGGCGGGTCGTCAGACGGTGGCGGCGATCCGTTCCCGTACCGGCTCAAGGGGGCGGGCAGAGCGGGTGGGTCGGCACTTGTACAGGCAGGCTCCTTCGTTCGTCCTCGGTGAAGGACCGGTAGCCGATGATCCGGCACAGTCTTCTGCGCCAGTCGGCCGGATCGAGGACGAGGGTCGTACCGTTCCGCTTCTCGTCGGAGTAGAGAACAGCCTTGCCGCCCCTGGCCACACTGTGGAAGGAGAAGGGGTTCTGCCGTTGGCTGTCCGCTCGGCGTCCGAAGTCGTACGAGTCCACGTACGCCTGCTTACCGGGCCGATAGATACGGACCGCGTTGTTGGCTGCGATCATGAAGCGACCGTCGCCGTCGAGGAACCGGGCGTCCCACTCCTGCTGATCTACTCCGGTCACTCCCGGCAGCGGCCCAACCTCGCGACGCAGGGGCTCACGGCGCCACATTTCCACCCTCGCACCTTGGAGCATCAGCCCGAAGTACTTTCCCTCGGAGTCGAACCCGACGCCGGTGATGTCGTTGTGGCCGGTGTCGAGTGAGGCGGTGATGCGGCCCGTGCTCAGCTCGATGACGTTGAGGACGGGGCTGCCCTCGCTCCACGCGACCACCATGCCCTCCTGCGGATAATCGCTGACGTTGGGATAGGGGTCGCGGAGGACGGTCGCGATGTCGAGGCGGGTCCGCAAAAGGCCGGTGCGGGTGTCCCATCGTTCGACCGTGGTGCCCGAGACCGTAAGAAGGTCACCGGGCCGGCCAAAGTCGAAGAGGTACCTGAGCTCGCCGGGCTTGCCGTGGACCGTCGGTGGAGGCGTGGCAGTGATCCGGACAGAGGGGCGCAGCGTGCCGGTCTCGCGGATCATCACGGTGTTGGCCCCGTCCCGTAGGGCAACGAGGGTGTTGTCGACGTTCAGTCGGAGCAGGTCCTCCCGGTCGACCCAGGTAGTCGGGACCGCGGGAGTCTCCGCCAGTACCTGGGAGTCCTCCCCCGCGGTGCGGAGCTGGTACCGGCCGTCGGCCAGTTTGAGCACCTCACTGCCGCCCTCCCCTATGAGTTCGACGTGAGTTGCCGTGATGAGGCTCTCTTCACTCGGAACCTGGACGTAGACGATGGCGCTGTCCCGCAGTTCGGCCAGGTACAGCCTGTCGCCGCGTACGGCCATGTCGCGGGCGAATCCCACTGCGGGCGCCGATGCCGTCAACCGGGCCACCATCTGCCCCTGATCAAGATCGACCACGCTCAGGCGATCCGCTGCACCCGTGACCACCCTGCGTCCGGTGACGTCCGCCGCCCTCGGGTCGATCGCGATGCCGTCACTGCGGAACGGCTGTCCCACCGGCGCGCCGTCCGAGGTGCGGTGCCGCGTCAGGACAGCTCGGGACCGGGCCACTCCGTCGCTCTCGGCCTTCTCTTCGTATTGGACGACGACCGTGTCGCGATCACCGGAAAGCAGCAGACTCTGGGTACGGTCCGCGAGAACGGTCCGGACCGAACGGCTGGTGGTGTCGATGGCGATCAGGCCCGCCACCAAGACTTCCTCCTCCGACCCCGTCTCGGCCAGCAGGGTCTGCCCGTCGGGGGTCAGCCACACATGGCGCCGCAGGTACTGGCGGACCTTCAGGTCACCCGCCACGATCCCGGCGGTGAGGTCCCACCAGACCAGTCGGTGGTCCCAGCCAACGGCGATGAACCGGCCGTCGGCCGACATCGCGGCCCGGTCCCAAGGGCTGAACGGGAAGCTCTCGACCAGCGAGGTCGCCGGCAGGAGGTGAAGCGGCCCCACCGGGTCGGCCGCGCCGGGGTCGATGTCGAACCACCCCGCTGCACCGTTGGAGTTGACGAATCCCGCCCGTCGGCCGTCGGGGGTGACCAGCGGCTGGATCACGTAGGCGGCGTCGAGCGGGATGCTGCGGACTGTACCGGTCAGAGCGTGCAGGAACAGGGTCGCCCGGCCGAGATCGGTCCGGACCAGTACGACGTCGCCGTCGCGGCTGGTGGCGAACGCCCCGACCTTTCCCAGCAGGCCGGAGAGAATCCGGTCGTCCTGACGGTGCGTCACGTACTCGCGCAGGAGCTGGTTGCGCGCCTCCTGGGTCGGCGCGGCGTCGTAGCCGGCCATGGCCAGCATGGCCGCGCGCGCCGGGTCGTGTGAGGCCTCGTCTTGCGACGCCTGGGCGAGCGCGCGCGAATCTGCGTCCGCCCGGCGCTCGGCGGCCTCCCGGCTGGTGACCGCGACCAGGGTTCCCATCACCATCGCGAGCGCGGCCAGCGAGCCCAGCAGCGCGCGAACCACCCTCCGTCGACGGGTGCGTGCGCGGTGGTGGCGGTGCCCGGCCGCCAGGTACACGATCTCATCGCCCGTCAGTTCCGCCCGCCGCTCGGACAGCCACGGCTGGGCCGCGGCAAGCGCGGGGAGGGTCGGTAACAGGTCGGCGGCGCGTCCGCCGGCCTCCCAGCGCTCCAGGTCGTGACGCAGCGATTCCCGCCACTCCAGGAAGGTCCGGTCCTCGCGGGCCTGCTCGCGGAGCAGTTCCCAACCGCTGATCAGAGTCTCGTGCGCGAGTTCGACGACCTGCTGGCCCTCCGCGCTGTGGCTGAGCACCAGGAGGCGGCCGACGGCCAGGTGCTGGGCGACGCGCCACTCGTCCTCCCCGAGCTCCGCCCGGGGCACTGTGCGCCGGGTGGCGGCCTGGGTGCCCAGCGGGAGCCGAACCAGGCGGGTGAGCAGGCGCTTGGCCACGGTGTCGTCATCCGCCTTGACCCGCAGACGCCACTGCTGGTTGGCGTAGCTGTTCAGTGCGCCTTCGATCCGCCCGATCTCCTCGTAGGTCTGGTGGCTGAGCAGGCTGCCCCGGCGCTGCCGCCACAGCAGGTCAAGGGCAAAGCTCAACAGCGGCAGCGCGCCGGGGTCGCTGCCGGTGTCGGTGAGGATGCGCTCGACCAGGTGCGGCTCGTAGCGGACCCCAGGAGTGGTCCGCAGCGGCGCCCCGACGATCTCTCGCAGCTGACTCTCGGTCATCGGCCCGAGGGCGTAGAGCTGCCGGCTGCACAGCGGCCCGAGACGCGGATGGGCAAGGACTTCCTCCAGGAAGTCCGCCCGCAAGGTCACCAGCACCCCCACGGCTGGCGGCAGGCTCTCGGCGAAGAGCACTTCGGCCAGGTCGTCCACAACCTGTGTCGAGCGAGCCAGGAGCTCCTCGAACTGGTCGACCACCACCACAAGACGGTGCCCGGCGTGGGCCTCGAGCACCTGGGCCGTGTGGTCACCGAGCCCCCGGCGCCGCAGGTGGTCCGCCACGTCGGGGGTCCGTGCCGCGATGTCAGGCCTGGACAGGCCCGGATCCAGGATCCGCAGGAGCGCTGCGGCCAGGGCGGACAGCGGGTCGGCGCCGGAGGACGGGCGCACGACCAGCGGCACGACCCCCAGCGACCGCAGCCGCGGCACCACTCCGGCCATCGCCAACGACGACTTGCCCGCCCCGGACGGGCCGACCAGTGTCGTCCACCGCTCCCGCAGGGCCAGGGCGGTCAGCTCCACAGTCTCGGTCTGCCGTCCGTGGAAGAGTCCCGCGTCGGCCTCGCCGAGAGGTGCCAGCCCGCGGAAGGGAGACTTCGGCAGCGCGTGGTCGGCCAACTCCGGCCACGCTGCCAGCAGCCCCTCGGTCGGGATCAGGTAGCTCGACGGAGGACTGGCCGCTTCGGCCGCCACCATCATGCCCACCACACCGGCGAGTTCGTTGTCCCAGACCGGTCCGCCGCTGAAGCCGGGGGACACCCGGTAGCCGTTGGCCTCCATGTCGACCTGCAGCAGCCCCTCGGTCTGTGAGGCCCGCAGGATGCCGGAGTGCCAGACCCCGCCGTCGCGGCCGACCGGTACTCCGAACGCCCGGGCGCTGTGGCCCCAGACGTCCCCAGCCTGGACCAGCCCTACGGCCCTGGCCCCGGCCACCGGGGCACCCAGGCGCAACACCGCCACGTCGCCGGTCCCGTCCCGCTCCCTCGGGACCCACCGTTCGATCGTGGTACGCACTCGCGGCCGACCTGCCGCTCCGTGGAGCGGCAGGTCGACCTCCGGTCCGTCACCGGGCTCCGGCCATGCACCGTGCTCCAGTCCGAGTGCGGCCACCACGACGTGGGCACAGGTCAACGCCAAGTCCGGGCTCACCAGGAAGGCCAACCCCACAGGTATGCCGCGATGGTCGTGGACCCGCAGCAGTGCGGAGTTCAGGGCTTCGGGGCCGGAGGGCCCCGGGACGCTCACGAGGTCGGGCCGGCACTGGGCACCGGCACGCGGTTCCAGGTCAGCGACACCTTGAACTTCGCCTCTGTGGCCGTACTGGAGATCACCACATCGGCCTGCGTCGGCAACGACAGGCCGGACTCGAGGGCGGCCTCATCCGGAGCGTGCGCCCGACCTCGGAACCCATCGACAAAGTCCTGCGGAGCCGGCCGGACCCCCACCAGCATCTCGCCCGGCGACCGGGGCACCCTCGCGACCACCTGCCCTGGCCGGGCCACCTCCACCAGGCCCTCCCCAGCCTTCTCGATCATTGCCCGAACCGCCTCTGCCGTCTCGTCGACGGAGTCCAGCGGCAGCTCGACGAAGTAGGACACGGTTCCCCCCGTGATAATTCAACTACCCACCTGCGAGGCTCACTTGTGCACACAGTCTTACCAGGCGACTGACATCGAAACGCGGCAGCCACCGCACCACTTCCGGGGCCGAGCTGGTGCACCGGGCTTCCGGCGGAGTGTCAGGAACTGGGCTGTTACCGCTGGGACAGGGTGAGCGCTCCTGCACGGTCGGACTGCGGAGCCCGAAGGTCCCGCACGGCGTAGAGCACGTCTGCGGCGTCGACCAGGTCCTGAGGCGGTGCGTCGCCGTCGTTGATCATCGCCTGATCCTACGAAGCGACAGTGGCTCTGACCAGCGAGCTTCCTCTGGTCGGGCCGTGGGGCCGAGTGCCTGGGACCCCGAGCGACGGCTGGGAGTCAGCTCGACTTCCGCCCTACCGGACCCAACAGCCCGCACACGTATTCCCGCATCCGCTTCCGCGGCTCCACCCGCGTGAAGCGAGCCCCGATCCGCAAGAAGAGTTCGGTCAGTTCCCGGTCCCACACATCCGCCAGATCGTCATTCACACCGAGGAGCTGTCCGCGGCGCTGCCACTACATGCGCCGCGGCCACCCGTTCGCGCGACGTCCCCGCGAACACCCCTCCACCCCCGGCGCAGCCCGGCTACACTCGCCGCCACCAGGCCGCTGACCAGGGAAAACGAAGGACTCTCACTGGAGTACTAGACCCGGGCGGACGGGCAGTGGTCGAGGAGGTCGGTGAAGGCCTCGGGGAGGGCGTCGCCCGGGAAGGTGCGGAGGAGGGTGGCCAGGTCGGCGGAGGCGGTGGCGTAGTGCTCGGCGTCGTGGGAGAGGTCGTCCCAGTCCTCCCAGCGGTGGGCGCGCAGGAGGTAGTGGCCGCAGCGGTTGCAGCGCATCCAGGGGACCAGCACCAGCCCGGGCAGGTCGGGGCCGCCGGGGAGGAGTTCGTCGGCCTCGCCGTCGAGGAGGCGGACGGGGGCCGACGTGCCGTCACCGAGGCAGCGCAGCAGGCCCGGTGCGAGGACCTCGCGCTCGCCCCACTGCTCCGTGAACACTGCGATCAGGGCCCGGTCCGCGCCGCCGAGGGGTACCTGGAAGGCGAGCAGGCCCTCCACCAGCAGCCGGAGTCCGGCCTCCTGCTCGCCGGTCTCCCAGCAGTCCTTGACCTCCGCCGCGGCCGCCTCCGGCAGGAGGTCGGCGATCCGGTACCACTGGGTCCTGTCCACGTTCATGATCTGGACTCTAACCCGCGGCCGGCCGCGCCCCTCCCGACGGTCCGTCAGTCCCGGCGGTGCGGGGAGGGGCGGGCGGCGGAGACGGCGGCCAGGACCGCCGAGCCGACGCAGGCGGCGAGCACGGTGAGGATCGGCCCGGCCGGGAGGAGCAGGTGGACGGGGCGGCCGAGGTCGGCCGACAGGCCGGAGCGGACGCCGAGCAGGGCGCCGAGGGCGACGGTGAGGCCGAGGGTGGCGCCGGTGCCCGCCACGAGCGCGGCCTCCGCCGCGACCACGCGGCGCACCTGACCCGCCGTCGCGCCGGTGAGCCGCAGGACGGTGAAGTCCCGGCGGCGTCCGGAGACCGCCAGCACCAGGGTGTTCACGATGGCCAGGCCGGTGTAGGCCACGGACACCGCGATCAGGATCAGTACGAAGATCCGGACCAGTTCGTCGTCGCGCGCGGAGGCGTCGGAGCGGTAGTCGGCGCCGGACACCGCCGTCGCGCCCAGCCCGGCCAGCACGCCCCGCAGGGAGTCGGGCGGTACGCCGTCGACGTACGCCAACTCCGTGAGGGCGTCCGGGTCGTGGGCCCGGAGGGTGGCCCGTGGGATGACGAGGCCGGGGGTGTCGGGGGCCTCCACCACGGCGACCACGCGCTGCGGGACGACCTGCCCGTCGGCGAAGGTGACGGCCACGGTGTCGCCGATCCCCGGTGCCGCGCCGTCGGGAGTGCCGGGCCCGGCCGCGACCGCCGTGCCGGGCGGGCCGAAGTCGGCGAGCGAGCCGGCCAGCACCCGGGGGCGGAAGGCCGCCGGGGAGACCGCGTTGACCCATCCAGCCGCGCCGTCCAGCCGGGCGCCGACGGTGGTGGAGGCCGTGGTCGAGTCCGGTGGGAGGGCGTCGAGGACCGCGTCGGAGAGGCCCGGGGTGCCGGCCGGCCGGACCACCGTGGAGTGCTGGACGGCGGCCGTGCCGCGGCTGCGGTAGGCCTCGGCCATGGTGGCGCTCTGACCGAGGACCAGGACCGCGAACCCGACCGTGACGATCACCGGGGCGGCGGTCGAGGCGGTCCGCCGGGCGGCACCGAGCGCGCCCTCCCGGACCAGCAGTCCGGTCGCTCCCCCGCGCCGGCCGAACGGCCGGGTGACCAGCCGGACCACCGGCGGCACCACGGCCGGGGCGAGCACGGTCGCCGCGGTGAGCAGCGCCATCGCGGCCAGCAGCGAGGTGGTGACCAGGCCCTGGCCCTCCGCACCGACCAGCGCGGCCACGAGCCCGAGCCCGGCCGCCGCGAACACACCGCCGGCGATCCGCCGCCCGCGCCCCATCGGCCGCCGGTCGTCGGCCGCCTCGCGCAGCGCCTCCAGCGGGGCCGCCGTCCCGGCCCGCCGCGCCGCGGCCCAGGCACCGGCGGCCGCCACCGGCAGGCCCGCTGCCCAGGCCGCCAGCGGGGGCCAGGCGGTGATCACGGTGGTGAAGCCCGGGGGTTCGAAGCCCGCCGAGACCAGCAGCCGCCCGAACGACGGGGCGACCGCCGTGCCCGCCAGTGCGCCCACCGCCCCGGCGACCGCCGCCACGCCCAGGGCCTCGCCGAGGACGGCGCGGCGGACCTGACGGGGCGTCGCCCCGACCGCCCGCAGCAGGCCGAACTCACGGCGCCGCAGCCCGGCCGAGAACGCGAAGGTGGAGGCGGTCACGAAGACCGAGGAGAAGGCCGCCAGCGTGACGGTCGCCGAGAGCACCTGGGCGCCGATCTCGCGGACGGCGGTCCGGCCCGGCTCCTCCAGCGCGGTCCGCCGCTCACCGCTGAGGACCTCCCCCGCCTCGCCCACCACTGCGGTGACCGCGGCTGCTGTCTCCGGACCACCCTGGACCCCCAACAGCCGGACGCCGCCCGCGAGGCGCTCCGCCTCCGCGTCGGCCACGTACAGGCCGGTGCCGTCCACGGTGCCGGTGACGGTCCACCGGACCGGTCCGGCCGCCGTCAGCACGGTGACGGTCGCCCCGGGGGCGAGGCCGGGCGGGTCGCCGGGCGAGCTGCCGAGGGAGTTGCCGAGCACCACCTCACCCGGGGAGGACGGAGCCCGGCCGGTCCGTAGGGGGAAGGGGGCGAGGGCCGCCGCCGACCAGGCGTTGCCCTGCCGGGAACCGCGTTCGCCAGGCCCCACGGGCCGTCCGTCCAGCAGGAGTTGGGCGTAGAAGGGGTGGTCCGGGAGCACGGCGGTCACCCCGGGCAGGGCGGCGATCCGCCCGGTCAGGTCCCGGACGGTCTCGGGCGACCAGGGCACCTCGCCGCTGCGCACGTACACCGGCGCCCCGGCCAGGCGGTCGGGGACCCGGGGGCGGGCGGAGAGCTGGACCAGCAGGGCGGCGGTGATCAGGGCGACGCCGAGGGAGAGGGCGAGGAAGGTGGCGGCGAAGGCGGACCGGCGGTGGCGCAGCGCGGAGAGTGACAGCACGTCAGCCCTCCGTCCGGGTGGTCCGGGTGGTCCGGGTGGTCCGGACGGCGATGGCGGAGGCGTCGAGGCCGTGCGCCACGTCGGCCACCCGGCCGTCGGCGAGGAAGACCACCCGGTCGGCGACGGCGGCGGCGACCGGGTCGTGGGTCACCATCACCACCGTCCGGCCGTGCCGGTCGACGGCGCCGCGCAGCAGGGCCAGCACCTCCCGGGAGGAGGCGGTGTCCAGGGCGCCGGTCGGTTCGTCGGCGAAGAGCACCTCGGGGCCGGTGACCAACGCCCGGGCGATGGCGACGCGTTGCTGCTGGCCGCCGGAGAGCTCGGCGGGCCGGTGCCCGGCCCGGTCGGCCAGGCCGACCTCGGCGAGCGCGGCGCGCACCGCCGCACGGTCGGGCCGTCGGCCGGCGAGGCGGAGCGGGAGGGCGACGTTCTGCTCGGCGGTCAGCGAGGAAACCAGGTTGAAGGACTGGAAGACGAAGCCGATCCGCTCGCGGCGCAGCAGGGTCAGCTCGTGCTCGCCGAGCGGGCCGAGGTCGGTACCGGCGACCAGTACCGTGCCGCCGGTGGGGCGCTCCAGGCCGGCCGCGCAGTGCAGCAGGGTCGACTTGCCCGAGCCGGAGGGGCCCATCACCGCCGTGAAGCTCCCGGCGGTGAACCCGAGGGTGACGCCGTCCAGGGCGGTCACCGCGCCCTCGCCCGTTCCGTGCACCCGGCGCACGTCCCGCAGGGTCACCGCCTCCGCCGGAACCGGGGCGCCGCCGGCCCGGGCGGCGCCGGCCGGTACGGTCCCGACTCGTTCTGTTCGATGGATCGTCATGGGCCCAGCCAAGCGGCCCGACCGGCGCGGATCACGGGCCCGGGCTGGAGTCCCGGGGGTAGAGCCAGCACTACTGCCGGCGCCGGAGCGGCTCGCTAGAGTCGCCCGGGTGACCGTACGGACCGCCTGGCAGGCCATCACCCGCAACCCGGTGCACTTCCTGGCCTCCTCCTGGCCCTGGCGGTCGCTCGGCTACCTGGTCTCCGGGGTGCTCACCGGCGCCGCGACCGGGGCGGTGCTGCTCGGCCTGCTGGTGGGCGGCGCGCTGCTGACGCTCTTCCTGGTCGGGTTCGCGCTGCTGTTCGCGGCGGGCCTGTCGGGGGTGGTGGTGGCCCGGCTGGAGCGGTGGCGGCTGCGGCTGGTGGACCTCGACCCGGCGCCCGACCCGCACCGCGCGCCGGAGCTGCCGGGCGTGCGGGCCTGGCTGGCCGTCCGGCTGCGCGAGCAGCAGACCTGGCGCGAACTCGGGTACGTGGCGGTGTCGGTGCTGGCCCTGTGGTGGCTGGACCTCGGGGTGCTGGTGGCCTCGTTCGCGCTGCCGGTGATGGCGGTGACCGAGATCGTCGTCGACCCGTTCCTCCCCTGGTACGGCCTCGCCCTGCTGCTGCTCGCCACCCCGGTGCTGCTGCTGGTGGCGGCCTTCCCGGTGACCGTCTGGGCCGGCGCGCGGGCGGCCTTCGCCCGCTCGGTTCTCTCACCCAGGGAGGTCGAACTCGGGGCACGGATCGGCGAGTTGGCCCGCTCGCGGGCCCGGCTGGTGGACGCCTTCGAGGTGGAGCGGCGGCGGATCGAGCGCGATCTGCACGACGGGGCCCAGCAGCGGCTGGTGGCGCTCACCATCGCCCTCGGGATGGCCCGGCTGGACCTGGAGGAGGGCTCGCCCGCCGCGCTCCGGGTGGCCGAGGCGCACGACCAGGCCCGCCTCGCGCTGGCCGAGCTGCGCGAGCTGATCCGCGGCGTGCACCCGCAGGTGCTGACCGACCGGGGTCTGGCCGCCGCGACCACCGAGGTGGCCGGCCGCTCGCCGGTGCCGGTCGCGGTGGACGTCGCGCTGCCCGGCCGGATGCCGCCGGCGGTCGAGGCGGCCGCGTACTTCGTGGTGGCCGAGGCGCTGGCGAACGTGGCCAAGCACAGCGGGGCTTCCCGGGCCGAGGTCCGGGGCCGGCTGCTCGGCGAGGTGCTGGTGGTGGAGGTCCACGACGACGGCACCGGCGGGGCCGACCCGGCCGCCGGCACCGGACTGGCGGGGCTGGCCGACCGGGCGGCCGCGGCGGACGGCACACTGTCGGTGTCGAGCCCGATCGGCGGGCCGACCGTGATCACCGTGGAGATACCGTGTCCGAGCGCGTAGGCGTCCGTGTCGTGCTGGCCGAGGACTCCGCGCTGCTGCGCGGCGGTCTGGTCGGCATGCTGGAACGCTTCGGGCACACCGTGGTGGCGGCCGTCGGTGACGCCCCGTCACTGCTCGCGGCCGTGGCCGAGCACGCCCCGGACGTCGTGGTGACCGACGTCCGGATGCCGCCCGGCTTCACCGACGAGGGGCTGCGCGCGGCCGTCGCCCTGCGGAGCCGGCGGCCCTCGCCGGCCGTCCTGGTGCTGAGCCAGTACGTCGGCCAGACCTTCGCCGCCGAGCTGCTCGACTCCGGGCGGGGTGCCGGGGTCGGCTACCTGCTCAAGGACCGGGTCGGCGAGGTGGAGGAGTTCGTCGACGCGGTCGAACGGGTCGCGGCCGGGGGGACCGTGATCGACCCCGAGGTGGTGCGCCAGCTCCTCGGCCATCAGCGGGCCCCGCTCCAGCGCCTGACGGCCCGTGAGCGGGAGGTGCTGGCGCTGATGGCCGAGGGCCGCTCCAACGCGGCCATCGCCGCCCGCCTGGTGGTCGGCGAGGCGGCGGTGGCCAAGCACATCGGCAACATCCTGGCCAAGCTCGACCTGCCCCCGGCCGACACCGACCACCGCCGGGTGCTGGCCGTCCTGGCGTACCTGCGCGGCTGACGGCCGGTCAGGGCGGGGCGGGGAGCGGAGGTCAGGCCGGGCGGTCCCGGTCGGGCCAGACGGTGATGCGGTCCTCCTCCAGGACCAGCCGCACCCGGTGGGCCAGGCCCAACGATTCGGTGAACTCGCGCGGGAGTTGGAGACGGCCGACCCGGTCCAGGACGGCGTACTCCTGGCCCGCGAGCGGAGCGCCGGCCTCCTCCGCGTGCCGGAGCACCTCGGTGGAGATCCGTCCGTCGCGGATCCGGACCGTACGGCGGACCTGGTCGGCGACCAGGGCGTCGTGGGTGACGATCAGGACGGTGGTGCCGAGTTCGGTGTTGGCGGCGCGCAGGGCGCCGAAGACCTCCTCGGAGGTGGAGCTGTCCAGCTCGCCGGTGGGCTCGTCGGCGAGCAGCAGCCGCGGGCGGTTGGCCAGGGCGACGGCGATCGCCACCCGCTGCTGCTCGCCGCCGGACATCGCGCCCGGGGTGCGCCCGGCCAACCGCTCGATGCCCATCAGGTCGAGCAACTCCATGGTGCGGGAGGCCCGTTGACGGCGCGGCAGGCCCGCGTAGGCCATCGGGAGCTGGACGTTCTCCCGGGCCGTCAGGTACGGCAGCAGGTTGCTCGCGGTCTGCTGGCGCACCACCCCGACGGTGCGGCGCCGGTACGCCGTCCGGGCCCGGCGCCCGAGCCCGGAGAGGTCGGTGTCCGCGACCCGGACGGTGCCCGCGCTCGGGGTGTCCCGGCCGGCCAGGATGCCCAGCAGGGTGGACTTGCCGGAGCCCGACGCCCCGACCAGGGCGAGGAGTTCGCCCTCCTCGACGGTGAGGTCCAGGCCCTGGAGGGCCTGCACCTCGGTGCCGCGGCGGCCGGCCGCGCCGGTGCGGAAGATCCGCACCAGACTCTCGCAGGCCACCATGGGGGCGGCGGGTGGCCGGGAGCCGCCGCCGTCGGCCGCGGTGCGCACGGGCGGTTCGGTCGAGCGGACGGTCACAGTGCCTCCCCCAGTCGCAGCACGGCCCCGAGGCCGCGTCGGCGGCTGACCGCCGCCTCCAGTGCGGCGGCCCCGAGGAGCAGCGCCGCCAGTGCGGCGCCGAGCGCCGCGGTGGTGGTCCAGTCGACCCGGACGGCCGGTTCGAAGGGTCCGCCGGTCAGTGACCGCAGCTCCAGGCCGGGGCCGAGGGCGGCGGGGAGCAGCGCTCCGAGCGCGGTGCCGCCGATCGCCGAGGCGGCGAACAGCGGGAGCAGCTGCAGCAGTTGGAGTGCCGTCACGCTCGCGCCGCCGAGCCCCAGGGTGCGCAGGTAGGAGGTGGTGCGGGCGCGCTCGGCGGAGCCGAGCACCAGCTCCAGGGCGACCGCGCCGAGGGCGAGCAGCAGGGCGGTCCCGGTGGTGAGCCGGAAGGCGAGCCGGAGCGAGCGGGCCAGACCGTCGTCCCGCAGGACGGCGAACTCCTCTGCCCGGTCCCGCAGTTCGACCGCCGGGCCGACCATCCCGGCCGGCGACAACGCCGCACCGGCCGCCGTCCGGACGGCGTCCCGGTCCACCGGCGGGCCGCCGGCCGCCGGGTGGAGCAGCAGGGCGGACGGGTGGCCGCCGGTGGCGGGCAGCTGCCGCTGCGCCTGCGGATCGGTGAGGACCAGCAGGGCGGCGGGCGGCTGCCCGCTGCCGAGCACCGGCCCGAGGACCGGGTCGCGCAGCGCCTCGGCGGGCAGCGGACCGGCCACCCGTACCCGGAAGTTGGTGGTGCCGAAGGCGGCCACCTCCAGGACGGTGTCGGGGAAGGCCCGGGCCAGCGCGGGGTCGGCCAGGGCCGTCAGCACCCGCTCTCCGGTACCGGCTCCGCCGCTGGCCGGGGCACCGCTGGCCGGGGCACCGCCGGCTGGGTCACCGACGACGGCGGCAGCACCGGCCGGGGCGCCGACGGCGGGCGCGCCGCCGTCTTCGGCCGGGCCGGCCTCCCGGGCCGCCAGCAGAGCGGCGGCCAGCGGCGAGGAGGGGACGGCGGCGCGCAGGGCTTCGGCGTCCAGGGCGACCAGTTCGGCGGCCGGGACGGTGGTGCCGCTCTCCTGGGCGGTGAGCTCACCGCTGGCTCCGGTGACCAGTACCTGGTGGCCCACGGTCGGGACGCGTGACAGGTCGTCGGGCAGTCGGCCGCGCGGCCCGACCAGGGCGGTGGGCGCCCCGCCGGTGCGCCAGTCGGCGGTCTGGGCGCGGCTGTCCTCCAGGGTGCGCGCGACCATGCCGCCGAAGACCCCGCTGCCCATCGCCAGGACCAGCACCAGCAGGGCGAGCGCGGCCGCCCCGCTCTGCGCCCCGGCCCGGGCCAGCGCCACCAGGGGCACCAGGCCGGAGGAGCGGCGGGCCCAGCGGGTGCCGCGCAGCAGCAGCGGAGGCAGCGCCCGGACCAGCGCCACCACCAGGACCAGCGCCAACAGGACCGGCACCAGGGCCAGTTGGAGGTCGATGCCGTCGCCACTGAAGGCGCCCCGGCTGCGCAGCGCGGCCAGCCCTCCCCCGGCCGCGAGCAGCACCAGCGCCTCCAGGACGATCCGGCGCGAGCGCGGCAGGGCGGCGCCGTGCCCGAACGTGGCGAGCAGGACGGCGGCCGGTGCGCACCAGACCAGCAGCGCGGCCACCACCACCGGCACCGCCGATCCGAGCTCCGCGCCCGGCGGGGCCAGGACGCGTCCGAGCACCAGGCCCGCGGCCACGCCGAGGCCGACCGGCAGCGCGGACTCCGCGAGCAGGCGGCCGGCGATGCCCGACAGCCGGGCACCGCGCGAGAGTTGGAGCGCGAACGCGCCGGCCCTGCGCCGGGTGCCGAGCCGTGCGGCGGCCACGGCGGTGGCCACCACCACGGTGAGCGTGCCGACCAGGGCGAAGCCCTGGAGCTGCTCGGTACGGCCGCGCTGGGCGGCGAAGGCCTCCAGCTCGGGGGCCAGGCGGTCGATCAGCTCGGGCCGGTGGATCCGGTGGTCCTCCGCCTCGCAGTACCCGGCGGTCGCCGCGGCGCAGAGCCGTTCGGTCTCCACCGCGTGCAGTGCGGCAAGCGCTTTCCGCTGTCCGGCGACCGCGGCCGGGGTGGCGGCCCGGCCGGAGCGGTCGACGGTCACCGTCAGGTCCCAGGCCAGGTCGAGCGGGACCTTGCCCCGGGCCTCGGCCTGCTCGATGCCGCCGGAGCTGGTGAGCAGCTGGCCGTTGAGCTGGCGGCCGACCCGGGAGGTCACGGTCGCCGGTGAGACCAGGAGCGGGTACTGCTGCCAGAGCCGGGCGGCGCCCCGGTCGGTGCGGAAGACCCCGACCAGGACCACCGGTGTGCTCCACCCCTCGCCCTTGAGCTCGAAGCGCTGACCGACCGTCAGGCCCAGGCCCGCCAGGCCGCTCTCGGAGAGGGCGACCTCGATCGGCGCCGGGTCGGCCGGCCTCGCCTCCGGCGCCCCCGCCCCCACCCCCACCAGCGGATCGGCCAACGGATCGGCCGGCGGCTGCGCCGGGGCCCGGCCCCGGACGTACTCCACCGGACCGTCGGGGCCGGGCTGGGCGTAGGCCAGGCCGAGCAGGGGCGGCAGGCCGTTGAAGGTCGGCACGCCGGGCCCCTCCGCGGTGGCGGTCGGCGTGGCCGCCCGGCCGGGCGCGGAGCGCAGCAGCCCTGCGAGCGACGGCTCCGCGGCGCGCCGTACCCCGTCGCCGAGCTCGGTCAGGGCCTTGTCGAGGCTGCCCCGGCCCACCTCCGCGGGGAGCAGGGTGGTGTAGGAGGCCCTGGGCTCGGTGGTGCTGCGGAGGGTGAGCAGCGGTTCGTCCCGCTGGGCGCGGTCCAACCGCCCCGCGAGCGTGTCGGCCGCCAGCCGGTCGGACTGCGGCGGCCAGCTCAGCGGCAGGGCGGTGAGCAGCACGGCCAGCAGCGCCAGGACGACGGCGACCGGCCAGCCGATCCGTGCCTCCCGCAGGATCAGACGCAGCGTCAGCATGCGGAGCCCCTCCCCTCGTCCTCCCGAACCGCACCCACGACCGCCCCGTCCCACACCCGGGCCCCGTCCCCGGAACGGCCCGACCCCACGGCCACCGATCCGTGCGCACGGGCCACGTCGGCCGATCCCCGCACCCGCGTCACCGCCCGGCTCATCCGTCCTCCCCCGCCCGCAGCACCCGCACCAGGTCCACCTTCGCCAGCAGCCGGGTGAGTACCAGCACCGCGAGCGTCAGCAGCACCCCGCTCCCCAGCGCCGTCAGCACGGCGGCGGGACGGCCCGGTGCGGCCAGCAGTGCCGGGAACAGCGGCCCGGCGTCGTCGTCCAGCACCACCCACGGCAGCAGCCCGGTCAGCACCAGCCCGAGCAGCCCGCCGAGCAGGACGGGCAGCGCGGTCACCGCCACCTGTTCGGCGCGCAGCAGGGAGACCAGTTCGCCGCGGCGCACCCCGAGGGCGCGCAGCACCGCGAACTCCCGCCGCCGGGCCCGGGCGGCCCCCACCGTGTGCAGGGTCAGCGCCGTCACGGCGAACAGCGGGGAGGTGGCCAGCACCAGCAGCCAGGCGCTGCGCGGGCCGGCCCGGAGCGCGTCGTCCCGCAGCTCGTCGGCGACCGCCCGTACGCTCTCCGCCCGGCCGAGTTCGCCCCGGGCCTCGGCGGCGGCCAGGGTGGCCGCCGGGTCCGAGCTGCGCAGCCACCAGCGGCTGTCGGTGGGCGGGGCCAGGCCGGCCACGGCGCGGGCGGCGGCGAGCGAGCGCAGGTCGAGGAGCAGGTGGCCCCGGGTCCGTTCGTCGCCGGGCAGGGCCTCCACGGCCGCGGTGATCCGTACCTGCCGGGTGGTCGGCGAGCCGTGCTCCCAGCCCAGTTGGACGGTGTCGCCGACCGCCGCGCCGAGTGCCTCCAGCAGCGCCCGGTCGGCGACCGCGGGCAGGGCGGGGAGGACGGGCCGGGCGGTTCCGGTGCCGGGGAGCACCACGAAGACCGCGTCCCGGGCGGTCTGGTCGGTCCGCCCCGAGGGGTCGTGGGAGCGCAGTACCGTGCGCAGCAGTTCGCCGTCGCCGCCCTGCCAGCTGCAGGCGGTGGCCCAGGCGTCCTCGGGGAAGCCCACCGAGTACTTGCTCGTGCCGCCCTCGGACTCCGGGGTGGGGCAGCCGACCGCGGCGGGGGTGCCGAAGGCCGTGCCGGAGCGGAACCAGCCGGAGCCCGCGGGGAGCGCGAGGTCGGCCCTGCCTCCGGGGCCGGTGGCCTCGGCCCGCGGCACCCGCACGTCCAGGGTGGTGCGCGCCTCCAGCTCGGCCGGGAAGCGGACGCCCAGGCGGCTGACGCTCAGCGGGTGGGCCCGGCGCTCGCCGTCGGCCAGCGGCAGGGTCAGGGTGTGCGGGCTGCCGTCGGCGGGCAGCGGGGCGGTCAGACGCTCCGTCAGACCGTTGGCGTCCTGGACCCAGAGGTGCAGCTCGGCTCCCGCGAGCGGCCGGTTCGGGGTGGCCCGCACGGTCACCTCCAGCGCGGTGGGGCGGCCCGGGACGGGCAGGCCGTCCACCGACCCGGGCGTCCCGGCCGCGGCCGGGACCAGCGGGGCCAGCAGGTCGGCGGCCGGACGGTCCGCCTGGTCGGCGCGGAGCAACGGCAGTCCGTGGGCCGCCGCCGCGGCGGTGTCCACGGCGACGGTCTGCACGACCGTGCCGCCCACCTGGGCGGGCCGCTCGGCGACGGGGGTCAGCCCGGTGACGCCCGGGAGTGCGGCCAGCGCGGCCTGACGCTGCGCCACCGGGCCGGACACGCCGGTCAGCCGCAGGTCGGCGCCGACCGCGAAGGCGGCCCGGTCCCGGTCCCCGGCCGGCAGCGCGCCCAGCACGCCGGCGGCCAGGCTGCCGCAGGCCACCGCGAGCACCGTGGCCAGCACCGGCACCGCCTGCCGCCCGCTCTCCCGGCTCAACTGCCAGGCGCCGAGCGGCAGGACCAGGCCACGGCTGCGGCGGGCCGCCCGCTCCAGCAGCCGGCCGACCGCCGGGAACAGCCGCAGCATCAGCACCGCGCCGGCCACCGCCAGGACCGTCGGGGCGAGCACCAGCACCGGGTCCACCGCGGCGTCGAAGCCGTCGGCCGGCCGCCGTGCCACCAGGCCCCGGTAGTGGCGCAGTTGGAGGAGGCCGAGCACCGCGACCACCAGCAGCGCCAGGTCCGCCCCGGCCCGTTGGAGGCCCAGCCGGCGCGATCCGTCCCGGCGCGGGGCCCACCGCCGGGCCGGGCCCGCCAGCTGCCCGGCCGACGGCAGCAGCAGGGCGGCGCCGTGCACCAGCAGCGCGAACCCGGCCGCCCACCAGGCCGTCCGGGCGCCGCTCACCGCCAGGGCCGACAGCTCGGCGCCGTGGGCGCCGGAGGCGCGCAGCACGGCGGAGAGCAGCGGGCCGGCCAGCAGCAGTCCGGCGGCCGCCGCCGGTACGGCGGCCAGGGCCCACTCGCCGGCCGAGGTCAGCAGCAGCCGGGCCGCCCCGGCGCCCCGGGAGTGCCGCAGGGCCCGCTCGGCGGAGAGCGAGTCGGCCAGCCGACGGGCCGTCAGGACCAGGACCAGGGCCGCCAGGGCGGCCAGCAGGGCGAGCGGCACGGCGGCCTCGGCCCTGGACTTCAGGGCCGGGACGGCCTGGCGGTCCACGGCGGCGGGGAACTCGCTGCGCACCCGGGTCTCGGCCAGCGCCGGGGTGGCGCCCCGGTAGACCGAGCGTGCGGTGGTCGACCCGGCGAAGGCGGCCACCCGGTCGCGCAGGCCGACCAGTTCGGGCAGGCCGAGGCCGCCGAGCTCCGGCCGGGCCAGCCAGACGGCCAGGGTGCGGTCGGCGAAGGCCGGCAGGGTGGTGAGCTGGGCGGGGTCGGCGAGCAGGAGTTCGGGGGCCTCGCGGTCGGCGCCCCCGAGGTGGGACCAGAGCGCGGTGGCCGCCGGGTCGGGGCGGTAGACGCCGGTCACGGTGAGCAGGAGCGGGCCGCCGGTGACCGGGTCGCGGACGGTCGCGGTGCCGCCGGCGTCCAGGCCGAGCCGGTCGGCCGCGCTCTCGGGGAGCGCCACCCGCAGCCCGGCGCCGCCGGCCCCTGCGGGCCAGCCGCCGCTGCGCAGGCGGGCGTGGCGGCCGGGGTCGGGAAGGGCGACCGGGAGGGCGGCGAGGGTGGTCTCGGTGGTCAGCCGCCGTCCGGCGGGCGGGAGTTCGAGGTCCAGGGCGCTGACCGAACGGACCGCGGTCTCGGTGCGGAACGGCGTGCCGCCCATCACCCGGGCCAGCGCGGCGCGTACGGCCCGGTCGGCGGCGGGCAGGCCCTGGGCGTTCCAGCGCGCGTCCACCTCCACCGCGCCGGCCGCGTCGCGGGCGAGCCGTTCGCGGACCCCGACCGTGGCCGCCGCGCCGGCCAGTCCGGTCACCGAGGCCAGTACGGCCACCGTCACCAGGACGCTCACGGCCGCCGAGGCCGTCACCAGACCGTGCTGCCCGACCCGGCGCCCGACCCCCGTCAGTGCCATCCCACTCCCATCGCCACCCTCCGCGGCGGAGGGGCGCGTGCCGGGTCTCCCCCGTCACGGAGCTGACGTTCTATCACAGCGGCCGCCGGGTGGTCTGTACCAATCCGACCCTTGGTCGGGGCCCGCCGCCACTCCTGCCCGACCGGTCATCCCGACCCCGTCCGTACGGGCAGCGCGAGCGCAACGGCCTATTGCATTAGCGACCACTCGTTGCAACGATAATGCGGCAACTAGCTGCAAAGACAGCGGAATCGTCGAGGTTTCGTGTTGCCTGAACAGGAAAGGCAACGTAGCGTTTCCCCTGCAAGAAACACCAACGAGGGGGCAGGGCATGAAGGCGTTCACGCGCTACGTACTGTGCGGCGGCACGACGGGGGTCCTCTCCGGCCTCGCCGTGGCCGCCCTCGCCGGCCTCCTGCCCTGGGCCCTCGCCAACGCCCTGGTGACCGTGGTCTCCACCGTCCTGGCCACCGAGCTCCACGCCCGCTTCACCTTCGGCACGGGCACCCGCGCGACGGCACGTCAGCACGCCCAGGCCGCCGCCTCCGCCGTCGGCGCCTACCTCGCCACCTGCGGCGCGATGCTCCTGCTCCACCGGGCGGTGGACTCCCCCGGCCGCCTCACCGAGCAGGCCGTCTACCTCTCCGCCGCCTCGCTGGCCGGCCTGGCCCGGTTCGCCGTGCTGCGCACCCTGGTCTTCCTGCGCGAGCCGACCCCCCGTCAGTTCCCGTCCGCCGTGAGGATCACCCGCACCGCCTCCGGCACCGAGGCGACGGTGACGTCGGGGGCGACGCCCGCGGGTGCCTCCTCCTGCACCCGGCGCCCGGGCAGCCAGGCGGTCCTGAGCCCCACGCCCTGCCCGCCCGCGATGTCGGCCGACAGGCGGTCGCCGACCATCCAGCCGCCGTGGTCGAGCACGGCCCCGCAGCGTTCGGCGGCCAGCCGGAAGATCCCGGGCTCGGGCTTGCGCACCCCGGCCTCCTCCGAGACGCACCAGGCGTCGACCAGCTCCGCGAGCCCGGTCCGCCTGATCTTGGCCAGCTGAACGTCCTCCCCGCCGTTGGTGACGATCGCGGTCCGCCAGCCGGCCTCCCGGAGTTTGGCCAGCGCCGCCAGGGCGGCGGGCGGACACCCGATCAACTCGGGCATCCGCGCCCGGTAGCGGCCCCAGAGCTCCTCCACCGACGGACCGAGGCCGAACCGCTCCCGCGCGTTGACGAAGAAGCCGCCCATCGGGCCGCTGTGCCGGGCGTCCTCCCCCATCAGCCAGTCGAGCGCGCCCTCGCCCAGGCGCCAGGAGTCCGCGAACTCCCGCGCCCAGGCGGCGAACGCGGCGTCCCGGTCGAGCAGGGTTCCGTCGAGGTCGAAGAGTGCCAGTCGCTGCATCCGGCCACCGTAGCCACCGGGCCGGGGCCGTGCCGCTCAATTACCGGCGGGCCGCCAGACCCGGAGGTGGTCGGCGTTCAGGACGATGGGAGCGGGCCCCTCCGGGGCCGGGTGCCAGCTTCCGGCGTCGATCGAGAGGTTGAGGATCAGGTAGGCGGACCAGTCCTCGGGGACGCCGGTGTGGTCGGAGAAGACCTGGCGGCCGTTGACGTACCAGTCGTTGTTCGTGGTGCCGTAGTGGACGCCGATGGTGATCCAGGCGCCCGGGTACACCGTCCCGGGGTCGGTGTAGTAGGTGGAGGCCGGGCGGATGCGGTTGCTCAGCTCCAGCAGGTTGGGGTTGTCCGGGTGGTACTCGAAGGAGTCGATCTCGCTGCCGCCGTCCTTCCAGGTCCACAAGGCCGGCCAGGCGCCCTCGCCGGACGGCAGCTGGAGCCGGACCTCGGCGTAGTCACCGGGGCGGACCTGGAAGCCCTGCTGGGTGGACTCGGTGGTCAGCAGGCCGGTGTTCCAGGCGAGTTCGCCGTTCTCCAGCCGCTGGGTGCCGGGGCTGCCGGTGAAGGAGGAGTCGCCTCCGGCGGTGGCCACGGCGCCCGGGTCGATCCAGTCCAGCTTGTCGTCGTCCGGGTTGTGGGTGCCGTAGCGGTAGGCGCTGGTGGTGGCGTTGTTCCAGGTGGTGCCGGTGTCCAGCGGCCCGTTGAAGGTCTGGTCGAAGACCAGCCGCCCGCCCACCGGCGGCACCGGCGGGGTCGGCAGTCGGCGGACCGTCAGCGCCTGGCTCGGCAGGTCGTGGTACTCGGTGCCGATCCGGTACCAGCCGAACTCGGTGTACGTCCCGGCCGGGAAGGAGCGCTCGCCGGTGGTGAGCGTGTACCCCTGCGGGCAGACGGTGACGGCGCTCGCCGTGCCCGGGAAGTCCAGGTTGGCGTCGTCCTGGTCCCGCACGCCGACGCCGAGTTCGTCGACGGTGGTGCAGGCGTCCGCGGTGACGGTGAGGCCCGCGGACACCGGCCGGCCGTCCCAGGCCTGCTCGGGAACGAGGGCGCGCTGCCGCAGCTGCGGGGTGGCCACCACCAACGGGCGGCTGTCCAGGTCGAAGTAGCGCGAGCCGATCCGGTAGAAGCCGAACTGCCGGTACGTCCCGGCGTCGAAGGAGCGCGTACCGGTGGTGAGGGTGTAGCCGTCCGGGCAGATCCGGATCCGGCCGGTGGAGCCGGGGTAGTCGAGGTTGCGGTCCGCCGAGTCCCGTACCCCGACGCCGAGTTCGTCCACCGTCAGGCAGCTCGCGGAGCGGACGGTCAGGGTGGCGGCCACCGGTGCGCCCGGGACGGCTTGCTGCGGGGTGAGGCCCTGCTGCCGCACCGGCGGCGCGGCGGCCGCCCCGGGGGCCGGGAGCAGTGGCAGCAGCAGGATCAGGGCGGCCACGGCGGCGCGGCGGGGCAGGGACAACGGGGCTCCGTTCGAGGGGTGTCGGGGAAGGGCGGGGCTCAGCCCACGTCGATCGAGAACGCGCGGCTGTGGGTGCGGCCGGGCCGGTCGGGGTCGTCCACCGTCACCAGGCCGCCCTCCAGGCGCTCGCCGTCACGGACGTCCTCGGCCAGCCGGACGGGGATCAGCACCGTCGCGGTCCGCAGCAGCGGCAGGCCCTTGCGGAAGGTACAGCTCAGCTCCGCCTGCTCCAGGCGGCAGGTGCGGGGGAAGTGCGCGCCGGAGGCGAGCGCCCGGAGCGGCACCCGCACGGTGGCGGTGAAGTCCGAACCGACCGCTCCGGGGCCGTGATTGGCGATCAACGCCCGCACCGTGGTGACGCCGTGGGCCCGCACCGGGTCCACCGAGACGTGCACCACCCGCAGGCCCTCGGGTGCCCCCTCCGCCTGCGCCCGTGCCCGCTCCTGCGGCGCCCCGGCCTCCGCCACCGCCGTCCCGGCGGCCGCCGTGCACACCACGACCGCCACCGCGGCCCGCCACCACCACGCCCGCATCCACCGCTCCCTGCCCACCGGACATCCCGTGCCGAGGACGCCCTCGAGAACGTCCGTCCACAGAGTGATCCGGCCCGGGTGCCCCGCCCCGGCACCACACCGCGCCGCACGCGGGCGGCACCCGGACGGCGTAGGCCCGGGGCCCCGGCCACCAGCCGGCCGGGGCCCCGGAGCGGGGGGAGGGCCGACGCGGCGTCAGCCCAGGGGCGTGGTGCGGCGCAGCGTGAGGGCCCCGGCGGCCTCGGCTCCGCTGGAGGCGTTGACGGTGGAGTCGGGCCTCGGCGGGGCGTGACGGACGAAGATGCCGGCCGGGCGGCCGCCGAACAGCAGCGGGGCGAGCACCAGTTCCCGCTCCGCGGTGGCGGTGCCGGGCAGGGTGAGCCGGGCCGGGGGCACCCGGCGCTGCAGGACGTGGCACTCGCCGGGGGCGTCCAGACGGCGGTGGAGCTCCTCGGCCCAGGCCGCGTCCGAGTGGACCAGGCCGAAGGCGATGTCCTTGCCGCCGTAGGCGGCGGCGGGCTTGCAGACCAGCCGGGCCCGCTCGTCCATCGCCCACTCCAGGGTGGAGGCGTCCAGCACCCTGGTCTCCGGGACGTGGGCGCGGACCAACTCCCGTTCCTCCGCGGTGAGCAGGCCGGTGAAGCGGTGGTCGAAGAGCAGCGCCAGGTTGGCCTTGTTGTCGTGGAGCGCGGCGGCGGGAGAGCCGATGAAGTCGACCTTCCCGGCCGCGTCCAGCTCCATCAGCCGCCGGGTGAGCGCGGGCGGCACGAAGCGCCGGGTCTCGTCCCAGGTGTAGCCGGTGAAGACCGCGTGCACCCGCTCGCCGCCGAACCCCACGCCCTCGTCGGAGAGTTCGAGGTCGTGGACCAGGCCGGAGCTGATCCGGTACCCGGCCGAGCGGATCATGTCGGCGAAGAACCGGCGCCCGCCGGCCGGGTCCGCCGGATCGGCCGCCGCCTCGAAGACGTGCAGCGGGCCGTCGTCGGTGGTGCGCAGCAGCGAGCCGAAGACCTCCAGCCAGATCCGCGAGGTGTCGGCGCCGTGCAGCCGCAGGCCCTGCGCCGCCAGGTGGCGGGCGAAGCCGGAGTCGGCGGCGGCCGCCGCGTACGGGGCGCAGGTGCTGAGGCCGCCGAGCGAGACCGCCACGTTGAGCTCGACCAGCTCGAGGCCGTTCTCGGTGACCACCAGGTCGGGCCGCATGAAGGCGGTGGCCACCTTGGCCAGGTGCGGGTGGTCCAGTGCCTCGTCGATCAACTCGGCGTCCGCGTAAGGAAGTCGGAGGTGGGCGAGCCAGGCGGAGCGGTCACCGCCGAAGGCCCGGTCGGGGAAGCCGGTGATCAGCTCGGCCAGTCGCAGCGCGAGGGTCTCGGCCGCCGCCACGGCCTCGCCGGTGAGGACCTGCGGCGGGTAGGTGTGCACCCAGCCGGGCCGGTGCAGCCGCTCGGCGAAGACGGCGCCGTCGGCCTCGGCGGCGCCGGTGGCCGCGTACTGCTTCCAGCCGGCCACCGCCCTCGGGTCCAGCCCGTCCCAGGCCGCCAGTGGCGCCGACCCGGGCCAGATGGCGGTCACTTGAGCTTCCCGGATCCGCGCAGGACGGCCAGCAGGGTGTTGACCGCCTCGGAGGACCGGTCCTCGCCGGTGGCCCGCTTGTGGTAGCTGAGGCCGCCGGGGTTCACCATGTTGACCTCGATGACGTACGGGTAGGCGAGGTCGATGCCGGAGTAGTAGATGCCGAGGTCCATCATCCGGCGGCCCAGGCGGCGGACGAACGCCTCTTCCTCCTCGGTGAGTTCGAGGGGGGAGAACCGTGCGCCGAGGGTGGCGTTGGAGCGGTGGTCGTGCTCGGGGTGGTGGCGGTTGAAGCCGGCGACGGGCCGGTCGCCGATGATGAGGACGCGCTTCTCGTTCTCCCGGACGTTCGGGATGTACTCCTGGACGGCGGTGTGGCGCTTGGCCATGCCGATGATGTCGCGGCCGTAACGCCCGTACCGGGAGGCCGCGTTGCCGGTGGCGGAGGAGAGCAGGGCGGAGCGGTTGCGGTCGGCGCGGCTGACCACGTAGACGTCGGCGCCGCAGCTGTCGTTGGTGGGCTTGACCACCCAGGAGCGGTCGCCATCGGAGTCGACCAGGCCGTTGAGGAAGTCGAAGTCGTTGGTGACGTAGCTGACCGGGAGGTGCTCGGGCGGCACGATCGCGCCCAGGTTGATCTTGCTGTTGAGGTAGAACAGCGCGGTGGCGTCGTTGACGAACGGCACCCGCTGGTTGAGCAGCCAGAGCAGGCGGAAGGAGTCGTCGCCGGACTCGGGGTGGGTGCCGGTGAGCACCCAGACCAGGTCGAACTCCTCGGCGGAGGCGTAGGCCCCGGTCAGGGTGGGGAACTCGCCGCCGGCCGCGAACTCCTCGGTGAGCCGCACCCGGTCCACCACGACCACGTTCTCGTGCACGTTCAGGCTGTCGATGTCGCCGACGTGCACCTCGTGGCCCTCGCGGTGCAGCGCGCTGGGGATGATCGAGTGGTTGTTGAGCTCGACGGTGGACGCCTCGGACACCAGGATCAGGATCTTGTAGGACACGGGGCACGGGCCTCTCTGTGCGCGGGGCGGAGGGCTGGGGCGGAGGACTGGGGGGAACCGGGGCCTGACGGGCGCTCAGGCGTTGGTGGCAGCCGCGGCCTTGGCGGTGAGGGTGCGGACGGCGCAGTCCAGCCGGGCGTCCAGCTCGTCCCGGGTGTCGGCGACGGCCAGCACGAAGCCGTGCCGGTCACCGGACTTGAGGACCGGCGAGGGCAGCCGGCCGACCGGGACGGTGATGTGCACCTCCGTCACGCCGGGCAGCGAGGCGACCAGCTCGGTGCTGGTCTCGGGCATCGGGAGGGTGCCGTCGAAGGTGACGTAGCGGATGCCCGCCACCCGGGGGTTCCGGCGCCCGGTGGGCAGCGGCAGACCCAGGACGGCGGCCATGGCGAGCGCGAACACGTCCTCGCCGAGGGCGAGTTGCTGCATGTCGCTGATCCGGTCGCCGCCGGGGCGGCCGTGCGACTCGACCAGCCGGGGGCCGTCGCCGGTGAGGATCAGCTCGGTGTGCGAGGGGCCGTAGCGGTAGCCGGCGGCGTCCAGGGTGGCCCGGACCAGCGCGGTGACGGCGGCGGTCTCCGGCTCCGGGAGGCGGACCGGGAGGGTGTGGCCGGTCTCCACGAACTGCGGGGCGCCGGTGGTCCGCTTCTCGGTGATCGCGACGATCCGGTGGCGGCCGGCCACGCTGACCGCCTCCACGCTGAACTCGGGCCCGGTCAGGTACTCCTCGACCAGGAACGGCCCGGCCTCCCCGGCCTCGCGTAGGAAGCAGGTGGCGTCCTCACGGTCCGTCAGCAGCCGCACGCCCGCGCTGCCGGTGCCGTCCACCGGCTTGACCACGCAGGGCAGGCCGATCCGCTCGATCCCGGCGGCCAGCTCGGCGGGGGTGCGGCCGAGCGCGTGGGCCACCGGCTTGCCGGCCCGGTCACCGACCAGGGCGCGCAGCCGGGCCTTGTCCTTGAACGCGGCCAGCGCCTCGGGCGGGTTGCCCGGCCAGCCCAGCGCCCGGTTGACCTCGGCGGAGACCCCGGAGCCCAGCTCGCCGAAGCCGAAGCAGCTGACCGGTCCGGTGAAGTCGAACTCCCGCAGTCGGTCCACCAGTTCGGCCGGGTCGGCGGTCCAGGTGGTCTCGATGACCGGCCAGTCGGTGGCCGGGGGCTTCGGCTGGGTGGGGTCCGCCACCACCAGCACGGCCAGACCGAGGGACTCGGCGGCGGTGATCACCGTGTCGCGGGGGCCGAGCAGCACGGCGGTGGGCATGGTCTCGGGCATCGTCCCGGAGCCTTTCGGTAGGAGGAGGGCGGTGGCCGCGGCCAGGGCCGCCACCGAGCTGACGACGAGCCAGGTCCCGGTGCCCTCGCCCAGGGTCTGCAGCAGCAGCCCGCCGCCGGCGGCGCCGAGCAGGCTGCCCACGGCGCCCGCCCCGCTCATCGCGCCCAGGGCCAGGCCGGTGCGGCGGGCGGGGACGGCCCGCACCGCCTGCTCGTCCAGGCTGGGCGAGACCAGCATCTCGGCCAGCGTGACCGGCAGGACGAAGACCAGCAGCGCGGCCCAGCCGCCGAGCGGTACGAAGACCAGGTAGGCGGCGGCGAAGGAGAGGAATCCGAGCACCAGCAGGGTGCGGGAGGAGGCCCGGCCGAAGACGTGCCGCAGCAGGCCGTACTGGAGGAGCACGCAGAGCACGCCGTTGACGGTGAAGACCGCGGTGATCGCGGCGGGGCTGCCGGTGAGGCGCTCGGCGGTGATCGGCAGCACCACGTTGAGCTGGCTGTAGAGCGCCCAGTAGGCGGTGCCGACCAGCAGCAGCGGCACCCACCGGCGGCGGCGGACCCGGGCGGCGGGCGGCTGCGGCCTTCCGGCGGCGGCCGCCGCCCCGGCCTGGCCGCCGGTGGGTGCCGGCTGCCGTCCCTGCACCGGCTGTCGGTCACGGGCCGGCTGCCGGTCACGGGCCGTCAGGCGGAGGCCCAGCAGCAGGTGCGAGGTGACGCAGGCGGCCAGGATCCAGCCGAAGCCCAGCGGGTAGACCGCCGCGCCGAGCGCCGGGCCGGCCACCACGCCGACGTTGACGAAGGTGGAGCGCAGCGCCAGCATCTCGCGCGGGGCCTCGCCCGCCTCGCGGACCAGCCGGGTCTTGATGGACAGTCCGAGCAGCGAGCCGCCGACCCCGACCGCGACGATCCCGGCCGTCAGGGCGGGCAGCGCGGTCGGGCCGGTCAGCCCGAGGCCGAGCAGCAGGTACCCGGCGATCCGCAGGGTGAAGCCGGCGCCGAGCACCGTCCGCGGCCGGAGCCGGTCCACCACTGCCCCGCTGACCAGGGAGAAGCCCTGGCTGCTGAAGGACAGCAGGCCGACCAGGAAGCCGACCTGACCGGTCGGCAGGCCTTGGGCGGACAGCCGGACGGCCAGCAGCGGGATGAACATGAAGGTGGTCAGCCCGGTCAACAGGACCGTCAGCAGCAGGGCCCGGCCGGTCGCGGAGGTGCGGCGCCAGGTGGTCACGGGGTGGTCACCCCCGGGGCCTCCACTGCCCTCTCCCCGGTCCCCGCCTCGGGCTCGACCAGGTTGGCCATCAGCCAGGCCTCGGTCTCCAGCACCCGCTGCTCGACCTCGGCGAGGTCGGCGCCGCGCACGATGGCGAAGCACAGGTGCGAGGTGCTGTTGGCGGGCTTGGCGCCGGGGGCGAGCGCCGCGTTCACCTCGTAGTGGTCGATCCACTCGAAGGGCGGGCGCGGCGGGGCGCCGACCGGACGGCCCTGCGGGACCACCGACACGGAGCCGCGCACGAACTCGGGGGCCTCCACCGGGGCCGGCGGCACCGGCAGGCCGACCGACTGCCGCAGCCAGGTGCGGTGCAGGTCCACCCCGTAGGTGGCCCGGGTGAGGTGCGGGATGCGGTTGCCGCCGACCCGGGAGGCGATCTCGCAGAGCACCAGCCGGTCGTCGGGGGTGTGGAAGACCTCCAGGTGGTAGGCGCTCGTCCCGGGCGTCTCGAAGGCGTCCAGCACCTGGTCGAGGAACTCCTCCAGCCGGGCGGCGAACTTCTCCTCGGGGTGCAGCTGGAGCGAGCCGTTGTTCTCGCCCGAGAGCACGCCCAGGCAGCTGCGCAGGTAGCGGGAGGAGGCGACGAAGCGGTAGCCGGGCGCGATGACCGCGTCCACGTGGTACATCGGGCCCTCGACGAACTGTTCCACCATCAGGTCGTCGCGCCAGTGCCGCCGGGTGAACTCCACCAGCTCGTCGTCACCGTGCAGGGTGACGATGTCGCGCGAGCCGCCCTGCTTCACCGGCTTGACCACCACCGGGTAGCCGGTCTCCGCGACGAAGCCGGTGAGGTCGGTGACGGTCTCCAGCCTCGCGTGGCGCGCCACCGGCACGGTTTTTCCCGCGGTGCGCTTCATCACCTCCTTGTCGCGGAAGGAGAGCGCGCTCTCCGGTGACTGGCCCGGGATGCCCAGGTCGCGGCGGATCCGGGCGGCGCGCTCCAGGTCGTACTCGTTGTCGGTGATCACGTGGGTGAACGGCGCGTCCCCGGCGGAGCGGCGGATCATCAGCTCCGGGTACGGGACGAACTCGCAGTCGGGCACGTACTCGTAGTGGGCGAAGCCCTCGGTGCCGGCCAGCTCGTGGTGGCTGTAGACGTGCAGCGCGCCGGCCACCTCGGGGAGCATCGCGGCGTAGTCGCTCTTCGGGCCGTAGTTGATGACGGCGATCTTGGTCATGGTGTGCGGGCCTCTCGGCGTGAGGGTCCGTCAGACGGACGCGGACGCGACCGCGGCCGTCGCCGGGACGTAGGGCGGCAGGTCGTCGTGGACCTCGTACGGGCGGCGGGCCCAGTCCATGGCGCTCCACGGGCTGGTCAGCCCGGCCAGGTCCTCGATCACGGTCGGCGCGTACGCCGGGTCCGGCCCGAGCGGGCCCTCGGGCGGGAAGACCTTCTCCACGTACCGGTGGCCCGGGTCGGGCGCCAGGAAGACGATCGGGGCGCCGTCCGGCGAACGCTCGCGCAGGTACTTGGAGACCTGCCAGCCCGCGCCCGAGGAGAGCCCGGCGAAGACGCCGGTGGAGGACAGCAGGTCGCGGCAGCCGGCCGCCGCGACGTCGAAGTTCAGCCAGTGGATCTCGTCGTAGGCGTCGTGGTGGATGTTCCCGAAGCGGATGCCGCTGCCGATGCCCGCGATGATGAAGCCGTCCAGCGGGATCGCCTCCCCGCCGAAGGAGCGGCTGCCGAAGGGCTGGATGCCGACCATCCGGAAGTCGGCCACCGCGCCGCGCAGGAAGCCGCTCATGGCCGTGGTGGAGGCGCCGGTGCCGACCCCGCCGACCAGCGTGAGGGCGGCCGAGCCGAGCTCCTTCACCAGCGTGGCGGCCACCCGCTCGTAGCCGGCGAAGTGCACGTCGTCGTGGTACTGCTGCATCCAATAGGCGTCCGGGTGCTCCTCCAGGTAGGCGTGCACCAGCCGGACCCGGGTCTCCTGGTCGTGCCGGAGACCGCCGTCCCCGCCGGAGGTCACCTGGGTCCAGGTGGCGCCGAGGTACTTGAGCTGGGTGCGGATCGCGGCGTCCACCGCGACCGAGGCGAAGACGTGGGCCTTGAGGCCCAGTTCGCGGCAGACCAGCGCGAGGGCGTGGCCGTAGATGCCGCTGGAACTGTCCACCAGGGTCTGGCCGGGCCGAATCACGCCCCGGTCCAGCAGTTCCTTCACGGCGGCGTAGACGGAGGTGACCTTCATGACCTCGAAACGCAGGACGTGGATGCCATCGCCCAGGTCGATCAGGTCCGGCTCGGACAGCTTCTCGGCGAAAGACTTGTACACCGTTTCCCTTCCCGTCAGCTCGGCTTGCTTCTGCTCGGTGCGGTGCTGCTCGGTGCGGTGCTGTTGCTGTTGCTGTTGCTGAGGTTGTGGCCCCACCGCGTGCTCCCCGTGGGAACGGCGTCCGGAGCCGGTGCCATGGGGAGGTTGGAGCCCCCGGGTACCGGCGGGTTCCCGTTCCGTTCCCGGAACGGGCCGGGAACCGGACGGGAAAGCCGCGCGGATGCTGTGCTGGCATGACGACTCATCAGCCCTTCGTGCTCGCCGCCGGTCCGGCGCTGTCCGGGACCACCGAGCGCGTCCCCGCCACGGTGCTGAGCCGGGCCGAGCGCCATCCCGACCGTCCGGCCGTCATCTGCGGTGACCGGACGCTCGGTTACCGCGACCTGGCCGGGGCCGCCCGGGCGACCGCCGCCGCCGTCGACGCCCACCCGGCCGGGCCGGCCAGCCGCCGGATCGGCGTGCAGGCCGCCCGGAGCGAGCGGACCGTCGCCCAGATCCTCGGCACCTGGCTGAGCGGCCGCTCCGCCGTGCTGGTCGACCCGCTGGTCCAGGAGCGGACGCTGGCCCGCATCCGCTCCTCCGCCGGACTGCTGCTCACCACCGACCCGGCCACCGACACCCTGCTCCACCACCCCCTCCCGGCGGGCACCCCGCTCCCCGATCCCACCCCGTCCCAGGAGGCCTACGTCCTCCACCCCTCGGGCCCCACCGGCCACCCCCGGGGCGTCTCGGTCTCCCACCCCAACCTGACCGCCTCCAACTCCGCCCGCCTGGCGGTGTACCGGGAGTTCGGCGTCCCGGTCCTCCTGCTGCTCCCGTCCTTCCACACCGACGCCTCGGTGGCCGGGACCTGGGGCACCCTGACGGCCGGCGGCACCCTGGTGGTCGCGGGCGAGGAGGAGCACCGGAACCCGGGCGCGCTGCTCGGTCTGATCGCCCGTCACGGCGTCACCCACCTGCTCGCCGAGCCCGGCTTCCACGCCGAACTGCTCGCCTCCTGGGCCCGGCACCCGGACGCCGCCGAGCTGCTGGCCACCCTGCGGGTGCTGATCAGCACGGGCGGGACGCTGCCGCAGTCGCTGATCGAGCAGCACTTCGCGCTGCTGCCGGACGTGGCGCTGGCCGGCGAGTACGGCCCCACCGAGTGCACCGTCTGGTCCACCCACCGGATTCACCGCCGCCCGGCCCGCTCCACCGCCGGCTTCCCGATCCCCGGCACCCAGCTGCACCTGCTGGACGACCGGCTCCGGCCGGTGGGCCCCGGCCAGACCGGCCGGATCGCCGTCTCCGGCCCGGGCGTGGCCTGCGGCTACGTCGGCGACCGCCGCCGCACCGCCGAGGTCTTCGTCGACCTGGCCGCCCCCTGCGGGCGGGTCAGCCGCGCCCACCTCACCGGCGACCTGGGCCGCTGGAGCGACGAGGAGGGCCTGGAGGTGCTCGGCCGGGTGGACGACGAGGTGCGGCTCACCGTCGAGGCCGTCGAGGAGGCGTTCGCGGGAAACCCGGCCGCCCGCGCGGCCCTCGACCGGCGGGCCGGGGCGGGGCTGCTCTCCCGGGTCTGACGCCGCACCGCCGGTGGAGCGGAACGGACCTGACAGATCGTCGGCGGGCCGGATGACAGCGGCCCTGGCCCGGCGGATCGTGGACGAGGAAGCCTTCCTGACGCCGACGGCCTGGCGGTCGGCTCCCCTACTGGCACGGGGAGCACCCGCCAGGCCGTCCTCGTGTCCGGGCCGTCCTCGTATCCGGGCCGTCCGGACCGGCGCCGGGTCAGCCGGGTCAGCGGCGGTCGGCCCCGCGCCGCCTGGACCACCCCAGGGCGACGACGACCAGGACCACCACGGCCGCCACGACCACCATCACGGTGCCGGTGTCCACCCCGCCGTCCTCCTCCGGCTGCACGACCTCCTGCGCCGTGCTCGCCGCGTCCGACGGGCTCAGGGTCGCGGCTGGAGTCTCCGTCGGAGTCGGGGGCGCTGCCACGGTCGCTGCCGCGGTCGGCGACGGTGCGGCCACCGGCGTGGCGCCGGGGGCGGCGGCCCGGAGCTTCAGCACCGGCGCGGGGTTGTCGGACTTGGCCGCGTCGGCGGGGAGGGCGATCCAGCGGGAGACCTTGCCGTCGCCGTAGGTCTCGACGGTCTTGAAGACCAGGGCGTCCGCGTCCGGCAACTGGCGGACCAGGATGCTGTGCTCGGCGTCGGTGCCGATCTCCAGGGCGGGCCCGGCGACGGTGTAGCCGTTCTCGGTGGGCGTCAGGGTCCACCCGGTCGGGGCCGACTTCAGACTGACGCCCTGCGCCGGGATGCCCTCGGGCAGCACCACCTGGAGGCTGGTCACCCCGGCCGTCGTGGACTCGGCCTCGGACTTGAACGTCACGGTGACGTTCTCGGCCAGCCGCCGGGGGTCGGAGGCGCTGACCCCGGCGTGGGCGGAGGCCGGTCCGGCCACGGCCACCAGGAGGGCCGTGGCCGCCAGCGCGGCCGCCGCGCCGCGGCGCAGGACGGGGAGGGGGGAGGGGATGCGGTTGACGGTCATTCAGGTGCTCGCTTCCGGGTGCTCGCCGCACGCTCGCGGTGGGATGCGGCGGCCCGGTCGGTCCGGTGCGCCGCGTGGTCACGCGTGCCGGGTGGCCGTCCGTCGGACGGCATCTCCCCGGCGCGACGCGGCCGGCGGCCCTCGGCGCACCAGGGCGTGGACGAGCATCAGCCGCCGGATCCGGCCGCCGGTCGGCACCGCCCCGGGCCGTCCGCCCGGGCCCGGCCCCGGACGCACCGGTCCGGTCACGGCGGGGATCACGGTCCGCCAGATCCGCCGGCCGAGCCTGCGCAGCGCCGGGCCCCGGGAGTCGAGCGCGAGCAGCAGCCGGGCGAGCAGGGCAGTGGCCAGGACGTACGCGACGAGCACCACCGGCCCGGCCGCCCGCACCCCGTGCCCCGCGGTGGCGACGTGGTGCGCCGTCAGGGCCGGCGCGGTCGCGGCGAGGGCGAACAGCACGGCGCGGCGGCCGCCCGCGACGGGCCGTCCGCCGACGTCGGGAGGCCCTCCGGGTGCGTGCACCCGAACGACGGTACAGGGCTGCGGGGCCTTCCGTCAGGAAGCCTGTCACCTTGCACGAACTCTCACGTCCTCGCAGGTCAGAGGCGTGTTAACGGAGGTGAAAACCGTCATCAGCGCAGCCTTTGCAAAACCCCCGGGGGGTACGTTTCACTTCCATCGACCGGGCACGCCGAACACGAGGACGAGGGGGCACGGACATGACGAAGGGTCATGAGCAGGACCACGGTCACGACCACGGAGGACACGCGCACGGCGCCCACGGCGCGCACGGCGGGCACGGCGGGCACTCGCACGGGGTCTCCGCCGACGCGGACCGGCGCTGGCTGGGCATCGCGCTCGGCCTGATCACCGTCTTCCTGGCGGTCGAGACCGTCATAGGCGTGGTGTCCGGCTCGCTCGCCCTGCTGTCGGACGCCGCGCACATGCTCACCGACGCGTTCTCGATCGTGCTGGCGCTGGTGGCGATGCGGCTGGCCGCCCGGCCGGCCCGGGGCGGTTTCACCTACGGGCTCAAGCGGGCCGAGATCCTCTCCGCCCAGCTCAACGGGCTGACCCTGATCCTGCTCGGCTGCTGGCTGGCCTACGAGGCGGTCGATCGGCTGATCAGCCCGCCCGAGGTCGAGGGCGGTCTGGTGGTGGTCACCGCACTGGCCGGGATCGTGGTCAACATCGCCGCCGCCTGGTGCATCTCCAAGGCCAACCGCAGCTCGCTCAACGTCGAGGGCGCGTACCAGCACATCCTGAACGACCTCTACGGCTTCATCGCCACCGCCGTCTCCGGCGTCATCGTGCTCACCACCGGCTGGGCCCGGGCCGACTCGATCGTGACGCTGATCGTGGTCGCGCTGATGTTCAAGGCCGGCTGGGGCCTGCTACGCGAGTCGGGCCGGATCTTCCTGGAGGCCGCCCCGGCCGGGGTGGAGCCGGACCGGATCGGCGACGCGCTCGCCTCCCACCGGGGCGTCAGCGAGGTGCACGACCTCCACGTCTGGGCCATCACCTCGGGCCAACCCGCCCTCTCCGCCCACGTGTTGGTCGCCCCGGACCAGGACTGCCACGCCGTCCGCCGGGACCTGGAGCACGAACTCGCCCACGACCACGGCATCACCCACACCACCCTCCAGGTGGACCACGCGCCCCAACGGGTGCTCAGCCTGACGGCCGCGGCCCCCGGCCCCTCCGCCGGCCACTGCGTCGACCCGCACGGCCCCGTCCACCACGACGGACCCCACGAGCACTGACCGACCGTCCGCATGCGATGCTGCGTCACGGCGCGACGGGCCGTCCCGGCGGTCGTCGCGCCGCGGCCGTACCCCGGCCCGCACCCGACCGTCGCGTGCCCTGTGGGCGGCACCGGCCCGCCCCGATGCGCGAGGAGCACCACGCACCATGAGCACCGCCACCGCCGACGCCACCACCGACGCCAACGCCGGGCGCCGGGCGGCCGCTCCCCCCGCCCCTCCCCGGTGGCGCCGACCGGGGGCGGCGGCACGGCTGCGGCTCCCGCTCGCGCCGCTCGGCGGGCTGCTGACCGCCGCCGCCTTCCCGCCGCTGGGGCTGTGGCCGCTCGCGGTGCTCGGCCCCGCGCTGCTGCTCACGGCCGTCCGGGGCGTGCGGGCCCGGACGGCCTTCCTGGCCGGCACCGCGTACGGGCTGGCCTTCTTCGGGCCGATGCTGCTCTGGCTGCGCAACCTCGGCGCGGCGCCCTGGCTCGGCCTGACGCTGGCTCAGTCCCTGCTCTGGGGCCTGCTCGCGATCGGCCTGCCCGCACTGTGGCGGCTGCGCGGCGCCCCGTTCTGGCTGGCCTGCTGGTGGGTGGCGGCCGAGGCGGTGCGCTCCCGCTTCCCGCTCGGCGGGTTCCCGTGGGGCCGGCTGGCCTTCAGCCAGGCCGACGCCCCGACCCTGGGCTGGGTCTCGGTCCTCGGCGTCCCCGGCCTCGGCGGACTGCTCGCCTTCACGGCGGCCTGCCTGGCCCTGCTGCTCACCACCCGCGGCCGGGGCCTGGCACGCAGGATCATCACCTTCTCCGCCACGGCCGCCACCGCGCTGGCCGGGGTCCTGCTGCTGCCCTCCGCCACCGGCGGTCCGAGCGCCACCGTGGCGGCCGTCCAGGGCAACGTCCCCCGCGAACGCACCCTCGCCGAGCAGGCCCGGGTACGGCAGGTGACGGCCAATCACGTCGCCGCCACCGACCGCCTCGCCGACGACATCGGCGCCGGTCGGGTGCCCCGCCCCGACCTGGTGGTCTGGCCGGAGAACTCCACCGACACCGACCCCCGCCCCGACCGCCTGCTCTCGCACCAGATCGGCGGCGCCGTCGACCGCCTCGGCGTCCCGGTCCTGGTCGGCGCCATCCTCGACGGCCCCGACGGCCGCATCCGCAACGCCGGGCTCCTCTGGCGCCCCGTCAGCGGCCCCGGCGAGTGGTACGCCAAGCAGCACCTGGTCCCGTTCGGCGAGTACATCCCGCTGCGCGACACCATCGGCGGCCTCGGCGACCTCCAACTGATCCCCCGCGACTTCGTCCCGGGCACCGGCCCCGCCGTCTTCCGGGTCGGCCCCGTCACCCTCGCCGACTCCATCTGCTACGAGGTCGGCTACGACAGCCAGGTCCGCAACGCGGTCCGGGCCGGCGCCAACCTCCTCGCCGTCCAGACCAACAACGCCACCTACATGCGCGACGGCTCCCTCGGCGAACCCCGGCAGCAGCTCGACATCGCCCGCGTCCGCGCCGTCGAACACGACCGCTCCGTCGTCCTCGCCTCCACCACCGGCATCAGCGCCACCATCACCCCCGACGGCCGCACCACCGCCCGCACCGCCCCCTGGCAGCAGTCCTACCTCGTCGCCTCCCTCCCCCTCCGCACCACCACGACCCCCGCCGCCCACCTCGGCCCCTGGCCCGAGGCCCTCCTCACGACCCTGGCCGCCGCAGCCCTCCTCCTCCCGGCCCTGCGCCGCCGCACCGCCGTGCTCCGGCGGACCAAGGCGACCTCCTGACGAAGCGTCGGCACCACACGTCCCACGACCTGAGCAGTCAGCCCGGACAGACGGACACGGAGGACCGAGCGGGGAGGTACATCGCACGCTCCGCAGAGGTGAGGTCACGGGAAACGGACTTGCAGACCTTGACGTCCGCCTCTCCCAGCGGGGTGTACGACCACAGCCTGGCACTACTGCTGCTCAGGGCGGCACTGAGGGAGTGTCCGTCGGAACCGAATGCCACCGAGACCACGGGATCAGTAGTGCCCGTGAGGATGGCGATCGTTCTGCTCGTGGCCACGTCCCACAGTCGCACCGTGCTGTCACGGCCCGCGCTGGCCAGGGTGCGCCCATCAGGACTGAACGCCACGGAACCCACTGGGTAGCGGTAGCCGACGAGGGTCGTGATCACCGTCTCCGTGGGCACGTCCCACAACCGCACAGTCCCAGACTCGCCCGCAGCTGCCAGCGTCCGCCCGTCAGGGCTGAACCCCATTGATCTGACCCTCCCGGAAACCCGGCCAGGCAACGTGGCGAAGGTCTTGCCTGTTACCACCTCCCACAACAACACGGCGCCACCAGACCGCTGGGATCTGCAGTACTTCGTCTGCCGGGCGCACCAAGGCGGTCAGGATCCTTCGAGCGATGTCGCGCTGGTGGAGGTCGAGTTCACGCAAGGCGGTGTCGCACCAGTCCGCGAGGGCGCCGGTGACGGCACCGATGCGGCGATAGGCGTCATGGGTGAGTCGGCCGTCGTGGTCGAGGCGGCGCTCCCACAGGCGGGTGAGGGTCACTTCGAGCAAGGGCAGGACGGTGACCGGTGCCTCGGAGGCCGAGGCGGTACGGGGATTGAGGGCAAGGACGTCGGCGATGATTCGCTCGGTCAGACCCACCTCCAGGTCCGTGCCGAGGTCCTGGGCGGGCTCGGTGACGATCTCGCCCAGTTCCGAAGTGGTCAGCATCGCAGGCACGTTCAGCACGCCCCGGGCCTGCAGCGCGGCCGTCAGCAACGCGGGGGCCAACGCAGACAACCGGGGGTAGAAGTCATCGCGCATCACCAGGACCACGCTGAGCACGGTGTTCTCACCGATCGCGTCGGCGATCGTCTGTAGAGCCTGAACTGCTTCCGGTCCCGTGAAGGGGACGAGGAGTTCCTCGAACTGGTCCACGACCAGCACTGTGCGACCGTGGGCCGGGTCCACCGCGAGCGAACCGGTGGTGGCCCTTCCGGTGCTGGTTGCTCCGGGCAGTCCTGCCATCGCAAAGGCCGCCCATAGGTCGGGGCCGGCCGTACGACCACCTGACGCCAACGGTCACTGCCCGGCAGCCGACCCTCCGTCAGCGCGGGCAGCACTCCCGCCTGGACGAGCGAGGACTTGCCCGACCCCGAGGGGCCCAGCAGCAGGACCACCCTGCGACGGCCCGCCAGCCCCGCCAGCACCTGACGCACCGCCTCCTCCCGCCCCCGGAACCACCGGGCGTGCTCGGCCGTGAAGGGCTCCAGCGCCCGGTAGGGCGTGACGTCGTGCTCACCGAGTTCGGGCCGCACCGTCCGCAGGACGGCGGAGGGTGTGGCGTAGGCGATGCCCGAGCCCCGGTCGTGGCGGTCGGGCGGGGTGATCGCGGTGAGCATGCCTGCTACCAGGCCGGTCAGCTCGTCCACCACCGGGCCGCCGCTGAACCCCGTGGTCAGGTCGTTGGCGCCGGTCAACTGGAGCAGCTCACCGATCCCGTCGCCGGCCGGGAGGAGCCCGCCGGCCGTCGCGAAACCGAAGTGGCCGCCCGGTGGCGCCTGCGACGGGAAGCCGAACGAGCGCACCCGGTGCCCGCGGGACGCCACCGCCGACCCGAGGCGCAGCGGTGCCACCCCGACCGCCTCCGACAGCCGTACCAGCGCGATGTCCTGGCCCTGCGGGTCGCGCCAGCCGTCCTCCAGCACCCGGCCCTCGACCGCGGGCCCGCCCGGAGCGTGCGGGAAGCGGAGCCTCACCACGTCACCGGGACCGTAGCCGCCGTCGGCCAGGACGTGGGCACAGCTGAACAGCAGGTCCTCCGCGACCAGGAAGCCCGCACCCGTCACCGCACCTGCCGCGTCCACGACTTGGGCGACGGCCGCGGGCACGGCCCCGCCCCGGATGCCCTCACTCACGGGTCTGCCGATCCACGTGTTCCTCCCCCGTGGCCTCCGATGAAGACCGCCCCGCACTGTACACGGACGAGCGCGCCCAGCAGCAGCCAACTGACCGGCCCGGCAGAACATTTGACGTCGATCACGAGAGCGGGTTCAGGCGGCGCGGCGGCGTTCGGGGACGGCCATGGTGTCGAAGAGGGCGTCGGCGATGCGGAGTTGGTTGGTGGCGCGGATGGTTTCGCCGAGGGCGCGCCAGGCGGCGGCGAGGCCGGCGCGGGCGTGGGCGGCTTCGAGGCGGTGGCCGATGGCCTCGGCGCGGGTGAGGGCGCTGCGGTGGAGGGCGAGGGCGCGGCGGGGGGAGCCGCTGCGGCGTTCGACCGCGCCGAGGAGGTTCTCGACGGTGGTGCGGCGGACGGCCGCGCCGTGCTCGCGGATCAGCCGCGCGGCCCGCTCGGCGCAGGCGGCCGCGTGGGCGGTGCGGCCCAGTCGCTGGTGGACGTCGGCGGCGACGGCGTGGGCGAGGGCGAGGTCCTCGGGGCGGTGGCGTTCGTCGCCGCGGTCCAGCGCGCGGTCCACCGCCTGTCTGGCGGCGGCCAGTTCGCCTCCGGCGAGCCGGGCCAGGGCCAGGCCGGTGAGCGCGGTGACCTCCTCGCCGCCGGGGCCGAAGCCCCGCCCGAGCCGGACGGCGCGCTCGGCGGCGGCGACGGCCCCGGGGTGGTCACCGAGCCAGAGCCGGACCGTGCTGAGGGCGCAGCAGGCGAGCCGTTCCCGCCGTTCCAGGTGCCCCCGCCGTTCCTGACGGCCCGTTGCCGCCAGTTCGCCGTACATCCGCACGGAGCGCTCCAGGTGGGCGAGCGCCTCCGTGAGCCGTCCCTCGCTGCTGTGCATCAGGCCGAGGAGGTGCGCGGCGGCGGCCTCGCCCTCCGGCTCACCGAGCTCCCGGGCCAGTTCCAGGGCCTCGGTGGAGGCCCGTTCCCCCTCCGCGAAGCGGCCGAGTTCCCAGAGCACCGCGGCGAGGTCGGTCAGGCCTGCGGACAGTTCGCGGCGGTCGCCGGAGAGCCGGGCCGCCTCCACCGCCAGGGTGGCCGCCCGGTGGTGGTCGGCGTGGCGGCTGCGCGCGTCGAGGTGGACGGCCAGGTTGCGGGCCAACCGGGCGGCGTGCCGGTGGTGGCCGAGCCGCAGGGCCCGCTCCGCCGCCAGCAGCAGGGAGTCCTGCTCCCGGTCGAGGAACTCCTCCGCCCGGTCGGGGTCGGCCAGGCAGGGCAGGTGGGTGACGGGAACGCCCTCCCCGCTCCCGTCCGCCGCCGCCGCGTGCCAGGGGTGGCGGGACCGGCAGGCTGCGTCGGTGACGGCCACGTAGTAGTCCAACAGCCTTACCGTGGCCGCCTCTTCGTCCCCCTCCCCCACTGAAGCGGCGGATGCGTCGGATGCCTCGGGCCCGGTCAGCCGCTGGGCGAACTGCCGCACCAGCCCGTGCAGCGCGTACCGGCCGAGCTCGTGCTGCTCGACCAGGTGGCTGTCCATCAACTGCTCCAGCAGGTCTTCCGCCTGGTACGGGGCCAGCCCGAACAGCGCCGCCGCCCCGTGGACGTCGATCCCGCCGCCCGGGCAGCGGCCGAGCAGGCGCAGGGCGCGCCGGTGCCGCTCCCCCAGCACCTCGTAGGAGAGCCGGACGGCGGCCTCCACGCTCCGGTCGCCCGACCGGAGTTCGTCCAGGCGCCGGGACTCGTCCGCCAGGCGGTCCGTGAGGTGCCGGACCGTCCACAGCGGACGGTTGCGCAGCCGGGCGGCGGCGATCCGCAGCGCGAGCGGCAGGTGCCCGCAGTGTTCGGCCAACTCCCGTACGGCGTCCGGGTCCTGGCCGGTGCGGGCGGCGCCGAGGGTGGCGGTGAGCAGTCCGGCGCTCTGGCCGGGGGTGAGCAGGCCGAGCGAGACCGCGTCCGAGCCGTCCAGGCCGACCAGGCGCCGGCGGCTGGCGACCAGGACCCGGCAGCCGGCCGAGGCGGGGAGCAGGGGCCGCACCTGGGCCGCGTCGGCGGCGTTGTCTAGCACCAGCAGCACCCGACGGCCCGTCAGGGCCGAGCGCCAGAGCGCGGAGCGGGCCGCGACGCCCTCCGGCAGCTGCTCGCCGGGCACGCCGAGGCAGCGCAGCAGGGTGCCGAGCACCGCCGCCGGGTCGCAGGGCCGTTCGCCGGGGCTGAACCCGCGCAGGTCGGAGTAGAACTGGCCGTCGGGGAAGGACGGGGCCAGCCGGTGCGCGGCCCGTACCAGCAGGGCGGTCTTGCCGCTGCCGCCCATGCCGTCGACGGTGAGGATGCGCACGGGGCCCTCGACGCGTCCCGTCCCCTCGGTCAGACGGGCGAGTTCGGCCTCGCGGCCGGTGAAGTCGGCGAGGTCGTACGGCAGGGTGCACGGGGCGGGGGCGACGGTCGCGACGGAAACGACGGCCGCGGCGGGGACCGCCGAGGCTGCCGCGTCGACCGCACCCACCGGGCTGCCCTCGCTGCCCGCGCCGACCGGGCCGCCGGAGGGCTCCGGCCGCCGGAGCGGGGACGACGACGCGGGCGCCGGGGCGGCGGCGGGTCCTCTGCCGTTGCCGGCCAGTTCGGGGCTGCCCCGCAGGATGGACTGGTGCAGGCGGCTCAACTGCTGGCCCGGCTCCACCCCGAGCTCCTCGACCAGCAGGGCCCGGGTGGCCGCGTACTCGGCCAGCGCCTCGGCCCGTCGGCCGGAGCGGTGCAGGGCCAGCATCAGATGCCCGCGGAAGGTCTCGCGGAGCGGGTGCTCCGCGCACAACTCCCGCAATTCGCCTACCAGTTGCTCCGACTCCCCGAGCGCGAGCCGCAGCTCCAGCAGCTGCCCCACGGCGGCCAGCCGCCGCTCCTCCAGCACGGCCGAGGCGGCCGCGATCACCGAACCGCCGTGGCCCGCCATCACCGGGCCGCGCCAGAGTGCCAACGCCCGCCGCAGACGGTCGGCGGCCTCCGGGAGCCGCTCGGCGTCGAGCGCCTCGCGGGCCTGCCGCAGCAGCTGGGTGAACAGGCTGAGGTCCAACTGCTCCTGGCCGAGCTCGACTTGGTAGCCGGGGCCGTCGGTGAGCAGCAGGGCGGGGCCGCCGGGGATGCGCTGGCGCAGCTCGGCGACGGCCTTGCGGATCTGGTGCGCGGCGGTCGCGGGCGGGGCCTCCTCCCAGGCGGCCGCGACCAGCCGGCTGACGGGGACCATCCGGCCCGGCGACAGCAGCAGCATCGTCAGCACCCGCGCCGGGATCGGCCCGCCGACCCGCAGCCCGGCACCGCCGAACCGGACCTCCAAGGGCCCCAGCACTCCGAAAGCCGGTCGCTCACCCATCGGGCTCCGTCCCTCCCGGTACGCTCCGCTCCGGTTCGCCCTGCCAAACCCGCATCGTGACACCCCGTCGGCGGACGGTGCGAACAGCCGGGCCGGACTTTCCGGAGTCGCGGCACGCCGCGGGCGCCGTCCGCCGACGGCACACCGCACCGGCCGGTGCGACCTTCCGGGGCACGGACGCGCTGGTGGCGCACCTCACGCCCCCGCGCCGCCCCCGGTGGCCGACGCGCCCTCGGATACGGGGCGCCGGGCGGCCGGAGCTGCGTAGGCTGACGGGTGTCGTCACTCGTCCGTCGTAAGGAGACACAGAGCATGCCGCAGCAGGTGCAGGGCGTCATCGCACGCGCCAAGGGTGAGCCGGTCCGGCTGGAGACCATCGTGGTGCCGGACCCGGGGCCGGGCGAGGCGGTGGTGAAGATCCAGGCCTGCGGGGTCTGCCACACCGACCTGCACTACCGGGAGGGCGGGATCGGCGACGAGTTCCCGTACCTGCTCGGCCACGAGGCGGCGGGCGTCGTCGAGTCGGTCGGCGAGGGCGTCACCGAGGTGGCCCCGGGGGACTTCGTGGTGCTCAACTGGCGTGCGGTCTGCGGCCAGTGTCGCGCCTGCAAGCGCGGCCGGCCGTGGTACTGCTTCGCCACCCACAACGCCAAGCAGCGGATGACCCTGCTGGACGGCACCGAGCTCTCCCCCGCCCTGGGCATCGGCGCCTTCGCCGAGAAGACCCTGGTCGCCGCCGGCCAGTGCACCAAGGTCGACCCGGCCGCTTCCCCGGCCGCCGCCGGCCTGCTCGGCTGCGGCGTGATGGCCGGGCTCGGCGCGGCGGTCAACACCGGCGCGGTCGGCCGCGGCGACACCGTCGCGGTGATCGGCTGCGGCGGGGTGGGCGGCGCGGCCGTCGCCGGCTCCCGGCTGGCCGGCGCGTCCCGGATCATCGCGGTGGACATCGACGACCACAAGCTGGAGCTGGCCAAGGGCCTGGGCGCCACCCACACCGTCAACTCCCGTTCGACGGACGCCGTGGAGGCGATCCGCGAGCTGACCGGCGGCTTCGGCGCGGACGTGGTGATCGACGCGGTCGGCCGCCCCGAGACCTACCAGCAGGCCTTCTACGCCCGTGACCTGGCGGGCACCGTGGTCCTGGTCGGCGTGCCGACGCCGGAGATGCGGCTCGAACTGCCGCTGCTCGACGTGTTCGGCCGGGGCGGCGCGCTCAAGTCCAGCTGGTACGGCGACTGCCTGCCGGAGCGGGACTTCCCGCTGCTGGTCGACCTCTACCTCCAGGGGCGCCTGGACCTGGACGCCTTCGTCAGCGAGACCATCCCGCTGGACGGCGTCGAGGGCGCCTTCGACCGGATGCACCGCGGTGAGGTGCTGCGTTCGGTGGTGGTCTTCTGATGACCGCGCGCATCGAACGCCTCGTCACCTCCGGCACCTTCTCCCTCGACGGCGGCACCTGGGAGGTCGACAACAACGTCTGGCTGGTCGGTGACGACCAGGAGGTGCTGGTCATCGACGCCGCCCACGACGCCGAGGCCATCGCCGCCGCGGTCGGCGACCGCCGCCTGGTGGCCATCGTCTGCACCCACGCCCACGACGACCACGTCGGCGCCGCCCCCGCCCTGGCCGACCGGACCGGCGCCCCGGTCCTCCTCCACCCGGCCGACCTCCCGCTCTGGCGGCTCACCCACCCCGACCGCACCCCCGACGGCGACCTCGCCGACGGCCAGGTCCTCTCCGTCGCGGGCACCGAACTGACGGTCCTTCACACCCCGGGCCACGCCCCGGGCGCGGTCTGCCTCCACGCGCCGGAGCTGGACACCGTCTTCACCGGCGACACCCTCTTCGCCGGCGGCCCCGGCGCCACCGGCCGGTCCTTCTCGGACTTCCCGACCATCATCGACTCCATCACGGACAACCTCCTCAAGCTGCCCCCGGAGACGGTGGTGCGCACCGGCCACGGCGACACCAGCACCATCGGCGCCGAGGCCCCGCACCGCGCGGAGTGGATCGCCCGGGGCCACTGACGACCCCCGACACATGGTCAGGAGGGCGGCCCGGCCGCCCTCCTGACCGGTCAGCGGGCTGAACGGCACCCGGCCCGGAAACTAGAGTGCGGGGCATGGACTACAGCGAGCTCGATGCGGAGATACGTCGGCTGGTCGGTGCGGCCACCGAGAGCGGCGTCCGTGCCTTCGGGGAGGAAACGGTCGTCCGCCTGGTGCGCCCCGAACGGTTCCGGGACGCCGATGAGGGTGAACTCACCGCTGACGCCTGGGCAGCACTCGCCAACGCCTGCGCGAACGTGCTGACGCTCGGCGCCGCCGGGCTGGGCCGCGAGCTCGCGACGATCGACGACGGCATCCTGGCCGACGACGACCTGGACACCGGAGTCCTGGCCGTCGTCCAGGCGTTGGAGCACTGGCAGGGCTACCTGGAGCAGAACGGGCGCGAGGAGGTCTACGAACTCGCCATCCGTTCGATCGAGGACGTGGACCACGAAGTCTCCGCCGCCCTCGGTGACTTCCTCGCCACACCCGAGATGGCCGCCGAGTACGAGCGCATCCGCCGGCTCCTGGACCCCGACCCGAACGGGAAGCATCACGGACCAACGAGGAGCGCACGAGCCTCGGTCCCTTCGGAGTGCGACGTACCTGACGATCACTCACCCGCATGACCTCACCGGCCTCTCACCGGTTCTTGCCCACCCCCGCCGACCTGCCCGTCCGGCAGCCGCGGAGGAACAGGGCGCATCCGACGGACCGCGCCGACCTGCCCGGACTCAGCAGTGGTCCTCGATGTAGAGCAGGCGGCGTCCCGGCTCTGCACGGAATTCGTGGGCCAGGTAGCGGCCGGTCGAGGGCGTTCCGCCGGGGCCCTTGTACGCGCCCTTCACCCGGCTCCAGAGCGTGGCGCGCTCGTCCTCGGCGACCTGCCGGGGACGGATGCCGCCCATCTCGCCCCACACGACGGGCGTCGCCGCGTCCTTGACCATCCGACGGACGACGCGGAAGTCCAGGCGCTTGCGGTGGAGCGCCCAGAGCTTGCCCTGCTCGTCGAGGAGCGTGACCGGGCCCTTCAGGGAGTCGGGGTTCGCGGGAAACGGCTGCATGTCCCCAGTCTTCCGAACCCGACAGGAATGACCAGCGGGTTTTCCTGTCGGACCTTTTCCATAGGCTGCCGTGCATGAGCATGAACGGCGCTTACCTGCGCGTGACCCCTGGGGAACTGGCCCAGGTCCTGGAGGACCCCGAGTGGGCCTGGGGCTTCGCCAACGACATCCAGGAGCACGAGGAGGAAGCGGTGTTGGAGCCGGACAGTGCGCGGTACTTCAGCACGGAGCGGGCCTGGGACCTGCTCGGTTTCCTGTTGCGGAGGTCGGGCTTCCCGGTCGACGTCGTGCAGGGCGAGGAGCCCGTGCCCGGGGCCGGGGACTGGGGCTACGGGCCGCCGCAGTACCTGACGGTCGAGCAGGTGCGGGAAGCCTCCGACGGGCTGGGCCGGCTGACCTACGACGAGCTGATCGCGGATGTCGCCCGGGTCGAGCTCGCCGCAGCCGAGATCTACCCGCAGATCACGGACACCGCGGCACTGGACTGGGCCCGCGAGGCGTTCGCCCCTCTGGTGGAGTTCTTCCGGTCCGCCGCCTACGCAGGCCACGCCGTCGTGGTCTGGATCGACTGACGGGCAGCCCACCAAGTGCCTTGACCAGCAAGGCCGTAGATCATATTTGAATTCGCGAGCACGCGGGTGATGATGGGCAAGTGACAATTCACAGCAGGGTGTTGGCCCGAGTGGCGGCGGTCGTCGGTGCGCTGGCGGCGACGGTCTTGTTGGTGGTCGCGGTCGCCGTGGACCTGGACACCGCCGACCGTGTGGCATCGGTGCTGGGAGCACTCGCAGGGGTCGCGGCGCTGGGTGCGTCGCTGTACGCCCTCCGGCAGCCGCCCGTGCCAACGGCATCGGCACCGCTGACGGTGACGATCACGAACGAACGGTCCGTCAGCGCGGGGGGAAACATCTCGGCCCGGGTGTCGACGGGTGACCGGCTGGTCGACCCGCCCGGGCGGGCTCCCACCACCTCGGCGGGCGAGAAGGCCTCCCCTGCGACCCCGTCCGCGCCCGGCTCGTTCACCATCAACACGTCGCGGTCCGTCTCGGCCGGCGGGGACATCACCGGAGTGGTGAGCACCGGCGACACCACCGTCGGCGGCACTGAGTGACGCGTCCGCCTGGAGACGACGGGGAGAAGCCCGGCGATCCGCCGCCCGCGTCCCCACCGCCGTCCGTCACGGTCGACATCGAGCGGACGGTCTCGGTCGGCGGGGGCGTCAGCGGGATCGTCATGACCGGGGATCACGCGCAGGTCGTCAACGAACAGCACTTCCACCTCCCGCCCGAGGCCTCCGCCGACCAGGCGAAGGACGCGAAGCTGCCGCCGCAGCGCTCGGCGCAACGGGCGGACGGCAACCGGAGCGCGACCGAGGAGAGCAACGAGGCGCCAGATGCCGGGCGCAAGAACTCGGGGACCGGTGCCGTCGTACTGGTGGTGCTGCTCATCATCGGCAGCATCGTCTACAACCTCGACCGGACCACGCCGGACGGCGCGGTGCCGGCCTCCACGGCCGTTCTCGACGACCTCGAATCGGCCGAGGCAGTGGCCTTCGGCCCCGACGGCACGAATCTCACCGTCAGCGGCCACACTGGCATCACCCGCCTCTGGGACACCACGACCCTCAAGGCCACACCGGTGATCCCGGACCCCGTGTCCGGTAGTGCGCGCGGTGTACTGCTGAGCAACGACGGGAGGGTGCTCGCCACCGCCGGGGCCGAGAAGGTCCGGCTGACCGAGGTGGCGACCGGCAGGACCCTCGCGACGATCACCGCCGCGGGGTTCCTCCAGTCGATCTCCGCGATGGCCTTCAGCCGGGACGCGAGGACCCTCGTCACCGTGGCTGCCGGCGACAGAATCCGCGGTTGGGAGGTGGCGACCGGAAATCCCTCCTTCGCCATCGGACGGAACGTGCACGCGTCCGCGATCGCCTTCAGCCCTGACGGGACGAGCGTTGCCACGGTCGGCACCGAAGGCGAGGACGGCGCCGTACGCCTCTGGAACATCGCCACCGGCGCCACCGTCACCGGCCTCGCCCTCCGCGAGGACAACTACGGCACGTCCTTCTCCGCCACGGCGTTCAGCCCCGACGGATTGACGTTGGCAGTCGCAGCCGGTCGCCGGGTCCGCTTCGTGGACACCCGCATGGGCAGGCTCACCGACAGCAGCCTCACCGGCCACGGAGCCGACATCACCGACCTGGCGTTCAGCCCCGACGGGAAGACCCTGGCCACGGCCAGCGCGGACCGGACCGCGCGCCTCTGGGACCTGACCGGTGGCAAGACCTTCGCCACTCTCACCGACCATCAGGAACCCGTGCTCGACCTCGCCTTCAGCCCGGACGGGCGCCGGCTCGCCACGGCAGGCGCCGACCGGACCGCCCGTCTCTGGACCGTCCCCTGCTTCTCCCCCGATCTGCTCGTCACCGCCTCCCCTCCGTCCGGCCGACCGAGCACGACGGCAGGCCCCACGCCGACGCCTTGCCCGCCCGTCCCGACCCACCGGATCGACCCTTGACGGTCCGGCGGTAGACCTCACCTTGCCGGGCCGTCAGGTGCTAGAGCGGGTCGCCCAGCGGGCCGAACTCCGGCTCCAGTTCGGCGGCCCAGTGGGCGGCGAAGTCCGGTTGGGAGCCGTCCGCGTCGGTGAAGCCGTACTCCCGGTACAGGCCCCAAGTGGCCAGCGCCCGGCCGGACTTCTCCATGACCTTCGGGTCGGCGGCGAGGGCCGCGACTGCCCGGCCGAGGTAGGCCGGGGTCTCGGAGTGGGCGAAGTTCGGGTCCTTGGCGGCGGCGTCGCGCCAGTTCTCCTCGGTGACGCCGAAGTGCTCCAGCAGGGCCTCCGAGCGCAGGAAGCCCGGGGTGAGTGCCACCGCCGCGACGCCGTGCGGCTTGAGCTCGGCGGCCTGGGCGACGGCGAGGCGGATGACCGAGGACTTGGCGAGGTCGTAGAAGAACGAACCCCGGTAGCGGGCGGTGTTGCCGTCGGTGACCTCGACCACCAGGCCGCTGCGCCGCGCGACCATCAGCGGGAGGGCGTAGCGGCTGGTGATCACATGGGTCTCCACCGCCTGCCGCAGCAGGCGCAGCCCGGTGTCCAGGTCCTGCTCCCAGAGCGGGTGCTCCCAGTCGGTGAGCGGGTCGCCGCCCCAGACCGAGTTGACCAGCACGTCCAGTCGGCCGTCCTGCTCGGCGGCGATCCGCTCCACCAGCGCCCGGACCTCGGCGGCGTCGGCGTGGTCGACCCGGACGGGGATGCCCAACCCGCCCGCCTTGGTGACCAGTTCGGCCGTCGCCTCGATCGTCTCCGGACGGTCCAGCTCAGAGCGGCCGCCCGCCGCGCTGCTCCGCCCGGTGACGTACACCGTCGCCCCGGCCGCGCCGAGCTCGACCGCGATGCCGCGGCCGCCCCCTCGGGTCCCGCCCGCCACCAGGGCCACCTTGCCCGCCAGTGGGCGCTGTCCGTTGCTCATGTCTGCTCCTGGGTGAGATACGGGGTGATCAAGATGCTCAACTCGCGTGCCAACCGCTCGGCCAACGGGCCGTACCGCTCGACCGCCCACACCAGCCCGGCACCGGCCGTCACGGCCTGCACCGATCCGGCCAGCGCTCGGGCGTCGGCGCTCTCCCGCAGCTCACCGGCCAGCTGAGCCTCGGTCAGCAGGGACTTCACGGCAGCGAGTTGGGCCTCGTGGGCGGTACGGGCGTGCGCGTGCAGCTCGGGGTCGGCGAGGTCGGCGCAGAGCATCGCCAGATGGTTGGCGAACCGCTCCGGGGTGTCCATCGGTGCCATCCAGTCGGCCACCAGGGCGGTCAACGCGGCCAGCAGGTCGTCGTGCTCGGCCCGCACCCGCTCCGGCAGCGCGGCCGCCTCCGCCGCCGAGTGCCGCGCCAACGCCGCCAGCAACCCGGCCTTCGACCCGAACCGCTGCACCAACGTCGCCGGCGCCAACCCGACCTCCCGCGCCACGGCCGCGAGCGTCAGCCCGGACGGACCGCCGCGCCCGATCACCTCGGTGGCGGCCCGCAGGATCACTTCATCGGGGACGCTCCTCGGCCGGCCCGCCATCCTCGCTCCTCATTAGTAAATGAACGTTCGTTTATTAAAGCAGGCAGTACGGTCCCCAGCAATCCGGAGGCGAGGCCCTAGGATGCCGTTCATGGCCAACTTCCGTTCGCTGTGCTCCCGCAACTCCGCCCTCTCGATCGGCTCGGTGGGCTCCTTCCTGTCGATCGGGTCGGTGGGATCCGCGCTCTCGATCGGCTCCGTCGGCAGCTTCCTCTCGATCGGCTCGGCCGGCTCCTCGATGTCCGCCTTCTCCGCCGCCTCCTGGCTGAGCGTCGGCTCGGTGCTCTCAGCCCACTCCCGGGGCTCAGTGCTCTCCTGGCGCTCCGACCGGGCGGCCCTCGCCGCAGGAGCGGTGGCGGTCACGGCGGTCGGCACTGTCCTGGCTGCTCGGGCCCGCCGGTCCTGACGCTCCGCCCGGCGCAAAAGCTAGTCCTCCTGCAGGACGAGCTCGACAAGGAGCGGAAGGCAATCAGGCGTCACGACGGCCACGTCCGAGACCAGTTGGTCCCACTGGCCGAGTGACAGTGCCTCGACCAACACGACCCGTCCGCGAGGGCCGGCACCGAAGGATGCGGCGATGGAGCCCAACGCCTGACCCCGGTTCTCGGGTTCCGTGACGGTCTCGGTCAAGGCTCGCGCCTCGTCCGGCACACCGGCCCGGGCCAACGCTCGGACGACCGCCGGTGTCGCCCTGTCGCACAGGACCGGACTCTCCATCTCGTTGAGCAGGCGCAGGGCACGCACGAAGTCGCCGGCCACCGCGCTTCCCGCCGCCAGGTACCCCATGCTCCGGTCGAACTCCCACCAGCCCTCGAGCGCGCGGGCCACACGCTCGGCCAGGCCCAGGTCACCGGCGTCCGCCAGTGCTTTCACGGCCTCGGACCGGGACTCGATGGTCAACTCCCATGGCAGGGTGTCGAGAAGTTCGAGCGCCCTGACGAAGTCCTTGGCGGCGATGAACGCGTGCACCGCACTCAAGGTGTCCCACGCCCGACGGGAAGAACTGCTCCGGGTCTCTGCCAGCTCCAGGATCTCCGATGCCAGCTCTCCTGCCCGGCCCTGGTGTCCCGCGCTCGCGAACGCATCGGCCACCCGCCACATCGCCTCGGCCTGCTCCGATCCACCGACGTACTCCTCGATGTAGTCCAGCAGGACGCGGAGCAGTTCCAGCGCTTCCACCTCGTGCCCCGTGTGGTGCAGAGCCTCCGCCACACGTACGAGGTCCAGCACGTACCCGAAGCCTCCGCCCGGTCCCTCCACACTGTCCCGGGCCACGCGGACCACCCTGGCACCCAGCTCCTTGACACCCGAGGTCCCGAGCACGTGGGCGAACTCCACGAGCTCACGGAACCTTCTCCGGTGCGGGGCACCGTCCCGCACCACTGCGGTAGCGGCCGTCGCCAGCGAACGGGCCGCCTCCACCAGGCCCGCCCGGTGCAGGAAGTCGGCGGCGCCGACCAGCAGTTTGGCCTGCCGGCCGGCTCCGTCCTCCTTTGCGGCCGCGTCCACGATCCTCGCCGCAACCGCTGCGCACCGGTCCGACTCACCACGCCGAGCCGACGTCAGGCCGACCGCGATGAGCACCTCCGCCAGGCCGTGGGAATCCGCCAGACGTTCCGCCCACCGCAAGGCCGAAGCCACGTCACCGGCCTCCGCCACAGCTTGACCGACGGATGCCACGGCTGCGGCCCGCTCCGGGCCGTCGTCGAAGAAACCGTCGATCAGTGCCACCGCCCGCCCCTCCTGCCCGGTCGCCCCCAGGGCCGCGGCGACTCCGGAGAGGACCCATGCCACGTCTTCGGGGTCTTCGAGGTTCTCGGTCAGTCGCGCGGCTCCGCGAGCAAGCTCCCAAGCCTTCGGGGCAAGACGGGGATCCGTCGCAATGTCCTTGCTCACCATGGCCAGGAGCTGCGGCCGTCGGAAGGGCTCGTGGTCCCGCGAGGCGGTCTCGACCGCCCGGTCGATCAGCTCCGCTGCCCGTCGGGTGTGGCCCAGCGCAGCGAGCGAGAGTGCCAGGGAGGACCGGAGTTCGGTCTGGGTGACGATATTGGTCACCCTCTCCGCCGCCGCGACGGCCTCGGCCGCACAGAGGTCGGCCGGCCCGTCCTCCTTGGCAGCCATTGCTTTCAGTGCTGCGGTGAGGGCCGCCGCCCTGGCCTCCACGTCCGTGATGCTCGACGCGATCCGCCATGCCTCGGCACCACGACCCGCCTCCGCGAGCCCTTCGGCGATCCCCCTGAGGAGCTTGGAGCTCTCCTTGGCGGACCATCCTCCGTCGAGCAGTCGCAGCGCCTGTGTCGGCTGCCCCTCGGCGGCAAGCACCTCGGCCACCGCCGCCAGAGCCGCGACCCGTTCGTACGCCTCTGGTTGCGACCTGGCCAGGCTGACCGCGCGGTCCGTGTCCCCGAGCTTGGCCCACAGCGCGATCAGCTCGGGCGCGATGACCGTCCGGCCTTCAAGACGCTTCCGTGACACCGCGAGTCGCAGGGCGGAGGAGACGTCCTGGTCTCCGGTCCGCCGGCCGTCGGACAACAGCTGCTCCATGGCGGCCGACATCTCGTACAGCCCGTGCAGGTCCGAGCCGGTGGTCTGCCAGAGTCGCTCGTGCCGCGCGGAGTCACTGACCAGGTACACCAACTGACCTGTCTCTCCGGCCTCTTGGAGGAGTTGGGCGTAGCCGCGCAACAGGTACTCAGGGGTCGTGTCCGGCCAGCCGCCGTCCCGGTACCTCCGGGCCCACGTGTACAGGCGTGTCCGGTAGCCGACCAGTTCCTCGGCAGTGATGAGCTCCGCCGCGCTCTGCTGGATCTCTTCGTGGGCCAGCAGGTACGCCTCGGGAGCGTCGGCGCGCCAAGTGGCGGCCCGTCGCTGGAAACTCCGACCACCCACCGCCGAGAGCTCACGCTCGATCAGGCGCGTCCGACTGCCGGTCAGTTCAGCCAGGTCGGACGCGCTCAGACCGCCGCCCGCCGCCACGGTCAGCCCGATGAGCTCGCGACCGAGGCCACCGCCGTCCAGCAGGCGCATCAGGTCCTGCTCGGCGAACCACCTCGCCGCACGCGCATGAGGTGACGGTTCGAGCCGGTGGTCGATCTCCGTCGAACGCAGCGGATGGTCCGGGGCGACGTCCTCCGGGACCGGCGGGTGCGGGCGGCCGGCCAGGACGATCCGCATGCCGTGCGGGGGGACGCGCGGCAACAGCGCGGCGATGCTGTGGGACTCCGGCCCCGCGGTCACGCCGCGGTCCTCGTCCAGGCCGTCCACCACCAGGACCAGGCGCCGTCCGCGCTCCGCGCAGCGCTGCGCCACGCGGTCGATCGCGAGCCGCAGTTGCTCGTCGCGCGTACACGGGGTGCTGAGCGGCTCCTCCTCGTTCAGCATCGCGTACAGCTGACGCTGCACCACCTCGCAGAAGGCGGCCACGTCGTTCTGCCGGGCCAGGCGGGAGGTGATGAAGAACGAGACGATGTCGACGCCCTCCGGCGGCTCCAGCACCAGGCGGGCCAGCAGCGCCGACTTCCCGGCCCAGGCGGGCGCCAGCCACCTCCAGTAGGAGGGGCCCGCCGCCCCGTCCGTGCAGAAGGCCGCCAGCTCGGCGAGCTCACTCTCCCGTTCCCGGAGCTCGGTGGCCGCGATGGCCTCGACCTGGAGGAGGTAGCCGGACCGGGCCCGGGGCCGGGTGCCGATGTGCACGCCGCCGTTGATGACCCCGGTGTTGGCGAGGGAGCCCGCGCTCGATGCGCACGCGTCGCCTGAGCTCCTGACCGACGCCCCACCACGGTCGCGCATCCCCGAGCGTCCCCTCCCTCGCCGCCCCCGGACGGTCCATCGTAGTGGGGGCGCCGCGCCTACCCCGGCGTCCGGGCGCGGAGGCGCCGGAGCATGCGCGCGTCCTGGAACCCGACCTCCCGGGCCGCCGCCTCCACGGTGGTGCCGTGGGTGATGAGGTGTTCGGCGCGTTCCACCCGGAGCTCCTGCTGGTAGCGGAGCGGGGTGAGGCCGGTGGCTTCGGTGAAGCGGCGGGTGAGGGTGCGTTCGCTGAGGCCGGCGGTGGTGGCGAGGTCGGTGAGGGTGAGGCGGTCGGCGAAGGCGGCGTCGATGCGGTCCTGGACGCGGTGGACGGAGTCGCTGAGGTGGGAGCGGTGCCGGAGGACGGCGCTGGCCTGGGGTTCGTCGCCGTTGCGGCGGGCGTAGACGACCATGTCGCGGGCGACCCGGGCCGCGGCGGCGGGGCCGTGGCGGACGGCGAGGAGGTGGAGGGCGAGGTCGATGCCGCTGGCGATGCCGGCCGAGGTGATCACCCGGTCGTCCTGGACGTAGAGGACGTCGCGGACGACGGTGGCGGCCGGGTAGCGGTGGGCGAGCTCCTCCTGGAGGTCGTGGTGGGTGGTGCAGCGGCGGCCGTCCAGGAGGCCGGCCCGGCCGAGGGCGTCGGCGCCCGCGCAGACGCTGGCGACGGTGCCGCCCGCCGCGTGGTGGGCCGTCAGGCGGTCCAGGGTGGAGCGGTGCAGCGGTACCTCGACGGAGAGCGAGGTGGAGCGCCAGCCGGGGACCACCACCAGGTCGCCCGCCCCGAGGGCGGGCCAGGAGGTGGAGGCACGCAGGGTGAGGCCCTGGGCGCTGGACACGTCTTCCCGCTCGGCCACGTAGCCGGTCCGGTAGCCGAGGCCGAAGTCGGCCGCGGTGGAGAACACCTGGGCCGGACCGGCGAGGTCCAGCAGGTGCAGGCCGGGGACGAGCAGGAAGACCACCCGGGTCACGATCCGGTCAGCTCCTTCACGGTGGTGACCCGCGCGAAGCGGCCGGCGAGGGCGTACTCGGTGCGGGCGATGATCTCGTCGGTGGACAGGGTACGCGGGTCGGCCAGCACCTCGGCGAGGGTGCGGCCGGCGGGGGCGTCGCGGTGGGCGATCGGGTGGGTCGCGGTCGCGTCGACGACGAAGGTGACCTGGTAGCCGAGGTCGGCGGCGACCCTGGTGGTGGTCTCGCAGCACTGCTCGGTGCGGATGCCGCAGACCGTCAGGTCCCGGATGCCCGCGAGGGTGAGGAGCTGCTGGAGGTTGGTGGTGGTGAAGGCGTTGTGGCTGGTCTTCACGAGCGTGGGCTCGCCGGAGGCCGGGGTGAGGCCGTCCATCAGGCGGACGAGGCCGTTGGCCGGGTCGAAGACGGTGCCGGTGTCCGGGTCGCTGTGCAGGACCCAGACCACCAGGTCGCCCTGCCCGCGGGCGTGGTCCACCAGCCGCGCCACCTTGGAGACGATCTCCGGGTCGGAGACGGCGGCCCAGTCCTCCCGCTGCCGGAAGGACTCCTGGACGTCGATGACGATCAGTGCGTTGGTCATGGCTCCATCCTGGCCGACGGGGGGCGGCCGCTGAAGGCACCATCGGGGCCGGATGCGGAACGATCCGGTCAGCGGGGAGGGGCACAACGGGTCGGATTCGGAAGGGATCGCTCCGGATCGGGGCGCCAACGACCGGTCCTGTCGGGGGTGTTGACGTGTTGAGGCGGGCATGGCATTTTTCAGCGGCCTGAGTGTGCGCATCCGTTCGTGCGCTCGGCGTTCCCCCACAAGGAGACCCATGTTCAAGGGACTTACCGCCGGGCTCGGCACGGCCGCGATCGTCGCGGGCCTGCTGACCTCGGCCGTCACGCCGGCGCAGGCCGTCCAGGCGGGCGATCTGACCTCCACCATCGCCCTGAGCAACTGCTCGGCCTCACTGGTGCGTTACCCCTCCTCGGTGTCCACCGACCGCGCGCTGATGCTGACCAACGGCCACTGCCTGCCGACCATGCCGTCGGCCGGCCAGGTCGTCCAGAACCAGACCGCCAGCCGCTCCGGCACCCTGCTCAACGCCTCCGGCGGCTCCCTCGGCACCGTGAACGCCGACAAGATCCTGTACGCGACCATGACCGGCACCGACGTGGCGCTCTACCAGCTGACCGACACCTTCGCGTCGATCACCTCCAAGTTCGGCGCCACCGCGCTGACCATCGCCGACACCCACCCGGTCAACGGCTCGTCGATGTTCATACCCTCCAGCTACTGGAAGCAGACTTGGAACTGCTCCATCAACGGCTTCGTGGGCACCCTCCGCGAGGACCAGTGGACCTGGCAGGACTCGATCCGCTACAGCAGCGGCTGCAACACCACCCACGGCACCTCCGGTTCGCCGATCGTCGACGCCACCAGCAAGCAGGTGGTCGGCATCAACAACACCGGCAACGACGACGGCGCCATGTGCACCATGAACAACCCCTGCGAGGTGAACGCGGACGGCACCACCACCGCCACCAAGGGGCAGAGCTACGGCCAGCAGGTGTACTGGTTCACCACCTGCCTGGGCACCAACCGCGCCATCGACCTGAGCGTCGCCGGCTGCCTGCTCACCAAGCCGGCCGGGACCGCCCCGACCGTCACCAACCCGGGCAACCAGACCACCGCCCTGAACGGTGCCGTGGACCTCCAGATCGGCGCGACCGGCGGCACCGCCCCGCTGACCTTCTCGGCCACCGGCCTGCCGGCCGGCCTGTCGATCTCCTCCTCCGGCCGCATCACCGGCACCGTCACCACGGCCGGCAGCTCCACGGTCACCGTGACGGCCAAGGACGCGGGCAACCGCACCGGCTCCACCAGCTTCTCCTGGACCGTCAACGGCGGTGGCGGCGGCACCTGCACCCCGGCCCAGCTGCTCGCCAACGCGGGCTTCGAGTCCGGCAACAGCGCCTGGACCATCACCTCGGGCGTGATCGACAACGGCACCAGCAAGCCCGCCCGCACCGGCTCGTACAAGGCCTGGCTGAACGGTTACGGCTCCGCCCACACCGACAGCGCCACCCAGACCGTCTCCATCCCGGCCGGCTGCAAGGCCACCCTCGGGTTCTACCTGCGCATCGACACCGCCGAGACCGGCTCCACCGTCTACGACAAGCTCACCGTGACGGTGAACGGCACCGCGCTGAAGACCTACTCGAACGTGGACAAGACCGCCACGTACGACCTGCGCACCTTCGACCTCTCGGCCTACGCCGGCCAGAGCGTCACCCTGAAGTTCAACGGTGTCGAGGACTCCTCGCTCGCGACCAGCTTCCTGATCGACGACACCTCCATCACCACCAGCTGACGCACCGACAGTTCCCGGCCCCGGCAGATGATTTCGTCAGTCGGGGCCGGTAGCGTGCCCGCATGACGAACGTGGAGAACGACGGCCCGCCCCTGACGGTCGAGCAGATGGCCGGGGCCCTGGTCGCCCTGGGCTACTTCCAGGGCGAGAACACCCCGGAGGCGCACGCCTACTACGCGGCCCGCCACAAGAACCTCGAGCTCTACCGGATGGGCCTGCTCAACTCCCTCCTGGGCGCGGTGCAGGCGGAGGCGATGACCGCCGACTTCGCCTACCCGGACGACGAGGAGATGCAGGAGGTCTGGCCCGGCCAGCTGATCTCCGCGGGTGTCGCCGAGAACGACCTGCTGCAGGCGAACTTCATCGCCTGGCAGCTCTGGCGGGCGTCCTTCCCGCTCTCCGTCTTCGCCCGCTCCGGCGCCGCCGGGCCGGTCGCCGTCGCCGCGGCCTACTCCGCCGAGTCCTCGAACCTGCTCACCACCGCGATGGCGGCCGGCTTCGACGCCGTCCAGAGCGGCGACGTCGACAGCGTGCTCACCGCCCAGCAGCAGATGCTGACCCTGGCCCGTGAGCGGCTGACGACCGCACTGGAGAACGTCGACGCGTACCTGGTGGAGATCGAGCAGCGACAGGGCTGACCGCCGACGCCGCGTCAGAAGCCGGGCCGGGCCGTCGCGGTGAGCACGTGGGTGTCCGTGGCGGCCCAGCGGCCGGCGAAGGAACGGGGGGCCCGGGGGGCCGCGGGCAGCCGCAGGTGGGCGTGCCAGGTGCCGTCCGGGACGAGGGTGACGTCCGCCTCCTCGAAGCCGAGCGGGCGGTGGGTGAGCGGGTACCAGGCCTTGAAGACGCTCTCCTTGACGGAGAACAGCAGCCGGTCCCACGGGAGTTCGGGGGCGCGGCGGTGCAGCGTGGCCAGCCTGGTCCGTTCGGCGGGGAGCGACACGGCGTCCAGCAGGCCGGGGCCCAGCGGGGCGCGCGGTTCGGCGTCGATCCCGAGGGTGGGCAGGTCGGTGCGGCGGGCCACCACGGCGGCCCGGTAGCCGGCGCAGTGGGTCATCGAGCCCACCAGCCCGGCGGGCCAGCGCGGTTCGCCCCGGGGGCCGGGCAGGATCGGGGCGGGCGGCTCGCCGAGCCCGGCCAGGGCGCGGCGGGCACAGGCCCGGACGGCGGTGAACTCGCGCAGCCGTCCGGGGGCCATCCGCCCCGTCAGGGCGGCCTCCTCGGGCAGGAGTTCCGCGTCCTCCCCGTCCGCGGTGGACTCGGCCCAGGCCGCGGCGGCCGGCAGCAGGCCGCCGATCACCGGAACCCTCCGCCGCCCGGCGGGGCCTCCCCGGCCGCCGGGAAGACCCGGCGCAGGCCGCTCGGGCCGCCGCGCGGCTTCCACTCGCGGGGGTAGCCGAGCGAGACCTCCTCGAAGCGGACGCCGTCGTGGACGGTGGTGCGCGGGATGTGCAGGTGGCCGTAGACGACCACGGCGGCGTCGTACCGCAGGTGCCAGTCGGCGGTGTGCTCGGTGCCGCACCAGAGGGCGAACTCGGGGTGGCGCAGCACCAGGGTGGGCTCCCGGCGGAGCGGGAAGTGGTTGACCAGGACGGTGGGCAGGGCCCGGTCCCGGGCGGCGAGCAGGCGGTCGGTCTCGGTGAGGCGGGCCGCGCACCAGGCGTCCAGGCCCGGGTACGGGTCGGGGTGCAGGACGATCTCGTCGGTGCCGACCACCCCGGCCGCGCGGGCGACGGCGAGGGCCTGCTCCTTGGTGGTGGTGCCGCTCGGGCGGAAGGTGTAGTCGTAGAGCACGAAGAGCGGGGCGACGGTGACCGGCCCGCCCTCGCCGTGCCAGACGGCGTACGGGTCCTCGGGGGTCAACACGTCCAGTTCGCGGCAGAGTTCGACCAGGGCGCGGTAACGGGCCTCGCCGCGCAGTTGGACCGGGTCGTCGGGGGTGGTCCAGAGCTCGTGGTTGCCGGGGGCCCAGACGACCTTGGCGAAGCGTTCGCGCAGCAGGCCCAGGGTGCGGCCGATGTCCTCGAAGCTCTCGGAGACGTCCCCGGCCACGATCAGCCAGTCCTCGGGTGAGGTGGGGAGCAGTTCCTCGGCCACCTTGCGGTTCTCGGGGTGGCCGACGTGCAGGTCGCTGACGGCGTACAGGGTGCCCCCGGTCATGCCGGTACCTCCAGGGTGGTGACGGCCGCGAGCAGGCGACGGGTGTAGGCGGCGGCCGGGCGGGCGAAGACCTCGGTGACCTCGCCGGTCTCCACCAGCCTCCCGTCCGTCATCACCGCGACGCGGTCGGCCAGGTGGTGGACCACCCCGAGGTCGTGCGAGATGAAGAGCATCGCGAGGCCGAGGTGCTCGCGCAAGTCCGCCAGCAGGTCGAGGATCTGGGCCTGCACCGAGACGTCGAGGGCGGAGACCGGTTCGTCGCAGACCAGCACCTCGGGGGCGGGTGCCAGCGCGCGGGCGATGGCGACGCGCTGGCGCTGGCCGCCGGAGAGCTCGGCCGGGCGGCGGGGCAGCAGGGCGGCGGACAGGCCCACCTGGTCGAGGAGTTCGGCGACCCGGGCCCGGCGGGCCGCCCCGCCCCGGGCGGTACCGGTGCGGGCCACGGCGGCGCCGACCACCCGCTCCACGGTGTGGCGGGGGTCGAAGGAGCCGAGCGGGTCCTGGGGCACGGACTGCAGGCGCAGCCGCCGGGCGCGGCGGCGGCGCTCGGGCAGCTCGCTCCAGGGGGCGCCGCCGAGGCGGACGGTCCCGGAGTCCGGCCGCTCCAGCCCGAGCACCATCCGGGCCACGGTGGTCTTGCCGGAGCCGGACTCGCCGACCAGGCCGAGCACCTCTCCGGCGGCCAGGCGCAGCGAGACGCCGCGGACCACGGGGCGGCCGCCGAACGCCTTGGTCACCCGGTCGACCTCGACGACGGGGGCGGTGGCACGGGCGGACGGGGCGGGGGCGGTGGCACGGGCGGACGGGGCGGGGGTGGTGGCACGGGCGGACGGGGCGGCGGTGCGGGCGGACACGACGGGGGCGGTGGCACGGGCGGACGGGGCGGGGGTGGTGGCACGGGCGGACGGGGCGTCAGGGGCCTTGACGGGACGGGTGGTTGCGGCGGAGACCTCCAGGACCGGGTTCCAGCAGCGGGTGCCGTGGTGGTCGATGGCCGGGATCGCCTCCAGGCAGGTGCGGTCGGCGCGGGCGCAGCGGGGCGCGTAGGCGCAGCCGTCCGGGGTGGGGCGCGGGCGGTCCAGGACGGGGGCGGAGAGCCGGTGGCCGCGGGTGGCGGGGCCGGGGACGGCGGCGAGCAGGGCGCGGGTGTAGGGATGGCGGGGTTCGGCGAGCAGGCGGTCGGTGGGGCCGGTCTCGACGATGCGGCCGCCGTACATGACCGCGACCCGGTCGGCGGTGCGGGCCACCACCGAGAGGTCGTGGCTGATCAGCAGCAACGCCGTTCCGCCGTGCCGTAGTTCGGCCAGCAGGTCGAGCACCTGGGCCTGCACGGTGACGTCCAGCGCGGTGGTCGGCTCGTCGGCGATCAGCAGGTCCGGGGAGCCGGCCAGCGCGGAGGCGATCAGGGCGCGCTGGCGCAGCCCGCCGGAGAGCTGGTGCGGGTACTGCGCGGCCCGCCGCTCCGGTTCGGGCACGCCCGCGCGGCCGAGCAGGGCGGCGGCCAGGGAGGGGCGTTCGGCGCGCGGGGCGAGCCCGTGGACCCGCAGCGGTTCGGCCACCTCCGCGCCGACGGTGTGCAGCGGGTCGAGGGAGGTGAGGGCGTCCTGGAGCACCAGGCCGATCCGCCGTCCGCGCACCCCGCGCCAGCCGGACTCGCCGAGGGCGGTCAGGTCGGTGCCGTCGAACTCCAGCCGACGGGCCGTCACCGTGGAGCCGCGGCCGGTGAGTCCGACCAGGCTGCGGGCGGTGACGCTCTTGCCGGAGCCGGACTCGCCGACCACGGCCAGGCACTCCCCCCGGTCCAGGGTGAAGGACACCTCCCGGACGGCGCGGACCGCACGCTCGGCGGCGCCGAAGCGCACGTCCAGTCCTTCGACGGTGAGCAGCGTCATGCGGGGGTCCTCCGGGTGAAGCGGCGCTGCGCGCGGCGGCCGACGGCGTTGACCGCGAGCGCGGTGAGGGTGATGGCGGCGCCCGGGAAGACGCCGATCCACCAGGCGGTCTGGAGGAAGCTGCGGCCCTGGGAGAGCATCGCGCCCCACTCCGGGGAGGGCGGCTGCGGCCCGAGGCCGAGGAAGCTCAGCCCGGAGGCGGCGATCAGGGCGGCGCCGAAGCCGACGGTGGCCAGCACCAGCATCGGGCCGACGGCGTTGGGCAGCACGTGACGCAGGATCAGCTCCCAGGTGCGCACGCCCAGCAGCCGGGCGGCCTCCACGTAGCCGGAGCGCTGCACCACCTTGGTCTCGGCCCGGACGATCCTGGCGTAGCCGGGGACGAAGGCGATGGCGATGGCGGCCATCACGTTGCCCGAGCCGGTGCCGAGCACGGTGACGGCCAGCAGGGCGAGCAGGATGGGCGGCAGCGAGAGCAGGACGTCGGCGGCCCGCATCAGCACCTGGTCGGTGGCCCGGCCGCCGAGGGCGGAGGCCAGGCCGAGGGCGGCGCCGCCGGCCACCGCGAGGGCGGTGGCACCGAGGCCGAGCAGCACCGAGGGGCGGGCGCCGTACAGCACCCGGGAGAACAGGTCGCGGCCCAACTGGTCGGTGCCGAACCAGTGTTGGGCACTGGGTGCGGCCAGGGCGTGGATCGGGTCGGTCTCCACCGGGGAGGCCGAGGTGAACAGGCCGGGGGCGACGGCGACGGCCGCGATCAGCGCCAGCAGGGCGGAGGCCAGGACCAGGGTGGTCCGGCCGGGGACGGTGGTCCGGGCCATGGGTCAGCGGCTCCTCAGGCGGGGGTCGGCGGCGAGGTGGAGCAGGTCCACCAGGGTGGAGATGAGCACGAAGACCAGCGCGGAGAGCAGCACCAGGCCGATCACCAGCGGCATGTCCTTGTTGACGGCGCCCTGGAGGCTGAGCGCCCCGATGCCGGGGCGGCCGAAGACCGTCTCGACCAGCACCGCGCCGCCCAGCAGCGAGCCGGTCAGCCAGCCGGTCAGGGTGGCCACCGGCCCGGCGGTGTGCCGCAGGGCGTGCCGCAGCAGGACGGCGGCGGGTGCCAGGCCCCGGGAGCGGGCGGTGAGCACGAAGGGCTGGCCGAGGGTGCTCTCCAGGCCCTCGCGGAGCACCTGGGTGAGCACCCCGGTGAGCGGCAGGGCGAGGGTGAGCGCGGGCAGCACCAGGGCGGAGAGGTCCTGGTCACCGGCGACCGGGAAGATCCGCAGCTGGAAGGAGAAGGCGGTGAGCAGCAGGATGCCGATCCAGTAGGAGGGGCTGGAGACCGCCAGCAGTTCCAGCAGGGAGCTCAGGCCCCGCAGGGCGGGCCGGCGGCCGGCCGTCGCCGTGGCGGTGAGCAGCGCCAGGGCGACGGCCAGCACCAGGGCCGCCAGAGCGAGCTGGACGGTGGGGCCGAGCTGATCGGCGATCAGCCCGGCCACCGGCCGCTGGAGTTGGTAGGACTCCCCCAGGTCGCCGCCGAGCAGGCGGCCCAGGTAGTGCAGGTACTGCACCGCGACCGGCTGGTCCAGGCCGTAGGCGGCCCGGATCTCCGCCTTCACCTCGGGGGTGGCGGCGGTGCCGGGGCCGAGCATCACGGTGACCGGGTCACCGGGGACCAGCTGGAGCGCGGCGAAGGCGACCGTGGCGGCCCCGATCAGGACCGCGAGGGCGCCCAGCAGGCGGACCAGCAGCCGCCGCAGCAGCGCGGGCACCGCCGTCCGGAGCCCCTGGGGTGACGGAGGGGCCGTCAGGTCGTCGTGGGTCATGTCACTTGCCCAGCCAGGCGTCGTGGAAGCGCAGCCAGGTGTTCGGGTCGGCGGCGAGGCCGTGCACCTGGGCGGACTGGCCGACGGTGGCGGTGCGCACGTACAGCGGGACGATCAGGCCCAGCTCGATGGCGCGCTGCTGGGTCTTGCCGTAGACCTCCTGACGGATTGTCTTGTCGAAGGTCTCCTTGCCCTTGGTGGTCCACTCGTCCAGCTGGGCGTCCTTGTGGAAGGTCGCGTTCTGGCCGCCCTTGGCGGGCTGGCTGGCGCTGTGGAAGTACAGCCGCAGCACGTCCGGGTCGAACCGGGCCCAGCTGTAGTCGGCGATGTGCACCTTGCCGCCGTAGACCTGGGCGATGTAGGTGCCGATGTCGAGGCGGGGGCGGGTGACCTCGATGCCGATCTTCTTCAGGTCGGCCTGGATCGCCTGGCCGAGGGTGTCGCGCTGCTCGCGGACGAACTCGGTGGGCGGCAGCGGCCACTCGATGGTGAGCCGCCGGCCGTCCTTGGTGCGGTAGCCGTCGGCGTCCTTGGTGGTCCAGCCCGCCTCGTCGAGGGACTTCTCGGCGAGCGCCTTGTCGTAGGCCCAGCTGTTCTCCAGGGACTTGTCGTAGAAGGGGGTGGTGGGCGCGACGGGGCTCCAGGCCCGCTTGTTGACGCCGAAGTAGACGCTCTTGACGTCGGTCTCGACGTCGATGCCGCGCTGCACCGCCTTGCGCACCAGCGGGTCGTCCAGCGGGGCCTTGGAGGTGTTGAGGACGAGGGAGTAGACGGCGCCGGGGGCGTCCGTGGAGACGGTCTTCAGCTTGGGGTCGGCCTGGACGGTCTTCACGCCGGACGGCGGGATCGGGTCGGCGACCTGGACCTGGCCGCTGTTGAGCGCGCCGAGCCGGACGGAGTCCTCGGTGAGGAAACGGACCGTCAGCTTGTCGAGGTAGGCCGGGCCCTGGTGGGCGGCGCCGGCCGGGGCCCAGTTGTAGTCCGGGTTCTTGGTGAAGACGGCGCTCTGGCCCTTGGTGTAGGCGGAGAACACGAACGGGCCGGTGCCGACGTCGGCGGGGCCGCCGGCGCCGAGCTTGGAGCCGTTCTCCTTGATGGTCTTCGGCGAGTAGAAGCCGAGGTAGGGGGTGGAGGCGGCCTGCAGGAAGGGGGCGAAGGGCTCGTTGAAGTTCACCTTCACGGTCTTCGGGTCGATCACCTCGGTCCCGGCGTACGGGCCGAGCAGGCTGGCCGCGTACTGGGACTTGGTCTCCTTCGCGACGATCCGGTCGAAGTTGGTCTTCACCGCCTCTGCGTCGAAGGGGGTGCCGTCGGTGAACTTCACGCCCTCGCGCAGGTGGAAGGTGAAGCTCTTCAGGTCCGGCGCGGCCTCCCACTTGGTGGCCAGCCAGGGCTGGAACTCGCCCTTGGCGTCCTGCTGGACCAGGGAGTCGAAGACGTTGCGCTGGATGGCGCCGGTGACGTCCTGCTGGCTGACGTGGATGTCGAAGGAGATCGGCTCCACGTCGGTGGCGTAGGTGAGCGAGCCGCCCTGGACGGGGGTGCCCTGGGCGCCGCCGTCCTTGGCCGGGGCCGCCGAACCGGTGGCGCCGGAGCCGCAGCCGGTGAGCAGCAGGGTGCCCGCGGCGAGTGCGGCGAGCAGCGGGACGGGACGGGGCCCGGTTCTGGGCATCGGTGTGCTCCGTTTGTTGCGAGAGGAAAGTAAGAGGTGCTGAGCTGCTGGGAAGTCTGCCGAGGCGGTGCTGCTCGCGGACCCCTACGCAACCCCTAGCCCACCCCTGGGCAGCCCCTCCGGGCGACGGGTTCCGCCACCGGACCGGGCCGGGTGATCCCGACCGCACCCTCGTCAACTCCGGCCGTCTGATGCATGCTTGGTTGCCCGCCGATCGCCATCGGGGCGATCCGAGGCGGAGGGGGAATTGCATGTCGTCCACCGGAACACCGGCGATCCCACCGCGGCCGACCGCACCGCCGTCGGCCGGCGGCGTGCCGTACGGCGACGTCGTGGTGCGGGTCGACAAGCGGCTGCTGTGGGTCGGGAGCGCCGCCTATCCGCTGAGCAACGTCACCAGGGTCTGTGCGACGGAGCTGGAACCCGACCGCCGGGCCGCGCTGCACCGGGTCTGGATGCGGTTCCTGGCGTTCGCCGCCTTCGGCCTGATCATCGTCATCGCCACGACCGGTCCCTACGGCCGCATCGACGAGGACGTCGCCTTGACCGTGGCCGGACTGCTCACGGCCTTCCTGCTCTGCGACGCACTGCGCGCGGTAGCCGGCCGCTCGGTGCCCGTCCTGCTGGTGGACACCGCCGGGGGCCCGACCGCGGTGGTGACCTCCTCGGAACGGCGCAGGATCATCGAACTGCTCGACATCCTGACCCACACCCTGGAGAACCCCGACCACGAATTCCGGTACACGATGCAGAGGGTGACGGTGAATCCGAGGTACTACCAGATCGGCGACAACATCAATCTGTACGGCGGCAGCGGCAACACGGGGAAGGTGCTCACGTGAACCAGCACTACGGGGACAACATCCACCTGCACGGCGGGACCAACAACACCGGCAAGGTGGTCCACCACCATCCGCCCGCCGCCGACCCGCCGCAGCTGGCCGCGGCGCTCCTGGCACTCGCCGTACAGCTGCGCGAACTCCAGGCGGCCCTGGCTCCGTTGAACGCACAGGTCGTGGCGGAGAGCCTGGCGGTCATCGAGGCGCCGGCGCCGCCCGCGCAGGAGCGGCGCCGGGCGCTGCTGGCGGTGGCGGGCATCGCCGCCACCGTCGGCGCGGTCGGGGCCCCCGTGGCGGAGGCCGTGCAGCGGGTGCTGGCGCTACTGGGCTGACCCGGGCAGCGGGTAGCGGGGGACGGAGCGGCGGGAGGCGATCCGCCAGCCGGCAGGGGTGCGGACGTAGACGTCGAGGTACTCGCCGTTGTGCACCTTGCCGTCGGCCAGCAGGACCAGGTAGCGGCTGCGGCCGCGCACCGCCCCGTCCTCGTCGAGGGCGAAGGTGCTGTCCAGGGTCTGGTGGTCGGGGGATTCGGGGCCGAGGTCGCGGCTGAAGGCGCGGATCGCCTCCAGGCCCTTGAACACGGCACCGGTGCGGGCGAGTTCGATGACGCCGTCCTCGGCGAAGACGGTGCCGAGGGCCTCGGCGTCGGCGTTGTCGAAGGCGTGCGAGAAGCGGGCCAGCAGCTGGCGCAGCTGCTCGGCGTCCTCGAGGGTGAGGGTCATGGCGGCCTCCAAGGGACGGGCCCGGCCGGACGAGTCCGGCCGGGCCCGTAAGGGGTAGGGGGTCAGACGGCGACGGGGGCGAGCTGCTGGATGATGCCGAGGCGGTCGGGCAGCACGCTGTAGCGGACCACCCTGCCGTCGCGCACCGTCAGGCGGCTGACGCTGTGTCCGACGAAGGGCCGGCCGGTGGCCGGGATGCCGAAGATCGGGCCGACGTGGACGCCCTCGATCCGCCAGTAGGCGATCACCAGGTCGCCCTCGGCGACCAGGTCCTCGACGGTGGCCTTGACGTCCTGGACGTTGCTCCAGAGCCAGCGCAGGTGCTCGCGGAAGTCCTCCTGGCTGCCCGGTCCGTCGGGGCCGACCCGGCTCTCGTCGACGGCGTCCTCGGCGATCAGCTCCTCGACCAGGTCGATCCGCTGGCCGCTGACCAGCTCGTGGTAGTAGCGCAGGACGACGGCCTTGTTGTCCTCGAGCGTGCTCACTGTTCGTTCTCTCCTCGGTGGTTGACGGAAAAAGGGTGGTCAGCGGGTGGCGGCCGGCGGCAGCAGGATGCCGCCGTTGGCGCTCAGGCCGCCGTCGACCGGCACGGTGACGCCGGTGACGTAGGAGGCGGCCGGGGAGGTCAGGAACCAGACCACCTCGGCCTGTTCCCTCGCCTCGGCCCAGCGCTGGGCCGGGATGCGGCGGGTGATGAAGGCGGAGAACTCCGGGTCGGCGACCTGGGCCGCCGTCAGGGCGGTGACGGTGCCGCCGGGGGCGATGGCGTTGATCCGGATGCCCTCGGCCGCGTAGTCGATGGCGGTGGCCCGCACCAGGTTGATGACGGCGGCCTTGGTGGCGTTGTAGGCCCAGGTGCCGGGGTCGCCGCGCAGGCCGGAGACCGAGGAGGTGGCGACGATCGCGCCGCCCCCGGCGGCCCGCAGGGCCGGGACGGCCGAGCGGATGCCGAGCACCACGCTGCGCACGTTCACCGCGAACAGCCGGTCGAAGCGCTCCACCGCGCCCGCCGACTCCAGCGGACCGCCGCCGCCCGTACCGGCGTTGAGCACGGCGGCGTCCAACCGGCCGAACCGTTCGACGGCCAGCTCCACCGCCCGCTCGTTGGTCGCCTCCTCCGAGACGTCCCCGACCAGGGTGGCCACCCCGTCCAGCTCGGCGAACGCGTCCAGGCCGTACTTGTCCACGTCCACCGCGACCACCCGGTGGCCGCGTTCGGCGTACAGCCGCACCACTGCCTCGCCGATCCCGGAGGCCGCTCCGGTCACCAGTACTACCGGGCTGCTGCCCATGCCCGCTCCTTCGTCTCGATCCACTGCCGGACGGCGTCCGCCGTCGTCGGGGTGTGCTGCTCCAGCACGGTGAAGTGGTCACCGGTGATGTCCCGCACCTCGTGCGGCACCGGCCAGTAGGCGCGCCAGTCGTGACGGCCCGTCGGGTCGATCACCGTGCCGCGCAGGGGGGTGTCGGCGCGCAGCGCCAGCACCGGCGCCTGCACCGGGCCGGGCTGCCAGCCGACGAAGACGGAGTTGTAGCCGCCCATCGCGGTCAGGCTGGCGTCGCTCCAGACCATGTCGTACTGCTGGATCCGGTCGACCATGCCGGTGAGCATCGCGGTCAGCCACCACTCGCCCATGCCCTCACGGACGGCGCTGTCGATCGGGTACGAGTCCACCAGGCCGAGCCCGGCCACCCGCCGTCCGGCCGCTTCCAGCCGCTCGGTGACGGCGTGCGCGACGCAGCCGCCCATCGAGCGGCCCAGCACCACGAACGGCCGGTCGGGGCCGACCAGTCGGAGCACCGCCTCGGTGTGCAGGGTGAGGAAGGTGTCCAGGGTGTCGGGCAGCAGGTCGGTCGGGGTCCAGCCGGGCGAGGGGAGCACGAAGAAGTCGCGCTCGCCCTGGAAGGCGTGGCCCAGGCGGGCGTACTCGTGCGGGCCGGAGATGGCGCTCAGGGCCGGGAAGGCGACCACGGCCGTCTCCCCCTCACCGGAGGCCAACTGCAGCGGCTCCAGGGCGTGTTCGGCCCGCTCGGCGACGGTGAAGCGGGAGCGCAGCGCGGAGGCCACGCCGATCAGCGCGGAGGCCTCGCCGAAACTGCCCTGGGCGGCCAGCCGGCGGTAGAGGGTGGAGAGCGGGTGGCGCGGGTCCTCACCGTCGGGGGCGGTGGCCACCGCGACGGCGCCCGGGGCGGGTGCTTCCGCCACCAACTCGGCCAGGTGGGAAGCGAGTTGCACCGGGTCCGGGTGGTCGAAGGTGAGCGTCGGGGCCAGCCGCAGGCCGGTGACGGCGGTGAGGCGGTTGCGCAGTTCGACGGCGGTCAGCGAGTCCAGCCCGAGGTCGTTGAACGGGCGCTCCTCGCCGACGGCCGCGGCCTCGGTGCCGAGCACGCCCGCGACCTCGGTGCGCACCAGCTCCAGCAGGACGGCGGTGCGCTCCGGGCCGGTCAGCGCGAGCAGCTTCGGCAGCAGGGCCGGGCCGGTGGCGGCCGTGGCCCGGGCGGCGGCCCGGCGGGCGGGCGGGACCAGGGCGGTGAGCAGGACGGGCAGGGTGGGCTGGGCGCGCAGGGCGGCCAGGTCGAGCGGGGCCGCGACCAGGTGGGGATCCTCGGCCCGGGCCGCCGCCTCGAACAGCCGGGCCCCCTGCGCGGCGCCGATCGCCCGCAGGCCCGCCCGGGCGGCCCGGCGGCGGTCGGCCTCGGTGAGGTGCGCCGTCACGGCGCTGGCCTCGGCCCACTGGCCCCAGGCCAGCGACTGGGCCGGCAGGCCGATCGAGCGCCGGTGGGCGGCGAGCGCGTCCAGGTAGGTGTTGGCCGCCGAGTAGCTCGCCTGACCGGGACCGCCGAGCACGGCGGCGACGGAGGAGTAGAGCACGAAGGCGGCCAGGTCGTGACCCCTGGTCAGCTCGTGCAGGTGGCGGGCGCCGTCGGCCTTGGGGGCCCAGACGGTCCGCAGCCGCTCGGGGGTGAGGGCGGCGAGCACGCCGTCGTCCACCACGCCGGCGGTGTGCACCACGGCGGTGAGCGGGTGCCGCTTCGGTATCGCGGCGATCGCGGCGGCCAGCGCCTCGCGGTCGGCCGCGTCGGCGGCCGCGATGGTCACCTCGGCACCCAACTCCACGAGTTCGTCCTGGAGTTCCTCGGCACCGGGGGCCTGGGCACCACTCCGGGAGAGCAGCAGCAGGTGCTTCACGCCCCGCTCGGCCACCAGGTGCCGGGCCAGCAGCCCGCCCAGCACACCGGTGCCACCGGTGATCAGCACCGTGCCGTCCGGGTCCCAGGGACGGGCGGAGCCGACCTCCGGGGCCGTGGCCCGGGCCAGCCGGGGCACGTGCACCCGGCCCGCCCGCAGGGCGAGTTGGGGCTCCTCGGTGGCCAGCGCGGCCGGGATCAGGTGCTCGGAGTCGTGGTCGGTGTCCAGCAGGACGATCCGGCCGGGGTGCTCGGACTGCGCGGACCGCAGCAGCCCCCAAACCGGGGCGAGCACCGGGTCCGGTGCCTCCCCGGAGACCGGGACGGCTCCGCTGGTGACCACGGCCAGCCGGGTGCCCTCGTTCGCCCCGTCCGCCAGCCAGTCCTGGACCGCCGTCAGCGCCTCGGCGAGGACGCCCTCGTGACCGGTGACCCGCAGCTCGCTCCAGCTGTCGGTGTCCGTCGGCTCGGCCACCGGGATCTCCGGCCACTCCAGCCGGAACAGCGCGTCGCGGTCGGCGCCGCCCGCCGGGGCCAGCTGCTCGGCGGAGACCAGCCGGGCCCGTAGGGCGTCGACGGAGGCGACCGGGGCGCCGGTCTCGTCGGCGACGTCGACCGAGATGGCCTCGGGCTCCGTGTAGCGCAGACGGACCCGCAGGGCGCTCGCGCCCGCGGCGTGCAGCCGGACGCCCGTGTAGGCGAAGGGCAGCCGGCTGGTGCCGGGCGGGGTGTCGGTCAGGCCGTGGTGGGCGGTGACGTGGACGGCGGCGTCCAGCAGGGCGGGGTGGAGGCCGAACTCCCCGGCACTCTCCCGGACTTCCTCCGGCAGCGCGACCTCCGCGTAGAAGGTGTCGCCGTCCCGCCAGGCCGCCCGCAGCCCGCGGAAGGCCGGGCCGTAGGCGAGGCCGGCGGCGGCCAGCTCCTGGTAGACCTCCTCGGTGGCCAGCGCGGCGGCGCCCGCCGGGGGCCAGTCGCGCAGTGGCTCGCCGGGCGCTCCGGGGCCGGCCAGCAGCAGGCCGGAGGCGTGCCGGCTCCACTCCTCCGTCCCGGCCGGTCGGGAGTGCACGGTGACCTCGCGGGCCCCGGTCCCGTCCGCGCCGCCGACGGCGACCTGGACGTGCACGGCGCCCTGCTCGGGCAGCACCAGCGGGGCCTCCACCACCAGCTCGTCCAGGGTGCCGGCGCCCAGCTCGTCGCCGGCCCGGACCGCGAGCTCCAGCAACGCGGTACCCGGGACGATCACCGTGCCCTGGACGGCGTGGTCGGCGAGCCAGGGGTGGGTGCGCAGCGAGAGGCTGCCGGTGAGCAGCACCCCCTCCCCGTCCGGGAGCCGGACGGTGGCGCCGAGCAGCGGGTGGGCCGCCTCGGCGAGGCCGAGCCCGGTGGCGTCGGTGGCGCGGTGGGCGGGCTCCAGCCAGTAGCGGCGGCGCTGGAACGGGTAGGTGGGCAGGGTCAGTCCGGCCGGGCGGGACGGGCGGCCGAGCAGGGCGGTCCAGTCGACCCGGTGGCCCTGGACGTGGATCCGGGCCAGCGCGGTCAGGGCGGTCTCGGTCTCGTCGCGGTCGCGGCGCAGCGCGGCGGCCGTGACGGGTGCGTCGAGGGCGGCGCCGACCAGGCCGGTGAGCGTGCCGTCCGGGCCGAGCTCGACGAAGGTGGTGACGCCCTCGGCCGCCAACTCCCCGATGACGTCGGCGAAGCGGACCGCCTCACGGACCTGCCGCGCCCAGTAGTGCGGGTCGGCGAGCTCGGCGGCAGTGGCGATCCGGCCGGTGAGGTTGGAGACCACCGGGATCTGCGGGGCGTGGAAGGTCAGACCCGCGGCGATCCGCTCGAACTCGGCGAGCATGCCGTCCAGGTGGGCGGAGTGGAAGGCGTGACTGACCTTCAGCTGCTTGGTCCGCCGGTCGGCGAAGACCTCGCGGACGGCGGCCACGGCTTCGGCGTCACCGGAGACCACGATCGAGCGCGGACCGTTCACGGCCGCGATCTCGGCACCGGGCAGCAGGGCTTCGCGGACCTCCTCCTCCGTGGCCTCGATCGCCACCATGGCACCGCCGCCCGGCAGTTCCTGCATCAGCCGGGCCCGGGCCGCCACCAGCGCGGCGGCGTCGGCCAGCGAGAGCACCCCCGCCACGTGGGCGGCGGCCAGCTCGCCGATCGAGTGCCCGGTGACGTAGTCGGGCCGCACGCCCCAGGACTCGTACAACCGGTAGAGCGCGACCTCGACCGCGAACAGCGCCGGCTGGGTCCAGCCCGTCTCGTCCAGGCCCTCGCCGCTCGCGATCACCCCCGCCACCGGCAGCCCGAGGGCAGCCTGGACGGCGTCGAAGGCCTCCGCGAAGACCGGGAAGGCGGCGGCCAACTCCCGCCCCATGCCCACGCGCTGACTGCCCTGCCCGGAGAACAGGAACGCCAGGCCGCCCGAGCGCGCCGTCCCGCGCACCACCCCGGGACCGTCCAGCGCGCGCAGCGCCTCGGCACCGCCGCCGAGCACCACGGCCCGCTCCTCGAAGACGGCCCGGTCGGCCACCAAGGCCCGGGCCAGCTCCAAGGGCTCCTCGGTGGCCAGCAGTTCGGCCACCTGGGCGGCCCGCGCCGCCAGCGCCTCCGGCGAGCGGCCGGAGACCACGAAGGGCAGCGCCGCGGGAGCGTCGGCGAGCTCCACCTCGGCCTCGGACTCCTCCGGTGCCTGCTCGATGATGACGTGCGCGTTGGTCCCGCTGGCCCCGAAGGCGGAGACGCCGACCCGGCGCGGGCCCTCGACCTCCGGCCAGGCGCGCTGCTCGGTGAGCAGCTCGACCGCCCCGGCGTCCCAGTCGACGTAGGGGGTGCGCTGCTCGGCGTGCAGGGTGCGCGGCAGCACGCCGTTGCGGATCGCCAGCACCGACTTGATGACACCGGCGACGCCGGCCGCGGCCTGGGTGTGGCCGATGTTGGACTTCAACGAGCCGAGCAGCAGCGGCTGTTCGCGGTCCTGGCCGTAGGTGGCGAGGATCGCCTGGGCCTCGATCGGGTCGCCGAGCCGGGTGCCGGTGCCGTGCGCCTCGACCGCGTGCACGTCGGCGGCGGCCAGCCGGGCGCCGGCCAGCGCCTGGCGGATGACGCGCTGCTGGGCGGGGCCGTTGGGTGCGGTCAGCCCGTTGGAGGCACCGTCCTGGTTGACGGCGCTGCCGCGCAGCACGGCGAGCACGGGGTGGCCGTTGCGGCGCGCGTCGGAGAGCCGCTCGACCAGCAGCAGGCCCACGCCCTCGCCCCAGCCGGTGCCGTCCGCCTCGGCCGCGAAGGCCTTGCACCGGCCGTCGGCGGACAGGCCGCGCTGGCGGGAGAACTCCACGAAGCCCTGGGCGGTGGCCATCACGCTCACCCCGCCGGCCAGGGCGAGGTCGGACTCGCCGGAGCGCAGCGACTGGGCGGCCAGGTGGAGCGCCACCAGCGAGGAGGAGCAGGCGGTGTCCACCGTGACGGCCGGGCCCTCGAAGCCGAAGGTGTAGGAGATCCGGCCGGAGGCGACGCTGTCCAGTCCGCCGATCCCGAGGAAGCCCTCCAACTCGCCCGGGGCGTCGTGCAGTCGGGGCGTGTAGTCGCTGCCGGCGATCCCGGCGAAGACCGCCGTCCGGCTGCCGCGCAGCCCGGCCGGGTCGATGCCGGCCCGCTCGAAGGCCTCCCAGGCGGTCTCCAGCAGCAGGCGGTGCTGGGGGTCGGTGGCCAGGGCCTCGCGCGGCGAGATGCCGAAGAACTCGGCGTCGAACTCGGGCGTGGTGTCGAGGAATCCGCCGTGCCGGGTGTAGGAGGTGCCGGGGTGGTCCGGGTCGGGGTGGTAGAGCGCCTCCAGGTCCCAGCCGCGGTCGGCGGGGAACTCGCCGATGGCGTCCACGCCCTCGCTGACGACCCGCCAGAGGTCGTCCGGCGAGGTGATCCCGCCGGGCAGGCGGCAGGCCATGCCGACGATGGCGATCGGCTCGTGCTTGGCCCGCTCCACTTCCTGGAGCCGCTTGTTGGCCTTCTGGGCGTCGGCCAGGGCCCGCTTCAGGTAGTCCCTGAGCTTCTGGTCGTTGGACATCGTTGCCTCTCGGATCACGTGCGGGTGGTTGCGGTGCGGGCGCTCAGTCGGAGTTGCCGTCGATCAGGGCGAAGAGCTCCTCGTCGGTGGCGCTGTCCAGGTCGAGGTCGAACTCGTCCTCGGCGGACGGGTCCTGGCCCCAGCGGTCGACCAGCGCCCGCAGCCGGGCCAGCACCTGGTCGCGGTCCTGGTCGGCCGGGCCGTCCAGCAGCCGCTCCAGCGCGGCCACCGACTCCAGCGCGCCGAGCTCCACCGCCCGCTCCCCGAGCGGCAGCTCGGCCAACAGGTGGGCGGCCAGCGCGGCCGGGTTCGGGTGGTCGAAGACCAGGGTGGCGGGCAGCTCCAGGCCCGTCCCAGCGCCGATCCGGTTGCGCAGCTCGACGGCGGTCAGCGAGCTGAGGCCCAGGTCCCGGAAGGCCCGGTCGGCACCGACCTCCCCGGTGTCGGGGTGGCCGAGCACCGCCGCCGCCTCCCGGCGGACCAGGTCGAGCAGCAGCGCCTCGCGCGCTGACGGGTCGTCGAGGACCGCGAGCCGGGCGACCCACGGGGCGGTCTCCCCGGCCTCGGCGGCCTGGAACGCCGGTGCCGTCACGGTGGAGTTGGTGACCGTGGCGTCCAGCCAGTACCGCTGGCGCTGGAAGGCGTAGCCGGGCAGCGCCACCCGGCGCGGGCGGGCTCCGGCCAGCACGGCCGGCCAGTCCACCGCCGCGCCGCGCACCCAGAGTTCGGCGGCGGAGAGCAGGAAGCGGTCCAGGCCGCCGTGGTCCCGGCGAAGGGTCCCGGTGACGACCGAACCCCGTCCGGCCCCGGCCGACTCCAGGGTCTCCTGGAGCGGGACGGTGAGCACGGGGTGCGGGCTGACCTCGACGAAGACCGTGTGCCCCTCGGCGGCCAGCGCCCGGGCCGCCTCCTCGAAGCGGACCGTCTCGCGCAGGTTGGTCACCCAGTACTCGGCGTCCAGCCCCGCGGTGTCCTGCCAGTCCCCGGTGACGGTGGAGAGCAGCGGGACCTCGCCGGTGCGCGGGCGGACCGGGGCGAGCAGCTCCAGCAGTTCCTCGCGCAGGCCCTCGACCTGGGCGGAGTGCGAGGCGTAGTCCACCGGGATCAGCCGGGCCCGGACCTCCTCGGCCCGGTAGCCCTCGACCAGTTCGGCGAGCGCCTGCGGCTCGCCGGAGACCACGGTGGCGGAGGGGCCATTGACCACCGCGACCGAGAGCCTGCCGCCCCAGGCGGCGATCCGCTCGGTGACCTCGGCGGCGGGCAGCGCCACCGAGGCCATGCCGCCCCGGCCGGACAGGGCCAGGATGGCCCGGCTGCGCAGGGCCACCACCCGGGCGCCGTCGGCCAGGCTCAGGCCGCCGGCCACCACGGCGGCGGCGATCTCGCCCTGGCTGTGGCCGACCACCGCGTCCGGGCGGACGCCGTGGGCCTGCCAGAGCTCGGCCAGCGAGACCATCACGGCCCACAGCACCGGCTGCACCACGTCCACCCGGTCCAGGCCGGGCGCGCCCGGCTCGCCGCGCAGCACGTCCAGCAGCGACCAGTCGGTGTGCGGGGCGAGGGCCGCCGCGCACTCCGCGATCCGTGCCGCGAACGCCGGTGCGGTGTCGAGGAGTTCGACCGCCATGCCGGCCCACTGGGAGCCCTGGCCGGGGAAGACGAAGACGGTCCGGCCGTCCACGTCGGCCCGTCCGGTCACCAGCGCGGGCGAGGGGTCACCGGCGGCGAGCAGCTTCAGCCCGGCCGGGTCGCCGACCACCACGGCCCGCTCCTCCAGCGCGCCCCGGGTGGTGACCAGGGCGTGCGCCACGTCGACCGGCTCGGCGCCCTCCAGTGCCTCCGCCACCCGTCCGGCCTGCTCGCGCAGGGCCTGCGGGGTGCGGGCCGAGACCGCGAAGGGCAGCACCGGCGGGGCGGCGCCGCGCTCGGGCGCGGGAGCCTCCTGCGGGGCCTGCTCGATGATGACGTGGGCGTTGGTGCCGGAGACCCCGAAGGAAGAGATCCCGGCCCGGCGCGGACGGTCCACCCCGGGCCAGTCCTGACGCTCGGTCAGCAGCTCGACCGCACCGGCCGACCAGTCCACGTACGGGGACGGCTCGTCCACGTGCAGGGTCTGCGGCAGCACGCCGTGGCGGATGGCCTGCACCATCTTGATCACCCCGGCGGCGCCGGCGGCGGCCTGGGTGTGGCCGATGTTGGACTTCAACGAGCCGAGCAGCAGGGGCTGTTCGCGCTCCTGACCGTAGGTGGCGAGCAGCGCCTGGGCCTCGATCGGGTCACCCAGTCGGGTGCCGGTGCCGTGGCCCTCGACGGCGTCCACCTCGTGCGCCGCCAGCCCGGCCTGGGCGAGCGCCTGCCGGATGACGCGCTGCTGGGACGGACCGCTCGGCGCGGTCAGGCCGTTGGAGGCACCGTCCTGGTTGACGGCGCTGCCGCGCAGCACCGCCAGCACCTGGTGCCCGTTGCGGCGCGCGTCGGAGAGCCGCTCGACCAGCAGCAGGCCCACGCCCTCGCCCCAGCCGGTGCCGTCCGCCGCACCCGCGTAGGCCTTGCACCGGCCGTCCTCGGAGAGCGCCCGCTGACGGGAGAACTCCACGAAGGTGGTCGGGGTGGACATCACCGCGACGCCGCCGGCCAGGGCGAGGTCGCACTCCCCCGCCCGCAGCGACTGCGCGGCCAGGTGCAGTGCCACCAGCGAGGAGGAGCAGGCGGTGTCCACCGTGACCGCCGGGCCCTCGAACCCGAAGGTGTAGGAGATCCGGCCCGAGGCCACACTGCCCGCGCTGCCGTTGCCGAGCCAGCCCTCCAGCTCCGCCGGGACCTCGCGGACCCTGGGCGCGTAGTCGTGGTACATCATCCCGGCGAAGACGCCGGTCCGGCTGCCGCGCAGCGTCGCCGGGTCGATGCCGGCGCTCTCCAGCGCCTCCCAGCCGGTCTCCAGCAGCAGCCGCTGCTGGGGGTCGGTGGCCAGTGCCTCGCGCGGCGAGATCCCGAAGAACGCGGCGTCGAACTCGGCGGCCCGGTCCAGGAACCCGCCGTGCCGGGTGTACGAGGTGCCGGGCCGCTCCGGGTCCGGGTCGTAGAGGTTCTCCAGGTCCCAGCCGCGGTCCGTCGGGAACTCCCCGACGGCGTCCCGGCCCTCGGCCACCAGCTGCCAGAGCTCGTCCGGAGTGGTCACCCCGCCGGGCAGGCGGCAGGCCATGCCGACGATGGCGATCAGCTCGTCGGCCGGCCGGGTGGCCGCGGCCGTGCTGCGGACGGCCGGGGCCTTGGCCGCGCCCAGCAGCTCGGTGAGCAGGTGCTCGGCGAGGGCGGCCGGGTTGGGGTGGTCGAAGACCAGGGTGGCCGACAGGCGCAGACCGGTGGCCGCGCCGATCCGGTTGCGCAGCTCGACGGCGGTGAGCGAGTCCAGCCCGAGGCTGGTGAACGGCCGTTGGGCGCCGACCGAGCCGGCGTCCGTGCCGAGCACGGCGCCCACCTCGGTGCGGACCAGGCGCAGCACCGTGGCGAGGCGCTCGGCCTGGTCCGGCAGCGCGGCCAGCCGCTCCGTGAGCGGGGCCTCCCCCGCTGCCGTGCCACCGCTGCCCGCCGCCCGGCGGACCGGGCGGACCAGGCCGCGCAGCAGCGCGGGCACCGGACGGCCGCGCAGGGCGGCCAGGTCGAGCGGGGCGGGGACCAGTACCGGACGGTCCGTCAGCAGACCGGCCGCGTCGAAGAGCGCGGCGCCCTCGGCCGAGCCGATCGGACGGATGCCGAGCCGGGCCAGCCGGGCGTGGTCGGTGGCGCTCAGGTGGCCGGTGATGCCGCTGGCCTCGGCCCACTGGCCCCAGGCCAGCGACTGGGCCGGCAGGCCGATCGAGCGGCGGTGGGCTGCCAGGGCGTCCAGGTAGGTGTTGGCCGCCGAGTAGCTGGCCTGCCCCGGCGAACCGAGGACGGCGGCGACCGAGGAGTAGAGCACGAAGGCCGCCAGCTCATGACCTCTGGTCAGCTCGTGCAGGTGGCGGGCGCCGTCGGCCTTCGGGGCCCAGACGGTCTCCAGCCGGGACGGAGTCAGCGCGCCGAAGACCCCGTCGTCGACCACGCCGGCGGTGTGCACCACGGCGGTCAGCGGGTGCTGCTTCGGCACTCCGGCGATGGCGGCGGCCAGCGCCTCGCGGTCGGCCGCGTCGGCGGCCGCGACGGTCACCCGTGCGCCCAACCCGGCCAGTTCCTCGCGGAGTTCGGCCGCACCGGGGGCCGCCTCACCGCTGCGGGAGAGCAGCAGCAGGTGCCGCACGCCGCGCTCGGCCACCAAGTGCCGGGCCAGCAGCCCGCCCAGCACACCGGTGCCACCGGTGATCAGCACCGTGCCCTCGGGGTTCCACCGGGGCGCGTCACCGCCCTCCGGCAGGGTCACCCGGGTCAGCCGGGGGACGTGCACCCGGCCGTCGCGGACGGCCAGTTGGGGCTCGCCGGAGGCCAGCACGGCCGGCAGCAGCCCGGCGGCGTCGCCGTCCACCAGGACGATCCGCTCCGGGTGCTCGGACTGCGCGGAGCGCAGCAGCCCCCAGACCGGGGCCACCACCGGATCCGGTGCCTCACCGGCGACGGAGACGGCACCGCTGGTCAGGACGACCAGCCGGGCTCCTTCGTTCGCCTCGTCCGCGAGCCACTCCTGCGTGGCGGTCAGCACCTCGGCGAGCACGCCCTCCCGGGCCTCGGCCCGCAGGAGGGTGTGGGCGGGGAGCCCGTCGGCCTCCTCCGCCTCGGGCAGCGTGAGCTCCGGCCACTCGACCGCGAACAGCGCGTCCCGGTCGATCGTCGGGGCGGTGCCCAGCGCGCCGTCCTGCACCGGCCGGGTGACCAGGGAGGCGAGCGAGATCACCGGGCGCCCCTCGGTGTCGGTGGCCTCGATGGCGTAGTCGTCCGCGCCGCTGACGGTGAGCCGGACCCGGATCCGGGCGGCACCCGCCGCGTGCAGCGAGACGCCCCGGTAGGCGAAGGGCAGGCGCCGCACCCCGGCGGCGCTGCCGTGCAGGGCCGGGAGTTGGGCGGCGGCGTCAAGCAGGGCCGGGTGGATGCCGAAGCGGGCGGCGTCCTGGGCGAGTTGCTCGGGCAGCGCGGCCTCGGCGTACAGGGTGTCGCCGTCGCGCCAGACCGTCTCCAGGCCGCGGAAGGCCGGTCCGTAGTCCAGCCCGACGCCAGCCAGCAGCTCGTATACCTCCTCGACCGGGAGCTGCTCGGCCCCCTGCGGCGGCCAGGCGAAGGACTCGGCGGCCTGGGCGGTGCGCTCGGAGAGCAGACCACTGGCGTGCCGGGTCCACTCGCCCGCCGTGCCCGTCCGGGAGTGGACGGCGACGGAGCGCGTTCCGTCCTGCGCCGACTCCCCCACGGTGACCTGGAGTTGCAGCGCGCCCTCGGCCGGGAGCAGCAGCGGCGATTCCACCACCAGTTCCTCCAGGGTGGCCGCGCCGACCTCGTCACCGGCCCGGACAGCCAGTTCGACCAGGGCCGCGCCGGGCGCCAGCACGGTGCCGAGCGCGACGTGGTCGGCCAGCCAGGGGTGGGTGCGCAGCGAGAGGCTGCCGGTCAGCACCACGCCCGAGGAACCGGCCGGGGTCAGGGCCGCGCCGAGCACCGGGTGCTCGACCGCACCGAGGCCCAGGCCGCCGGCGTCGGCGGTCCGACGGGCGGGCTCCAGCCAGTAACGGCGGCGCTGGAACGGGTAGGTGGGCAGGTCGAGCTGCGGGCGGCGGGCGCCGCCGAACAGCACGGCCCAGTCGACCGGGTGGCCCTGGACGTGGATCCGGGCCAGCGCGGTCAGGGCGGTCTCGGTCTCGTCGCGGTCGCGGCGCAGCGCGGCGGCCGTGACGGGTGCGTCGAGGGCGGCGCCGACCAGGCCGGTGAGCGTGCCGTCCGGGCCGAGCTCGACGAAGGTGGTGACGCCTTCGGCCGCCAACTCCCGCACCACGTCGGCGAAGCGGACCGCCTCGCGGACCTGGCGGACCCAGTACTGCGGGTCGGTGAGCTCGGCGGCGGTGGCGATCCGGCCGGTGAGGTTGGAGACCACCGGGATCTGCGGGGCGTGGTAGGTGAGGTGGGCGGCGACCCGGCCGAAGTCGGCGAGCATGCCGTCCATGTGGGCGGAGTGGAAGGCGTGACTGACCTTCAGCCGCTTGGTCCGCCGGTCGGCGAACCGTTGCCGCACCGCCTCGGCCGCCTCGGCGTCGCCGGAGACGACGACCGAGCGCGGGCCGTTGACGGCCGCGATGTCGACGCCGGGGACGAGGGCCTCGCGGACCTCCTCCTCGGTGGCCTCGATCGCCACCATGGCGCCGCCGCCCGGCTGTTCCTGCATCAGCCGGGCCCGGGCCGCCACCAGCGCGGCCGCGTCGGCGAGCGAGAGCACGCCGGCCACGTGGGCGGCGGCCAGCTCGCCGATCGAGTGGCCGGCCAGCAGGTCCGGCCGTACGCCCCAGGACTCGTACAGGCGGAACAGCGCGACCTCGACCGCGAACAGGGCCGGCTGGGTCCAGCCCGTCTCGTCCAGTCCCTCACCGCTCTCGATCACCTCCGCCAGCGGCAGCCCGAGGGCCTCGGCCACCGCGTCGAAGGCCTCCGCGAAGACCGGGAAGGACGCGTACAACTCCCGCCCCATGCCGACCCGCTGGCTGCCCTGCCCGGAGAACAGGAAGGCCAGACCGCCGGACCCGGCCGTCCCGCGCACCACACCCGGCCCGTCCAGCGCGCGCAGCGCCTCGACACCGCCGAGCACCACCGCACGCTCCTCCAGCGCGGCCCGTGCGGTCACCAGGGACTGCGCCACCGCCAACGGGTCGGCGGTACCGGCCAGTTCGGCCACCTGGGCGGCCTGGGCGGCCAGTGCCTCGGGCGAGCGGGCGGAGAGCACGAAGGGCACCAGCGCGGGTGCTTCGGCGGCCTCCGCCGCCCCGAGCTCCTCCGGGGCCTGCTCGATGATCACGTGCGCGTTGGTGCCGGAGACCCCGAAGGCGGAGACGCCGACCCGGCGCGGGCGGTCCACCGAGGGCCAGGGCTGGTCCTCCGTCAGCACCCGCACCGTGCCCGCCGACCAGTCGACGTGCGGGGAGGGCTCGTCCACGTGCAGGGTGCGCGGCAGCACGCCGTGCCGGATCGCCAGGACCGACTTGATGACGCCCGCGACGCCCGCCGCGGCCTGGCTGTGGCCGATGTTGGACTTCACCGAGCCCAGCCAGAGCGGGTGTTCACGCTCCTGCCCGTAGGTGGCGATCAGGGCCTGCGCCTCGATCGGGTCACCGAGGGTGGTGCCGGTGCCGTGCGCCTCGACGGCGTCCACCTCGTGCGGGGCCAGCCCGGCCTGGGCCAGTGCCTGGCGGATGACGCGCTGCTGGGACGGACCGCTCGGCGCGGTCAGGCCGTTGGACGCGCCGTCCTGGTTGACGGCGCTGCCGCGCAGCACCGCCAGCACCTGGTGCCCGTTGCGCCGGGCGTCGGAGAGCCGCTCGACCAGCAGCAGGCCCACGCCCTCGGCCCAGCCGGTGCCGTCGGCGGCGGCCGCGAAGGCCTTGCACCGGCCGTCGGGCGACATGGCCCGCTGGCGGGAGAACTCCACGAAGGTGGTCGGGGTGGTCATCAGCAGCACGCCGCCCGCCACCGCGAGGTCGGACTCCCCGGCGCGCAGCGACTGCGCGGCCAGGTGGAGCGCGACCAGCGAGGAGGAGCAGGCGGTGTCCACCGTGACGGCCGGGCCCTCGAAGCCGAAGGTGTAGGAGATCCGGCCCGAGGCCACACTGCCGGCGTTGCCGATCCCCAGGTACGCCTCCAGCTCGTCCGGCACCTGCTGCCCGGCGCCCGCGTAGTCGCGGCCGGAGATGCCGGCGAACACGCCGGTGCGGCTGCCACGCAGCGCGGTCGGGTCGATCCCGGCCCGCTCGAAGGCCTCCCAGGTGGTCTCCAGCAGCAGCCGCTGCTGGGGGTCGATCGCGGGCGCCTCGCGCGGCGGGATGCCGAAGAAATCGGCGTCGAACTCGCCGATGCCGTCCAGGAATCCGCCGTGCTTGGAGTACGAGGTGCCGGGCCGGTCCGGGTCGGGGCTGTAGAGCGACTCCAGGTCCCAGCCACGGTCGGCCGGGAACTCGGTGAGCGCGTCCACGCCCTCGCTGACCAGGCGCCAGAGGTCCTCGGGCGAGGCGACCCCGCCGGGGTAGCGGCAGGCCATGCCGACGATCGCGATCGGGTCCTCGTCCAGGTCCGCGAGCCGGACGGCGGGCGCGTCGGCGAGCTCCTCGGCGCCCCACAGCTCGGCGGCCAGCCAGTCGGCCAGCGCGGCCGGGGTGGGGTGGTCGAAGACCACGGTGGCGGGCAGGCGGCGGCCGGTGGCCGTGCCCAGGCGGTTGCGGAACTCGACCGCGGTGAGCGAGTCGAAGCCCTGCTGGCGGAAGGCCTTGGCCGGGTCGATCGCCTCGGCCGAACCGTGCCGCTGCACGGCGGCGGCCTCGGCCCGGACCAGGGCCAGCAGGCTCCGGCGCCGCTCGGCGGCGGGCAGGGCGGCCAGCCGGGCCGTCAGCTCACCCTCGGCGGCCGGTGCGGCGGCGCCCGCCGGCTCGGCCGCGCGGCGGACCAGCTCGGCGGCGATCGGGTGGCGGCGGCCGTGGAACAGCACCGGCCAGTCGGCGTCCACCACCACCAGGGTGGTGTCACCGTGGTCCAGCGCCTGGCCGAGCAGCTCGACGGCCTGGACGGGCGGCAGCGAGACCAGGCCGTGCCGCAGCAGCTGCTCCTCGGCCCCGTCGGCAGCGATGCCGTCCCCCGCCCAGTGGCCCCAGGCGATCGAGGTGGCCGGCCGGCCGGCGGCGCGGCGGCGCTCGGCGAGGGCGTCCAGGTAGGCGTTGCCGGGCGCGTAGTTGCCCTGGCCGGGAATGCCGCACAGACCGGCCACCGAGGAGAACAGCACGAAGGCGGAGAGGTCCAGCCCGGCGGTCAGCTCGTCCAGCAGCTGGGCGGCGCCCGCCTTGGCGCGCAGCGCCAGCTCCAGCTGAGGCGCCGTCAGGGCGGGGATCAGCCCGTCGTGCAGGGCCGCGGCGGTGTGCACCACGGCGGTCAGCGGGCGCTCGGCAGGGATGCCCGCCAGCACGGCGGTGAGCGCCTCGCGGTCGGCAACGTCGGCGGCGGCGAAGCTCACCGCCGTGCCCAGGGCGGCGAGTTCGGCGGCCAGCTCGGCCGCGCCGGGGGCCTCGGCGCCCCGGCGGCTGACCAGCAGCAGGTGCTCGGCGCCGCGGCCGGCCAGCCAGCGGGCCACGTGGCCGCCCAGCGCTCCGGTGCCGCCGGTGATCAGCGTGGTGCCGCTCGGCTGCCACGGCTGCTCGGCGGCTCCGGCCGGGGCGACGGTGACGAGGCGGCGGGCGAAGACCCCCGAGGGGCGCAGCGCGAGCTCCACCTCGCGGTCGGCGGAGGTGTCGGCCAGCAGCGCGGCCAGCTGCTGCCAGGTACGGGCGTCCGGCTCGGCCGGCAGGTCGGCCAACCCGCCGTGCAGGCCGGGCAGTTCGGCGGCCAGGATGGCGCCGAAGCCCCAGACCAGGGCCTGCTGCGGGTCGGTCACGGGATCGGCCGGCCCGGTGGAGACCGCGCCCCGGGTCAGGTACCAGAGCGGGGCGTGCGCACCGGCGTCCTCCAGGGCCTGGGCGAGGGTGACCTCGGCGGCGTAGGCCCACGGCACCGCGGGGTGCTCGGGGTGGGCGCCGCCGCGCAGCTGGAGCAGGGAGACCACGCCGTCGAACGGCCCGGCGGCGGTCAGCGTCTCGGCCAGCGCGGCCCGGTCGGTGCCGCCGAGCACCACGACGGGCACGGCGCCGTGCGCCGCCAGCGTCTCGGCGAGCGCGGCGGCCCACGGGTGGCCGGTCTGCTCCTCGGGGGTGACGATCAGCCAGGTGCCGTGCAGCGTCCCGGCGGTGGCCGGGGTGACGGGGCGCCAGGTGACCCGGTGGCGCCAGCCGTCGGCGGCGGTGGCCGCCCGCTGCCGGTCCCACCAGGAGGCCAGGGCCGGCAGCACGGGGGCCACCCGCTCGCCGTCCAGGCCGATGGCCTCGCCGAGCCGCCCGGCGTCGCCCTCGGCGACCAGGTCCCAGAACGCCTCGTCGGGGGCGCCGCCGGTGGCGGTGAGCTGCTCGGGCGAGCGGCTGGCGTCCAGCCAGTACCGCTGCCGCCGGAACGGGTAGGTGGGCAGGTCGGCGTGGTGCGGGCGGGTGCCGGCGAAGGCGGCCGTCCAGTCCACCAGGACGCCGTGGACGTGGAGTTCGGCCACTGAGGTGAGCCAGCGCTCCCGGCCGCCGTGGTCGCGGCGCAGCGACCCGGCCACCACGGGAGCGGTCACCCCGGCCGCGTCGAGGGTGTCCTCGATCGCGCCGGTGAGCACCGGGTGCGGGCTGACCTCGACGAAGACGGTGTGCCCGTCCTCGGCGAGGCGGCGGGTGGCCTGCTCGAAGCGGACGGTGGAGCGCAGGTTGCGGTACCAGTACTCGGCGTCCAGCGCGGCGGTGTCCTGCCAGTCCCCGGTGACGGTGGAGAGCAGCGGCACCTGTCCGGCGCGCGGGGCGACCGGGGCGAGCAGCTCCAGCAGCTCCTCGCGCAGTGCCTCGGTCTGCACCGAGTGGGAGGCGTAGTCGATGTTCACCGGGCGGGTGCGGACGCCCTCCGCCTCGTAGGCGGCGGCCAGTTCGGCCAGCGCGTCCAGGTCGCCGGAGACCACGGTGGAGAGCGGGCCGTTGACCACGCCGATGGAGAGACGGCCGGGCCAAGTGGCGATCCGGGCCTCCACCTCGGCGAGGGGCCGGGCCACCGAGAGCATGCCGCCCTTGCCGGAGAGGGTGGCCAGCGCCTGGGCGCGGCGGGCCACGATCCGGGCGGCGTCGGCCAGGGTGAGGCCGCCGGCCACGTACGCGGCGGCCACCTCGCCCTGGCTGTGGCCGACCACGGCGTCGGGGCGCACCCCGTAGGACTTCCAGAGCGCGGCGAGGGCCACCATGACGGCCCAGAGGGTGGGTTGGACCACGTCGACCCGGTCCGGGTCGGGGCCGCCGGGCACGCCGCGCACCACGTCCAGCAGCGACCAGTCGGTGTGCGGGGCGAGTGCCTCAGCAGCTTCGGTGAGCGCGGCGGCGAACACCGGCTCGGCCTCCAGCAGTCCGGCGGCCATGCCGGTCCACTGGGAGCCCTGGCCGGGGAAGACGAAGACCACCTTGCCGGGGGTGCCGGCCCGGCCGCGCACCACCTGGGGGGCGGTCAGGTCGGCGAGGGCCTGCGGTCCGCCGACGGCGACGGCGCGCTCCTCCAGGTGGGCCCGGCCGGTGGCCAGGGTGTGGGCGAGGTCCAGCGGCGCGACCCGGTCGAGGGTGGCCGCGAGCCGGGCGGCCTGGGCGTCCAGCGCCTCGGGGGTGCGGGCGGAGAGCAGGTAGGGCAGCACCTCGGGGGCCTGTCCGGCCGCCTCGGCCGGAGCCTCGTCGGGAGCCTGCTCCACGATCACGTGGGCGTTGGTGCCGGAGACGCCGAAGGCGGAGACGGCGGCACGGCGCGGGCGGTCCAGGGCGGGCCAGTCCTGACGCTCGGTCAGCAGCCGGACGGTGCCCTCGGACCAGTCGACGTGCGGGGAGGGCTCGTCCACGTGCAGGGTGCGCGGCAGCACGCCGTGCCGGATCGCCTGCACCGCCTTGATGACGCCCGCGACACCCGCCGCGGCCTGGGTGTGGCCGATGTTGGACTTCAACGAGCCGAGCCAGAGCGGGCGTTCGGCGTCGTGGGCCTGGCCGTAGGTGGAGATCAGGGCCTGCGCCTCGATCGGGTCGCCCAGCCGGGTGCCGGTGCCGTGCGCCTCGACCAGGTCGACGTCGGCCGCGGTGATCCCGGCCGAGGCGAGGGCCTGGCGGATGACGCGCTGCTGGGAGGTGCCGCTCGGGGCGGTGAGCTGGCTGCTGCGGCCGTCCTGGTTGACGGCGGAGCCGCTGAGCACGGCCAGCACCCGGTGGCCGTTGCGCCGGGCGTCGGAGAGCTTCTCCAGCACCAGCAGCCCGGCGCCCTCGCCCCAGCCGGTGCCGTCGGCGGCAGCGGCGAAGGGCTTGCAGCGGCCGTCGGGGGCCAGGCCGCGCTGACGGCTGAACTCGATGAACATGCCGGGCGCCGAGAGCACGGTGGCGCCGCCGGCCAGGGCCAGCTCGCACTCGCCGGAGCGCAGCGCGCTCGCGGCCAGGTGGAGCGCGACCAGCGAGGAGGAGCAGGCGGTGTCGACGGTGACGGCCGGTCCCTCCAGACCGAGGGTGTAGGCGATCCGCCCGGAGGCGACCGAGGTGGTGGTGCCGGTGAGCACGTAGCCGTCGGTCTGCTCGGCGGGCAGGTGGTGCATGGAGGGGCCGTACTCCTGCGCGATGACGCCGGCGAAGACGCCGGTACGGCTGCCGCGCAGCGACTCCGGGTCGATCGCGGCGTGCTCCAGCGCCTCCCAGGCGGTCTCCAGCAGCAGGCGCTGCTGGGGCTCGGCGGCCAGCGCCTCGCGCGGCGAGACGCCGAAGAACGCGGCGTCGAACTCGCCCGCCTCGTAGAGGAATCCGCCCTCGCGGGCGTAGCTGCGGCCGGGCACGTCCGGGTCCGGGTCGTACAGGTGGTCCAGGTCCCAGCCCCGGTCGGAGGGGAAGGGGCCGACCACGTCGCGCTCCTCGGCGACCAGCTGCCAGAGGGCGTCCGGGGTGTCGGCTCCGCCGGGGAAGCGGCAGGCCATGCCGACGATGGCGATCGGCTCCTCCGAGCCGTCGTCGGACGCGGCCGCGCGGGCCTCGGCGTCCTTCAGCCGCTGGCGGGTCTGGTGCAGCTCGGTGGCCACCTTGTTGAGGTAGTCGCGGAGCTTCTGCTCGTTGCTGCTCATCTCTGCGTTCGCCTCTCAGGAAATTCCGAGCTCGTTGTCGATGAAGTCGAAGATGTCGTCGTTGCTGACTTCGCTGATCCGGTCCGCGATGCCGTCGTCCGACCCGGCCACCGGCGCGCCGCCGAGGCCGGCCAGCAGGGCGGCCAACCGGGCCGCCGCATCGGCCCGGCCGCCCTCGCCGAGGGCTCCCAGCGAGCGCTCCAGGCGGTCGAACTCGACGTCCAGGTCGAGCGGTTCGGGCTTGGTGGCCGGTTCGGCGGGGGCCAGCCGTTCCCGTAGGTGGGCGGCCAGGGCGACCGGGGTCGGGTGGTCGAAGACGGCGGTGGTGGGCAGGCGCAGGCCGGTGGCGGCGTTGATCCGGTTCCGCAGCTCGATCACGCCGAGCGAGTCGAAGCCGATGTCCATGAAGCCGCCGACGGGTCCGACCGCCTCCGGGCCCGGGTGGCCGAGCACGGCGGCCGCGGTGGAGCGGACCAGGGCGAGCAGGATCCGCTCCTGCTCACCGGTCGCCTTGCCCGCCAACTGCTGGGCCAGTGCCGCCGGTTCGCCGCTCGCGGCCGGGCGGGGACGGTGCCGGACCAGGCCGCGCAGCACCGGCGACAGCCGGTCCGCAGGCACGGCGGCGGTGTCCAGCCGGGCCGCTGCGAGGGCGGCGTACGGGGTGCCGAGGCCGCCGAGCGCGGCGTCGAACAGGGCCAGGCCCTGCTCGTCCGTCATCGGCGCCAGGCCGGTCGCGGCCAGCCGCTCGCTCTCCGCCGCGCCGAGCCCGGCCGCCATGCCGCCGGCCTCGGCCCAGACGCCCCAGGCCAGTGAGGCCGCGGGCAGGCCACGTACCCGGCGGTGCTGGGCCAGCGCGTCCAACTGGGCGTTGGCAGCGGCATAGTTGGCCTGGCCCGGGTTGCCGAGGAGGGCGACGGCGGAGGAGAAGAGCACGAAGGCGGCCAGCTCCAGGTGTTCGGTGGCGCGGTGCAGGTGCCAGGCGCCGTCCGCCTTGGGCCGGGCCACCGAGCGCAACCGCTCGGGGGTGAGCGAGGTGAGCACCGTGTCGTCCAGGACCCCGGCGGTGTGCACCACCGCGGTCAGCGGGTGCTCCGCCGGGACGGCCGCCACCAGGGTCGCGACCGCCGCCGGGTCACCGATGTCGGCGGACGTGGCGGTGGCGGTGGCCCCGAGCCGGGCCAGCTCCGCCAGCAGCTCCGGCGCACCGGGGGCGTGGACGCCCTGACGGCTCGCCAGCAGCAGGTGCCGGACGCCGTGGTGGGTGACCAGCCGCCGGGCCACCAGGGCGCCGAGCGCTCCGGTGCCGCCGGTGACCAGTACCGTGCCCTCCTCGGCGAGCGACCGGGGCAGGGTGAGGGCCAGCTTGCCGGTGTGCTTGGCCTGGCTGAGCCGCCGCAGTGCCTGCGGCGCCTGCCGGACGTCCTGGGCGAGCACCGGGAGCGGGGTCAACTCGCCTGCGGCGAACAGCCCTTCCAGCTCGGCGAAGATCTCGGCGATCCGGTCCGGGGGCACGTCGAACAGGTCGAAGGCCAGGTACGCGGCCCCGCCGTGCTCGGCGGCCACGGTGGCCGGGTCGCGCTGGTCGGTCTTGCCCATCTCGACGAACCGGCCGCCCGGGGCGAGCAGCCGCAGCGAGGCGTCGGTGTACTCCCCCGCGAGGGCGTTCAGCACCACGTCCACGCCGCGGCCATCGGTGGCGGAGCGGAAGGCCGCCTCGAAGTCGAGCGTGCGGCTGGAGGCGATCCGCTCGTCCTCGACGCCGAGGCCGCGCAGCACGTCCCACTTGGCCGGGCTCGCCGTGCCGTGGACCACCGAGCCGCCCTGGCGGGCGAGTTGAACCGCCGCCTGGCCGACGCCGCCGGTGGCGGCGTGCACCAGCACGCTCTCGCCGGGGCGCAGCCCGGCCAGGCCGTAGAGGCCGTGGTGCGCGGTGAGGAAGGCGACCGGGACGGTGGCCGCCTCGGCGTCGCTCCACCGCTCCGGCACCCTGACCAGCAGGCGGTGGTCGGTGACGGCCACCGGGCCGAGGGTGCCCTGCACCAGGCCGGTCACCCGGTCGCCGACGGCCAGCCGGGTCACGCCCGGGCCGGTCTCCAGGACGGTGCCGGCCGCCTCGGCGCCGATCCGGGCGCCGCCCGGGTACATGCCGAGGGTGATCAGCACGTCCCGGAAGTTCAGCCCGGCGGCGCGGACGGCGAGGCGCACCTCGCCCTCGGCGAGCGGGCGCTCCGCCTCGGGGGCGGGCAGCAGGGCCAGGCTCTCCAGGCTGCCGGGGTTGGCGGTGTCCAGCCGCCAGGGGCCGTCCGGCACCGCCAGGGTGTCGGCAGGGCGGACCCTGGCGAGCCGGGGCACCAGGATCTCCCCGGCCCGCAGGGCCAGTTGGGGTTCCTCGGTGGCGAGGGCCGCGGGGATCGCCCCGGCCGAGGCCGGGGCTCCGTCCAGGTCCAGCAGGACGAGGCGGCCGGGCTGCTCGGTCTGCGCGGTGCGGACCAGGCCCCAGACGGCGGCCGCTGCCGGGCTCGGCACGTCCTCGCCGGGGTGGGTGGCCACGGCCCGCTCGGTGGCCAGGGCCAGCGTGCCGCCCTCGCCCGCGAGCCAGGCACGGATCAGCTCCAGCGCCCGCTCCGCGTCCTCCACGGGGGCCAGCGCGTGCTGCCCGGGCGCCACCTCGGCGGCCGAGGCCGGCACCGGCCACCCGGGAGTCAGGCGTCCGCTGTCCAGCGCCACCCAGGGCTGACCTGCCGTCAGGGGACCGGAGGGAGAGGTGGAACCGCTCGCCGCAGTGGTGGTGCCGGTCCCGCCCTCGGCTCCGGCGGCCGCGAGCGGCTGCCAGTCCAGGCGGTACAGCGAGTCCGCGGCCGCCGTCGTGGCGGCGGCCCGCAGGGTCAGGGCGCCGACGGTGGCGACCGGCAGGCCGGCCGGGTCCGCCACCGCGAGGGCGACGGTGTCCGGGCCGGTCGGGGTGATCCGGGCCCGCAGGGCGGTGGGGCCGGGGCGGCGGACCGTCAGCTCGCGCCAGGCGAACGGCAGGACGGTGCGCTCGGCGTCCTGGACGACGGCGTGCAGCACCGCGTCCAGCAGGGCCGGGTGCAGCGCGTAGTCCGCGCCGTCCGCCGCCGGGGCGATCTCGGCGTACAGCTCCTCACCGACCCGCCAGGCGGCCGTCAGCCCCTGGAAGGCGGGCCCGTAGCGGTAGCCCTGCTCGGCCAGCCGGCCGTACAGGCCGTCGAGGTCCACCGGCTGCGCGCCCTGCGGCGGCCACTCGGCGGCCTCGAAGGACGCCCCCGCCGAGGAGGAGGCGAGCGTGCCGGCGGCGTGCCGGGTCCACTCCTGCGTGCCGTCCTCAGCCTGGGAGCGGATCCGTACCGGGCGCCGGCCCTCCCCGTCCTCCGGGCCGACCAGCACCTGGAGCCGCACCCCGCCGCGCTCGGGCAGGGTCAGCGGCGCCTCCAGGTCCAGTGACTCCACCGAACCCGCGCCCGCCCGCAGGGCCGCTTGCGCGGCCAACTCCAGGAAGGCCGTGCCGGGCAGCAGCACCGAGCCGCCGACGGCGTGCCCGGCCAGCCACGGGTGGGTCCGCAGCGAGATCCGTCCGCCGAGCAACCAGCCCTCGCCGTCCGGGAGTTCCGTGATGCCGGAGAGCAGCGGGTGCCCGGTGGCGGTCAGTCCGCCCGCCGCCGCACCGGCGGTCCCCGCCGGCTGCTCCAGCCAGTACCGCCGCCGCTCGAAGGGGTAGGTCGGGAGCTCGACCCGGGGCGCCGGGGCGGAGAAGGCCCTCTGCCAGTCGACGGCCACGCCGTGCACGTGCAGCCGGGCCAGCGCCTCGGTCAGCGTCTCCTCCTCGGACCGGCCGGGCCGCAGCACCGCCGCCAGGGCGCGCGGCGCCTCCCCCGCCCCCTCCAGGCTCTCCTCGGCCAGTGCGGTGAGCACCGGGCCGGGCCCGAGCTCCAGGTAGGCGGTCACACCGAGTCCGTCCAGGGCCAGCACCCCGTCGTGGAAACGGACCGCCTCGCGAACGTGCCGCACCCAGTACTCGGGGTCGGTCAACTCCCCGTCCACCACCGGTGCTCCGGTCAGGTTGGAGATCACCGACAGCCGCGGCTCGGCGTAGCCCAGCTTCTCCGCCACCTCCCGGAAGTCCGCCAGCACGGCGTCCATCTGCGGGGAGTGGAAGGCCCGGCCGACGGTGAGCAGCTTGGTCCGCCGCCCCTCGGCCCGCCAGCGGTCCGCCAGCCGCCGCACCTCGTCACCGTCGCCCGAGATCACCACCGAGCGCGGCCCGTTGACGGCCGCGACCGAGACCCCGTGCCCCAGTTCGGGCAGCACCTCCGCCTCGGTGGCCTGCACGGCGGCCATCGCGCCGCCCGCCGGGAGGGCCTCCATCAGCCGTCCGCGCGCGGCGACCAGTTGCACCGCGTCCGCCAGCGAGAACACCCCGGCGAGGTGGGCCGCGCTCAACTCGCCGACCGAGTGGCCGATCAGGTGGTCCGGCCGCACCCCGCGCGCCTCGGCGAGGCGGTGCAGCGCGACGTGCAGGGTGAAGAGCGCCGGCTGGGTGTAGGCGGTGGTGTCCAGCAGCCCGGCCTCCGCGCTGCCCGGCTCGGCGAACAGCACCCGCTTGAGCGGCACCTCGAGCTCGGCGTCGAAGAGCGCCGCGATCTCGTCCACCGCGTCCCTGAACTCCGGTTCACGCTCGTACAGTTCGCGCCCGGCCCCGGCCCGCTGGCTGCCCTGGCCGGAGAACAGGAAGGCCGTCCTGGCTCCCCGCACGGCGCTGCCGCGCAGCACCTCGGGGGCCTCCCGGCCCTCGGCCAGGGCGCGCAGGCCCTCGGCCCGGTCGCCGAGCACGGCGGCCCGGTGCTCGAAGTGGGTCCGTCCGGTGGCCAGCGCCCGGGCCAGGCCCGACTCCCCTGCCACGTCTGCCAGTTGACCGGCCTGCGCCCGCAGCGCGGTCTCGCTCCGCGCCGAGAGCAGCAGCGGCCCGCGCTCCCGCTCCAGGGAAGCCGCCGGCTCCTCCACCGGCGGCGCCTCCAGGATCAGGTGGGCGTTGGTGCCGCTGATGCCGAAGGAGGAGACGGCGGCCCGCCGCGGGCGGCCGGTCTCCGGCCAGGCGGTGGTGGTGCCGGGCACCCGCACCGAGCCCGCGCTCCAGTCCACGTGCGGGGTGGGCGCGTCCAGGTGCAGGGTGCCGGGCAGCTCGCCGTGCTGGAAGGCCTGCACCAGCTTGATGACGCCGGTGACCCCGGCGGCGGCCTGGGTGTGGCCGATGTTGGACTTCAACGAGCCGAGCAGCAGCGGCTCCTGGCGCTCCCGTCCGTAGGTGGCGATCAGCGCCTGCGCCTCGATCGGGTCGCCCAGCGCGGTGCCGGTGCCGTGCGCCTCCACCGCGTCCACCTCGTGCGCGGCCAGCCCGGCCTGGGCCAGCGCCTGACGGATCACCCGCTCCTGGGCCGGGCCGTTGGGCGCGGTCAGGCCGTTGGACGCGCCGTCCTGGTTGACCGCGCTGCCGCGCAGCACGGCCAGCACCCGGTGCCCGTTGCGCCGCGCGTCCGAGAGCCGCTCCAGCAGCACCAGTCCGACGCCCTCGGCCCAGGCGGTGCCGTCGGCCCCGGCCGCGAAGGGCTTGCAGCGGCCGTCGGCGGCCAGTCCGCGCTGGCGGCTGAACTCGGTGAACATGCCCGGCGTGGACATCACCGTGACGCCGCCGGCCAGCGCGAGGTCGCTCTCGCCGGAGCGCAGCGACTGGGCCGCCAGGTGGATCGCCACCAGGGAGGAGGAGCAGGCGGTGTCCACGGTGATGGCCGGGCCCTCCAGGCCCAGCGCGTACGCCAGCCGCCCGCTGGCGACCGAGCCGAGCGTGCCGGTCAGCGCGTGGCCCTCGTAGCCGCTGGGGGTCTCGTGCAGACGCGGCCCGTACTCCTGCTGCATGGCGCCGACGAAGACGCCGGTGCGGCTGCCGCGCAGGGTGGCCGGGACGATCCCGGCCCGCTCGGTCAGCTCCCAGGCGGACTCCAGCAGCAGGCGCTGCTGCGGGTCCATCGCGGCGGCCTCGCGCGGGGCCAGGCCGAAGAAGGCGCCGTCGAAGGTGTCGGCGTCGTGCAGGAAGCCGCCCTGCCGGGTGTACGAGGTACCGGGGCGCTCGCCCTCCGGGTCGTAGAGCGCCTCCAGGTCCCAGCCCCGGTTCTCCGGGAACGGGCCGATGGCGTCCCGGCCCTCGCGCAGCAGCTCCCAGAGCCGCTCGGGGGTGTCCGCCCCACCGGGCCAACGGCCGCTGAAGGCGACCACGACCACCGGGTCGTCACCGGCCGTTCCGTGGAAGGTTTCTGGCGCCTGCTCGGACTTGCCCGCGCCCGCGAGGTAGGCGGCGACGGCGCCCGGGGTCGGGCGGTCGTAGGTGAGGGTGGCGGGCAGGCTCCGGCCGGTGGCCCCCGCCAGCCGGTCGCGGAACTCCACGGCGGCGACGGAGTCGAAGCCCAGTTCCTTGAAGGTGTGCGCCGGGTCGACCGCCTCGGGGCCGCTCTGGCCGAGCACCAGCGCGGCGGCCGAGCGGACGGCGGCCAGCGCCTCGGCCTCGGTCAGCCCGTCCGTCGCCCGCTCCGCCCCGGGCTCGACGGCCGCCCGTTCGGGCAGCGGTGCGGCGGTGCCGTCCAGCCAGAGGTGCCGGCGCTGAAAGGCGTAGGTGGGCAGCTCCACGTGGCCGCCGCCCGGCCCGTACAGCGCGGCCCAGTCCACCGTGCCGCCCCGGACGTGGAGTTCGGCCAGCGAGCCGCGGAACTGCTCCAGCCCGCCGTGGTCGCGGCGCAGGGTGCCGGTGACGGCGGCGCCGGTGCCCTCGGTGGTCTGGCCGAGGCCGAGGGTCAGCACGGGGTGGGCGCTGCTCTCGACGAAGCTGCGGTGGCCGTCGGCCAGGGCGGCCCGGACGGCCTGCTCCAGCTGCACGGTGGAGCGCAGGTTGCGGTACCAGTACGCGGCGGTCAGCCCGGTGGTGTCCAACGGACCACCGGTGACGGTGGAGTAGAAGACGGTGTCGGTGGCGCGCGGGCGGATCGCGGCCAGCAGTTGCGGCAGGAGCTCGCTCAGCGGCTCGACCTGCGGGGAGTGCGAGGCGTAGTCCACCGGCACCAGCCGGGCCCGCACCTCCCGCTCCCGGTAGCGCTCGACCAGCTCGGCCACCGCCGGGCGGTCGCCCGAAACCACCGTCGAGGACGGTCCGTTGACGGCCGCGACGCTGATCCGTCCCTCCCACCGGGCCAGTTCGGCGGACACCTCGGCGGCCGGCAGCGGCACCGCCGCCATCGCGCCCCGCCCACTGGTGCCGAGACCGGCGATGGCCCGGGCCCGCAGGGCGACCACGGCGGCGGCGTCCTCCAGCGAGAGCGCGCCGGCGACGTAGGCGGCGGCGATCTCGCCCTGAGAGTGGCCGATCACCGCGTCCGGCCGCACGCCCGAGGCGCGCCACAGGGCGGCCAGCGCGACGTTGACGGCGAACAGCGCGGGCTGCACCACGTCGACCCGCTCCGGGTCGGCCGCGCCGGGTTCCCCGCGCAGCACGTCCGTCAGCCTCCAGTCCACGTGCGGGGCCAGCGCCCGCTCCACGGCCTCGATCTCGGCGGCGAACGCCGGTGCGGTGTCCAGCAGTTCGCGGGCCATCCCGTCCCACTGCGAACCCTGCCCCGGGAAGACCAGCACGGTGCCGCCGCCCCGGTGGGCCCGGCCCTGCACCAGCCCGGCGGCCTGGCCGCCGTCCTCCAACGCCCCGAGGGCCTCCAGCAGTTCGACCCGGTCCGCGCCGCTGACCACGGCACGGTGCTCGAAGTGGCTGCGGGTGGTGGCCAGCGCGCGGCCGACGGCGGCCGGGTGCGGCCCGCCCTCCTGCCGCGTGAACTCCCGTAGCCGGGCGGCCTGCTGACGCAGCGCCGGGGCGGAGCGGGCGGACAGCGGCCAGAAGCCCCGGCCGTCCCCGGCCTCGGCCCCCGTCACCGGGACGGGCGCGGCGCCGAGCACCACGTGCGCGTTGGTGCCGCCGACGCCGAACGAGCTGACCCCGGCCAGCGGGGCCTCCTCGGGCCAGGGGCGGGCCTCGGCGGCCACCGCGATGCCCAGCCGCTCGAAGGGGATGTCCGGGTTCGGGGTCTCGAAGCCGAGGCTGGCGGGCACCGTCCGGTGGTGCACCGCGAGGACGGTCTTGAGCAGGCCGACGATCCCGGCCGCGCCCTCCAGGTGGCCGACGTTGGTCTTGGCCGAGCCGACCAGCAGCGGGGCCCGCGCGGGCCGTCCGGCGCCGAGCGCCTCGCCGAGCCCGGCCGCCTCGATCGGGTCGCCGACCCGGGTGCCGGTGCCGTGCAGCTCGACGTACCCGATCCGCCCGGGCTCGACTCCCGCACGCCGCACGGCCTTCCGGACCACCTCGGCCTGGGCGGCCGCGCTCGGGACCGTCAGGCCGTCGGTGGCGCCGTCGCTGTTCACCGCGCTGCCGTGCAGCACCGCGTAGACCCGGTTGCCGTCCGCGAGCGCCCGCACCAGGGGCTTGAGCACCAGCAGCACGCCGCCCTCGCCGCGCGCGTAACCGTTGGCCCGGGCGTCGAAGGTGAAGCAGCGGTCGTCCGGCGAGAGGGCGCCGAAGCGCTCGACGACGAGGGTGGAGTCGGGCGCCAGGTTGAGGTTCACCCCGGCGGCGAGGGCGTACTCCGACTCTCCCGACCGCAGGCTCTCCACCGCCAGGTGGACCGCCACCAGGGAGGAGGACTGCGCACTGTCCACGGTCAGGCTCGGGCCGCGCAGGTCGAGCGCGTAGGAGACCCGGTTGGCGATGACGCCCTTGTTGAGGCCGGTCAGGGTGTGCCGGGAGACGCTGCCGGTACGGGCCGCCAGGGACGCGTAGTCGGCGCCGATCGCGCCGACGAAGACCCCGGTGCGCGATCCGCCGAGCGCGGCGGGCAGCACACCGGCGTCCTCCAGCGCCTCCCAGGCGAGTTCGAGCACCAGCCGCTGCTGCGGGTCGGCGGCGGCCGCCTCGGCGGGCGAGATCCCGAAGAACTCCGGGTCGAAGGCCCCGACTTCGTCCAGGTACCCGCCCGCCCGGGGCCGCTCGCCCTCCGCGAACCGCCCCGGCGGGAACACCCCGACGGCACTGCCGCCCTCCGCCAGCAGGCGCCAGAACGCCGCCGGGCTCGCCGCCCCCGGCAGCCGGCACGCGGCACCCACCACGGCCACCGCGTCCGGCGAGGCGGTGTCGGGCACTGCGCCGTCGGGCGCGGAGGGGTCGAACGGGTCCAGGCGAGGCATGGTCGGTCACTCCTGTGGGGAGGCTGTTTCCTTGCCCCACACCCTTCCGCGCGCCCCGCGCCGAAGGGCCCCTAGTCAACCCCTGTCGGACCCCTAGTGCCGGGCGCGGCACTAGCTCGCACGCCGTGGCCCCGGCAGCACCAATCCTGCGGCCCGGAAGGCGAATTGATCCACGTTCCGCACCCCTGCCCCGCCCTGCGGCGGTACCCTGGCACACCTGCGGCTGGCGCGGAACAGGGGGGGTCGTATGAGCTTCGGGAAGCCGACGGTCGAGGAGCAGTTCTCGATCGAGTTGGGCTGTCGCGTGAACGTGGAGGCCGGGGTCGGCTACACGAGGGTCGACTGGAGCGTCGCGCACCTCTCCGGCGAGGACCGCCGACGACCCCGGCAGGGCACCTCCGTCGAGTCGTTCACCTGCCCGCGCTGCCGGCAGGAGTTCTGCGTCACCGTCGAGAACAGCGCCACGGCACGCCGCAAGCGCGTGGTCTACCAGGTGCTGGGGGCGCTGCTGCTGCTCTCGCTGCTCTTCACCGTCCCGATGCTCGTCCAGCTCGGCGGGCAGACCGTCGACGAGAACGATCCGAACGCGACGGACGGGATCGGCCTCCTGTTGCTGTCCGCCGCCGTCGGGTTCGTCGCCGGGCTGACCTTCTTCCGCCTCGGCCGGGCCCACCTCGGCATCACCAAGTTCCGCCGGGTGGGCACGGACGGCGGGAGCTCGGTCCGGGTGAAGGGCCACCGGCTGTTCTGACCACCGCTCCGGAGCGACGTGCCTGCGGCCGCCCGGTCCGTGGACCGGGCGGCCGCAGGTCAGGCCGGGAATCAGGGCCGGGGATCAGGGCCGGGGATCAGGCCGGGCGGGCGGCCCTCGTGGCGGTCGGCTCCCCCGGGTCGGCGACCACCGCGGCGGCCGGGACCACCCGGGCCAGGTCGGCGCGGCGGCGGACGCCGAGCTTGCGGTAGACCCGGGTCAGGTGCTGCTCCACGGTGCTGACGGTGATGTAGAGCCTGCGGGCCACCTCCCGGTTCGACAGCCCCCGGGCGGCCAGCTCGGCCACCCGGCGCTCGGCCTCCGAGAGGCCGTCCAGCGGGGCGGTGTCCTGCACCACCGATAGCGTCGGCGTGGCCCGCAGCCGCCGATCGGTCTCCCGGGCCCGGCCGGGGTCTCCGTCCGTCCCGTGCGCCCGGCTCAACTCGGCCAGTGCCTGGGCGAGTTCGTGCTCCGCCCCGGCCTCCTCCAGCAGGCCGACGGCCCGCTCCAGCAGCGGGGTGCGCTCGGCCCGCTCACCGGCGGCCGCCCTGGTGAGCAGCGCGAGACCGCGGATGCGGGCGTGCCCGGCGGGGCCGAGGCGGTCCAGCTGCTGCTCGGCCAGGTGGACGGCCGCGTGCGGGCGGCCGAGGGCCAGCTGCGCCCGGGCCGCGCCGATCCGCCACGGCGCCAGGGCCGGCAGGTGGTCCAGCCCCCACCGCGCCATCAGGTCACCGCAACCGCGGTAGTCCGCCAGCGCCTCCTCGGCCCGGCCGGTCGCCAGCAGGTGCCCGGCCCGGGCGTGCCGGAGGTGCAGCCAGGCCGGGGTCAGCTCCGCCCCCTCGGGGACGGCCAGCCCCAGGTAGTGCGCGGCGTCCTCGTGCCGGCCCAGGGCCGTGCGGGCGGCGGCCAGGGTGGAGAGCGGCAGGCCCACCGCCACGCCCCAGGCCTCCGGCCGGACCTGGGCGAAGGCCGCCCGGGCCTGCTCGTCGGCCGTGCGCGGGTCACCCAGCCGGAGCGCGGTCTCGGCCCGCAGCGCCGAGAACAGCGCCTGCCAGGTCGGGTTCCCCCGGGCGCCCGACCGCTCGGCCACCGGGCCGCACCAGCGGGCCGCGCGGTCGGCCCGGTCGGTGTAGAGGAGCACGGTCAGCGCGGAGGTCAGCGAGTCCATCGGCACGCCGCCCAGACCGCCGGCCCGCAGCACCGCCTCCGCCCGCAGCACCGCCTCGGCGGGCTCGACCGTACCGGCGAGCAGCGCCTCCAACAGCCGCAGCCCGTCGGCCCGGTAGGCCGTCCGGTCCGGGCCGGCGGCGGCGCCGTCCCGCTGCCCCGGGTACCAGTACGCCAGCCAGGAGCGCAGCCGGGCCGCGCCCTGCGGGTCGGCCCCGTCCCGCTCGAAGCGGGCCAGCGCCTCCTGGCCCTCCGTCAGGCGGCCGTGCCAGTAGGAGTAGCGGATCGAGCGCAGCTCGTGCCGCACGGTGGAGGCGCGGTCGGTGACGGTGCCGGGGAGGGAGGGCACGCACTCGATCCGGTCCTCGCAGACCGGGGGGTCCGGGAGCTCCACGGGCTCGCCGTCCTCCGGCCGGGCCGGGGGCGGCGTCCCGAGCGGGTCCGGGGCCGGTTCGGGGGCGAGGTCGTGCCCTGCCCCGGGGGAGCAGGCCGGGCCCGCGACGTCCTTCGGGGAAACGGCCGGTACCGGAGCCGCCGGGGCCGTGACCGTGTACGGGTCCCGGGCCGCGTCCGGAGCATGCTCCGGCTCCGGGGCGCGAGCCGCGGAAGCCGCCGGGAAGGCGGGCGGCTCGGTCGCCGGAACGGGCACCGCCCACGGGCTGCGCAGGTGCCCCTCGGCGGCGCGGAACTGCTCGGCCACCGCGCCCTCCGCCGCCCCGCGCCGCCGCAGCAGCTCGCCCGCCCGCCGGTGCAGGGCGGCCAGTTCGGTGGGTCGGACGGCGGCCAGCAGGTCGCCCCCGGCCGTCGGGTGGCGGAAGCCGTCGCCGCGGAACAGGCCGGCCGCGTTCAGCAGGTAGAGCGCCCGGGTGACGGAGTCCGGTACCAGCAGCAGGAGTTCGGCCAGCAGCTCGGGCCCGGCGCCGGGGCCGAGCACCGCCACGCCGCGTGCGCAGCGCAGTGCCAGCGGGTCGATCCGGTGCAGGCAGTGCATCAGCCCGCGCCGGTAGCCCTCGCCGACCACCAGCCCACCAGCCGGGCGGCCCGAACCGCCGACGCCACCCGGGCCACCCAGGGCACCCGGACCACCCGCCCGCTCCTGATCGTCCATCAGCGCGTGCACCAGCAGCGGGTTCCCGCCCGTCAGCGCGTGCGCCTCGGCCGCCAGCCGGTCGGCCGCGCCACTGCCCAGGCGTTCGCGGAACAGCTCGGCGACCACCTCGACGGGCAGCAGCTCCAGCCGGACCTGGCGGTGGTGCGGCTGGCGGGCCAGCTCGACCTCGAAGAAGGGGTTGGGCGGGGTCATGGTCTCGCGCGAGCCGAGCACGGTGAGCACCGGCGCGTTCCTGGTCCGGCGCACCAGGTAGAGCAGGAACTCCAGCGACTGCGGGTCCGCGTCCTGCCGGTCGTCCACCGCCACCAGGACGGGGCCGCGGTCCGCCAGGCGCCGGACCAGGCCGAACAGGCCCTCCAGGGTCCGTTGGGTGAGCCGGGCGGGCCCGCCGTCGGCGGCCGCCGGGCCGGAGCCCTCCGCCACGCCCTGGGCCAGCAGCCGCTCGGCGCTCTCGGCCTCCGCGTGGTCCAGGTCGGCGCTCTGGAACAGCTGCCGGGCCAGGCCGAGCGGGAACTCCCGCTCCAGCGGCGAGCCGGTGCCCAGCAGCACCTGCACGCCCTGACGGGTCGCCAGGTCGGTGAAGGAGTAGAGCAGTTCGGTACGGCCGCTGCCGACCGAACCGTGCAGCGCCGTCACCCCGCCGGCCCCGGCCGTGCAGCGCTCCAGGCCCTGGACGAGGCGGCCGAACTCGGTCCCGCGGCCGGTCGGCCGGGCTCTGGGCGGATCCAGCGGGGCGGGCGGGAGGGAGAGGTGCGTGGGCATCGGGTACTCCTGGAGCAGGCGGCGCGCCGGGCGGGCAGGCGGATTGCCCTCCGCGCACGCGGGGTTTCAGACGGGTTCGGGGAGGGGTGGGGTCAGCGCTCTCCGTCGGTCCGCCGCGCGTGTCTGCTGCACCGCGCGGGGCCGACCGCCCTCAGCGACAGAGCGAACTGGCGCGGCGGTGCAGGTCCACGTCGAGCCTGGCCACCAGACGCAGGCGCGCGGCACCACGGCCGGCCGTCACCTGCTCCACTGCCATCCCCGCTTCCGTTCCCCCGGTCCACCACGCCGGGGCGTGGGGTGTGACGCCGTGTCACCGGAGATCCCCGGGACACCTGCTCCGGCGGCCCTCCCGGCCCGGTCGTCCCCGGCCCACGGCCGCGGACCGACACCTGACGGAGTCCACCTGCGATCGAGTCTATGAACCCCCGAGTGACGGAGTCAATCGGCGTCCACGACGGCGGGCCGCGGACCTCCGCTCCTCCGTGACCGCACCATCCGGCCCGGCCGAGCTGCGCAACCGCCCCGCAGGACCCCCGCGGGCCCGTGGCGGACTGACGGGCCGTCAGCCTGCCACGGGCCCGCGGCGCTCACTCCCGTTCGATCATCAGCTCCGTGATGTCCGGGTCCGGATGGCGCAGCCAGTGGACGAGTTCCGCCTCCCACCAGTCCGGGGGCCGGACACGGTCGGTGATCCACCGGGCCAGCCGCGCCGCCAGCAGGACGCCCTCCACCGTCTCCCGGGTCCGCAGCTGGTCGAAGACCGCCCGCACCGCGTGCTCGGGCGGCTCGTCGTCCCACCGGAGTCCGGCGTCCTCCGGCATCGCGGTCCAGCGCAGCGGGTGGCCTTCGAGCAGGTCCAGGACCCGGCTCCAGAGCTCCGGGGCCGGATCGCCCCCGACCAGGGCATGCGCCGCCACCGCCTGGGCGGTCCGCGCCGCCGCACCGCCGAGCCCGGCCGACTCCAGCCGGTCCACCAGGACCTCCAGCAGGGCGGGCGCGGTGACCTCGGGCCCGAACCGGCCGCCGACCAGCGCCGCCAGCCGCCTCCGCGCCTGGACGGCGACCTCCGCGCCGTCGGCCCCGCCGAGGTCGCCGACGCCGCCGGGGCCACCATCGTCGGGACCACCACCGTCGGCGGGACCACCGCCGTTCGCCAGGAGCGCCAGGCGGTCCACCGCCTCGGTCCAGGGCCCGACGAAGGCCCGGCCGTCCTCCTCCCCGGCGATCAGCCGGACCGCCGCCCGCCAGATCCGCCCCGGCCGGCCGAAGGTCACCAACTCCCGTGCGGCGGCCGCACCTCCGGGGCCACCGGCCGTCAGGCAGCCGTGCAACGCGGCGTACGCCCCCTCGGCCACGTCCGGGTCCGGGTACGCCGTCGCCTCGCTGAGGAACCGCTCCCGGGCGGGCCGCAGCACGACGTCGCGTTGCCGGCCGACCGCCTCGGACACCGCCGCCCAGACCGCGGGTTCGCCCAGGGCGTCGAGCAGCCGTGCCGCCACCTCCGGACGGTCCAGGAAGCCCGTGAGCACGGCCCCGATCCTGGCCCGGACGTCCCGGTGGAGGCCGGGCGCGTCCCAGGCCGCCCGCGCGGTCCGCAGGACCACCGGGTCCGACAGGTCCCCGAGGGCGCCGACCAGCTCCTTGCCCGCGCCGACGCCGACCGGCGCCGCGGGGTCCGCCAGCCACCGGGTCAGCAACGCCTCGGCCTCCGCCTCCGTGCTCCGGGCCAGCAGGTGACGGACCGCCAGGGCGGCTGCCCGCCCGCGCATCCCGCCCCCGCCGAGATGGGGCACCACCGACGGGAGCGCCTCCCCGGGCGGCAGCACCCGCGCCAACTGCCGGAGCGCGGCGGCGGCCACCGGCTGCGGGCCGCGTTCGACCGCCTCCCGCAGCAGGCCCGGATCGGTCAGCACCCGTGCGGCGGCCGCCCTCGCGGCCGGCTCGGCCTCCTCGCCGGACACGGCCGGGCCGACCAGTGCGGTGTGCTCCGCGGCGGCCTGCGGACCGGCTCCCGGCGGCAGCGGCGGGGCCCAGGCGAACCCCTGCCGCCGGGCCTGCGCGAAGAGACCCGCCAGCAGGTCGGTCCGGTTCCGGGCCAGCACCTGCCAGACCGCCTCCAGCCGGACGAACTCGAGCTCGGCGGAGACCAGTTGACCGCACCGTTCCTCCCGTCCGCCACCGGAGGAGCGCAGCCACAGTCCGGCCGCCAGCTCCCGCAGCCCTCCCCGCTCCGCGCCCCCTTCGCCGTCGCCGTCGCCGCCGAGCAGGTACTCCTCCAGGCGGGCGTCCACCCGGGGCAGCGGTGGCAGCAGTGCGGCCAGCCGCAGCCAGCGGCCGGGGCGGCGCATCGCCGCCGTGGCGTGCAGGCCCTCCCAGACCGCCTCCGCCACCGGTACGGGGAGCCCCAACTCGCCCTCCCCCCGCACCGGAAAGCGCGCGTGCCCGGCCAACTGCGCCAGCAGTCCCGTGAGTTCGGCCACCCGTGGGTGCTCCCCGTCGGCGACGGCACGCCGGAGGGTCAGCCGCAGCCAGCCGGCCATCGGCTCCAGGCAGCGCGCCGTGGCGTCCCGGGCCTGGGCCACCGTCAGGGTGGCGTCCCGCAGCACCTCGGTCGGCACCGCCGCGAGGAGCCGGGCCGGTACCTCGGTCATCCCCTGGAGCACCGTCTGCCGCACCTCGGGGTGGTCGTGCCAGGCCCGTTCGGTCAGGCGGACGATCCGGGCGAACTCGGCCGGATCGCCCTCCACGGTCGCGCAGGCCAGCAACGCGCCCCACCCGTCGGCCCGTTCGTGCCGGCGCGGCGAACCCGCCGCCCGGGCCAGGCGCTCCTCCGCCTCCGCGAGCGGCAGCAGCCGGACCACGCGGAGCACCCTCGACGCACGCCCGCCGGGGCGCTCCGCCAAGTGGGTGCGGACCAGTTCGGCCCGCTTCTCCGGCCCGAGCGCCATCACCGGACCGGCCCCGGGGAAGCTCCGGCCCGTCGACCCGGCGATCATCTCCGCCGCCACCTCGGCCCGGAGCTCCGGCTCCAGCAGCGCGAGCAGCGGCTCGACGGGCAGACCCTGGTACGGGCCGCCCCGGTAGCGCCCACGGCAGGTGCGGGCGAGCAGCACGCGCTGTTCCTCCGGCAGGCGGCCGATCGCCCTGGCGACGTGCGTCGGCAACTCCCGGTCCGGAATCGCGAGTTTCTCGATCCCCCGACTCCTGATGAGCTCCGCCACCCGGGCGGGCTGGGCCAGCAGCTCGACCACCGCCTCCGCGGTGAGCAGCCGCCAGGCCGTGGCCAGCAGGTGGAATCCGGCCTCCGGGTCCCGCCGGGTGGCGGAGGTGACCAGGCGACGGTTGGAGCCGTTCCAGGGAATCGGGGTCGTCCCGTCGCCGCCGTACAGCCGTTGGCGCTCCTGCTCCTGCTCGGCCAGCAGCCGGGCCACCGCCACCGGCGCGGTCCTGGCCAGTCCGGCCAGCACCCCGTGGTCGATCGCCAACCGGGCGAACCAGGGGTGGACGGTCTCCGGGGAACAGGCCACCAGCAGGCGTGCCGCCTCCCGCCGCCCGTAGCGGTCGTACACCTCCGGCAGCAGCCGGTCGGCCAGTTCCCGCTTCCCGGTGCGGCGCAACTGCCGGTAGAGGGCGAGGCGGTGGGCCTGCGGCGCGGTCCGCGCCACCTCGGCCAGGGCCTCGTCGGGCACCGGGAGCCGTCCGGCCGCGGCCAGCGCGCGGGAGCGGAGGGCGGGGTCGTGGAGCGCCGCCACCACGCGGTCGAGGTCGCGGCGGACGGTCGCCAGGAAGAGTGCCGTGTGCCGGTCCTCGGCGGTGCCGCCGTCCAGGGCCGCGTGCAGGCCGCGGTACTCGTCGGGAGTGAGCCGCCTCGCCAGGCGGGCGATCGCGCTCCGGCGGGCGGACCTCGGGAGGTCCTGCTGGCCCGGCAGGGACGGGCCGTCGTTCTTCTGCTGTTCCGCCACCGCGCTCACCTGCTGGTGAGGCGCGCGGCCTTTCGCTTCGTCGTCATGGCCGGGGATGCTGTCACCCCACCGTCCCCGCGCGCAAACCCTTTCCCGCTTCCGCCGCTGCGCGCAACCATCGGCGCCGCGCCCACGTCCTTACTCGTGACTGGCCAGGAACGAGCCGAGGAGGCACCCGATGAAACGCCTGGTCGTGATCCCCCTGGTGGCCGTCCTGCTGGGCGGAGGAGTGGCCTCGGCCACACCCGTCACCACCGCCGCAGCGGCCTCCGTGACCTGCCCGACGGGCTGGGGCAGCCTGCCGGAGTCCGCCACCTCCACCAACTCCCGACCGCTCACCAACGTCCGGACCGGCGCGCACCCCTGCTTCGACCGCCTCGTCCTCGACGTCCCCGGCACCTCCGCCGCCCACCCGGTCGGCTACCACGTGCAGTACGTCGGCACCCTCTACCAGGACGGCTCCGGTAACCCGATGCCCGTCCGCGGCGGAGCGATCCTGGAGATCTACGCCGACGCCCCCTCCTACGACCCCGCCACCGGTACCCCCACCTACCCCGGCCGCGCCGGCCAGCCCCTCCCCGGCGTCGACCTCACCGGCTACCGCACCTTCGTCGAGGCCAAGTTCGCCTCCAGCTTCGAAGGGCGCACCCAGCTCGGCCTCGGCGTCCGGGCCCGACTCCCCTTCCGCGTCTTCCAGTTGGACAACCGCCTCGTCATCGACGTCGCCCACAGCTGGACGGCCACCCGCTGACCCGCCGGTCCGCGGCCGCCCGTGACTACGGGACGTTCCACGCGGCGATGACCGGTCGCCCGTGTTCGGCACCCAGGAGGCCGAGGGTGCCCGGATGCGGGTGGCCGAGCAGGCCGGCGGCGGACGGGTCGAGACCGAGCCAGCGGACCGCCAGGACGCGGGCCAGGTGGCCGTGGGCGACCACGGCCACGTCGCCCTCGGCCAGCAGCGGGCGGATGCGGTCCAGCACGGCGTCCGTCCGGGCCGCCACCTGGCCGAGCCCCTCACCGGGATGGGCGGCGTCACCGGGGACGACCCCGTCGCGCCACAGGTCCCACCCCGGCCGGCCCGCCTCGATCTGTTCCGCCGTCAGGCCCTCGTAGCCGCCGTAGTCCCACTCCAGCAGGTCGGGATCGGGCCGCACCCCGGTGAGGCCCGCCAGTTCGGCGGTCCGCACGGCACGGCTCAGCGGGCTGCTGAACACGACGGCCGGCCGGCGCTGCGCCAGCCTCGGGGCGAGGGCCCGCGCCGCCGCCTCGCCGGCGGCCGTCAGCGGCACGTCCGTCCGGCCCGCGTACCGGCCCGACAGGCTCCACTCCGTCTGGCCGTGCCTGATCACCATCAGCTCTCCCATGGCCGTGCAGGATAGCTGACGACGTGTCAGCGGGCGGCGCGCAGACCGTCGAGGGTGATACCGAGGAGCCGCCGCGCCCGCCCGTCCGGGTCGTCGCTCCAGTCGACCCGCCACAGGAAGCCGACCAGCAGCAGGACGTCCGCCGCGTCCACGTCCGCCCGCACCACGCCCGCCTCCCGACAGGCGGCCAGCAGCCGTTCGATCGCGTCGGTCACCGGCCGGTAGTGCTCGGCCGACAGTTCGTTCCGGGTGGCCGCGTCCAAGGCGCCGGCCATCCCGTGCTTCACCCGCCCGAACTCCGCCAGCCGGTCGAACCACGACCTCAGCGCCCGCCAGGGATCCTCGCCGTCCGACAACTCGTCGACCGCCGCGACGAGTTCGGCGACGTCCTGCCGGTAGACCTCCAGCACGAGCGCCTCCCGGGTGGCAAAGTGCCGGTAGAGCGTGCCCTGCCCGACACCCGCCTCCCCCGCGATCGACTTCAGGGTGACGTCACCGGCCGCGCGCGCCAGCGCGTCCCGCGCGACCGCCAGGATGCGCGCACGGTTCTGCTCGGCGTCGGCACGCCGCCCCGCCCGTGACTCCTCAGCCATTCCGAACCCTCCGAACCCTCGACCCTCCGACCACCCCCATCCTAAACGGACATGTGTCCGCTAAGCTCACAGGAGTTCCGGACACGTGTCCGGTTCGATCCCAGGGGGTACATCCATGTCCGGAACCGACAACGTCCGGGGCAAGGTCGTCGCCGTCACCGGCGCGAGCAGCGGCATCGGCGAGGCCACCGCGCTCCTGCTGGCGGAGCGCGGCGCCCGCCTCGTCCTCGGCGCCCGCCGCACCGAGCGCCTGCGCGGCCTCGCCGCCCGCATCGCGGAACGCGGCGGCGAGGCCGTCTGGACCGCCACCGACGTCACCAGGCGCGCGGACCTGGCCGCGCTCGTGGAGCTCGCCCGGCAGCGCTTCGGACGCCTCGACGTCCTGGTCGCCAACGCCGGGATCGGCCCGGTCTCCCCGCTCGACGACCTACGGGTGGAGGACTGGGAGGCGATGGTCGACGTCAACTTCAAGGGCGTCCTGTACGGGATCGCCGCCGCCCTGCCGGTCTTCCGCGCCCAGGGCGGCGGCCAGTTCGTCCACGTCGTCTCCACGGCCGGCCTGAAGGTGGTGCCCGACCAGGCCGTCTACGCCGCGACCAAGAACGCGGTCCGGACCCTCTCCGAGGGCCTGCGCCAGGAGGCCGGCGACACCGTCCGGGTGACCGTGGTCTCGCCCGGCTTAGTCCGGACCGACTTCATCGACGCGGTCCCGGACGACCGTGTGCGCGCCGAACTCGCCTCCGCCAGGCAGCGGTTCGCCATCCCACCGGAGGCGGTCGGCGAGGCCATCGCCTTCGCCGTCGCCCAGCCCGCCGCCGTGGACGTGAACGACATCGTCGTACGTCCCACCGCACAGCGGTGAATGCGCGGCGGTGAGTGCGCGGTGGTGGGTGCGTCAGCCCGGGTAGGTGATCGAGCCCAGCGGCGGGCAGGGGAGGACGGCGTGCGAGACGCCGGGCCGCTCGACGAAGGCCCGGAGTTCGCCCGCCCGCAGACGGTGGGACTCCAACCCGTCGGCGTACCAGGCGTCGCGCCTGGCCCGGCCGTAGTCCCAGCTGTCGTCGATCAGGCTGAGGCTGACGTTGTCGGAGGCGCGCCGGAGGTCGGCCCTGACGGCGGCCGCCTGGAGCGCGGTCTGGGTCGCGGCCAGGTCGATGCGGGTCATCAGGACGCCGACGGTGTCCGGCTCGCGGGTCGGCAGGGGGGCCTGCGGGAGCAGCGAGACCCCGGTGTCCAGGCGGTCGATGTTGTCCATGCTCGCGCCCTGGGACTGCTTCATCATGATCTGCGCCTCCCGGTGCAGCCACACGAGCTCGTCGAGGTCGGCCTGGGATATCCGCATCCGCGCGTACAGGGCGCGGAACCGCGGATCACCGTGCAGCGGGACCATGGGCGGCATGTGGAGCACCAGGCAGTCGTTGAAGCCCCCGTCCACCGCGGCCTCCAGGTGGAAGAGGGCCACCTCCAACTGCCCCTGGGCGGCCGCCAGTCCGCCCAGGCTCGCCCGCCCCGCGGCGGCCAGCCAGGCGCCCTCCGGCCCGAGCGCCGTCGCGCGCTCCACCACCTCGTGCAGGCCCCTGGTGCCCGCGGCGGGGGCACCCCTGGTCAGCATGTCCACCAGCACCTCGTGCAGGCGGTTCATCACGGTGTGGACGGTGTCGGCCACGGATCACCTCGGACCTCGGCGGGAAAGGGTCGCGGAAGTGCCGATCCTGCGGCGCTCCCGTGAAGATGACGGTCCGTCAGGGTGATCAGTTCCACCGGCCGCCCCGACGCACCGCTCCCCCGCCGCGCTTCTCCCCTCCGTGCCGCCCCCTCCGCACCGCTCCCCTCCATGCTGCTCCCCTCCGTACCGCCCCCTCCGTACCGCTCCACGGCCGGGCGGCCCGCGACGGCGGAGTACCCGGTGCCCGCCGTTCGGCTGAGCACGCATTCTGAGTAGCCGTACTCATGGCCGGGCCGCCGCTCCGGCCTCACAATCTCCGTCATGACGACCGGTTCACTGCCCTGCCCGGGATGCGGCACGCCACTGGCCACCGCCCCCGGGACCGCCCGCTGCCCCGCCTGCCGGCTGCCGCTGCTCGGGCCGGACGCCGCCGCGCTCTGGCAGGTGACCGTCGCCCTGAACGCGCTCGACGCCCAGCGACACGGGCTGATCGTGCGACGGGACCAGCTCCTCGCCGCCCTCCGCGCTCGGCAGGACCTCCCCGTCCCCCCGCCTGTCCAGGCGCCCGCCGGCCCCAACTGGGCCGCACCGGGCACGCCCTGGGGGCTGCCGCCCGCGCCCGCCAAGGAGGTCTCCGGGCCGTCCGCGCAGACCGTCCTGCTGGTGCTCGGCGGGCTGATGGTGGCGATCGCGGCGCTGGTCTTCACCGTCGTCAGCTGGGGCAGCCTCGGCATCGGCGGCCGGGCCGCGGTACTCGCCGCCGTCACGCTCTGCGCACTGCTCGTCCCGCTGCCGCTGCGCCGCCGCGGGCTCACCGCCACCGCCGAGACCTTCGCCGTGCTCGGCCTGGCCCTGGTACTGCTGGACTGGCTCGCCGCCCGAGCCGTCGGCCTCGCCGGTCTCGACCGCGTCCCGGCTGCCTCCTACTGGGCGGCGGCCACCGCCCTGACCGCCCTGGGCGCGGCCGTCTACGGCACCGCACTCTCCCTCCGCGGTCCCCGCGCCGTCGCGCTCGCCCTCGCCCAACTGCCGCTCTCGCTGGCTGCCCTGGCCATCGACACCGACATCGGCGGCTACGCGACCGCCTTCCTCCTCACCGCCCTGCTCGACCTCCTCGCGGCCACCCGCCTCGCACCCCGGAGCGCCGCCCCCACCCCCACCCCCGCCACCACTCCCACTTCCACTTCCACGTCCGCAACGGGCTCGGCGCACGCGCTCATCGCCTGCGGCACCGGCTTCACCCTGCTCGGCGCCCTCACCTCCGCCACCCAGCTGTTCACCGCGACCACCCTGACGGAGGCCCAGCTCGCCTGGCCCGCCCTCGTCCTACTGGCAGCCCTCGGGCTCGCCGTCTCCACCGGACGGCCGGCGTCCCTGCTCCCCCTCCCCGTCGGACACGAACTGCGCTGCGCCGCGGCCGTCCTGGCCGGTGCGGCCCCCCTCGCCGGAATCGGTACCGGCCTGCGCTTCGCCCTGCCCGCCGCATGGGTCCCGGCCGGCTACGCCGTCCCGGGGGCACTGCTGCTGCTCGGCACCCTCCACGTCCTGACCTCCTCCACCCCGGCACCCGCCGAGGCCACGGCCCCGGCAACACCCGCAGCGCCCACGGCACCCCCGGCACTCCCGACGCCCGCAACGGCCTGGGCCCCGCCCACCGGCACCGCTCCCACCACACCCTCCGCACCGCCCACCCCCCTCGGCCTGTTCATCGCCGGAGCCGGCGCCGTCCTCCTCGCCCAACTCGCCGCCCTGCCCGCCCTCGCCCTGGCCTTCTTCGGCCCGATGGAGCGCTGGGCCCTCGCCTGGGACTGGGCCGGTACGACGACCACCACCGCCGAGCTCCACACCACCAACTGGTCGCTCCCGCTCGCCCCGGCCGTCCTGTTCGGGCTGTTCACGGCGCTGCTGGCCATCGCCGCCGCCCGCTGCACCCGCACCTGCCGCCCCGTACCCGGACGGGCCCTGCTCCGCGCCGCCCTCGTCACCGGCTCGGTCCTCGCCTGCCTGCTGCCCGCCCTCCTCGGACTCCCGCTCACCGTCGGCGCGTTCTGGGCCCTGCTGCTCGCCGGGGCCACCGCCGCCGTCCTGGCGCAGCAGCGCCCCGCCGACCCCGCCCCGTACCTGCTCGCACTCCTCCCGGCCGCCACCGCCGCCGTGGTCTGGGGCGGGACCGACCGGACCGCGACCCTCGTCGTCTGGTCCGTCCTGACGGTCGCCGCCGCGCTCCTCGCCGTCCGCCTCCCGCGCCGCTGGGCCCCGCCGTTCGGCGTCTTCGCGGTGGCCGCCCTCGCCGTGACCGCGCTCGCCGCCGGGCGGACCGGTGGCCTGGCCCCGTACGAACTCGCCTTCCTACTGCTGGCGGTGACCGCCCTCACCATCCCCGCGGCCGCCCACCTCGCTCGCCAGGCCCGCGAAGCCCACGCTCCCGCAGCCCCTGCCCTCGCCCCCGCAGGCGGTGCGCGCACCGCCCTGGCGACGGCCGTGGAGTGGACGGGGTACGTCGTCGCGCTGCCCGCGTTCGCGCTGACGGCCGGTCACCCGGGCGCGCTCAGCCTGGCGCTGGCCGTCGGCGGCGTGCTGGCCCTCGCCGCGGCGCTGCGGCCGGACCGCCGCCCGGTCGCACTGGTCGGCACCGGCCTGCTGGTGCTCTCCTCCTGGGTGCGCCTGGCCCTGGCCGGGGTCACCGTCCCCGAGCCGTACACGCTGAGCGTGGCCGCGGCCGCCCTGACCATCGGTCACCTGCGGCGCCGCAGAAGCCCGGAGCTCTCCTCGACCGCCGCCTACGGCGCCGGCCTCGGGCTCGCCCTGCTGCCGAGCCTGGTCGCGGTCTGGGCCGATCCGAACTGGCTGCGCCCGCTGCTGCTGGGCGCCGCGGCCCTCGCCCTCACCGTGCTGGGCGCCCGGCAGCGGCTCCGCGCACCACTGCTCTACGGTGCCGTCACCCTCACCGCCGTGGCGGTGCACGAGCTCACCCCCTTCGTGACCCAACTCGTCGGCGCGCTCCCCCGCTGGGTGCCACTGGCGGCGGCGGGCCTGCTCCTGCTGGTCCTCGGCGCCACCTACGAGCGGCGGCTGCGTGACGCCCGCCGGGTCCGTGACGGCCTGCGGCGCTTCCGGTAGCCGGGCACGAGTTGACGGACCGTTTCCGCGCAGGTGACGGCATGTCAGGCGGTTGACGCGGGCGGGGGTCGTTGTGGTTAGGGTGATCCATGACTGTCTCCGCAACGATGATCACGATCGACTGTTCCGCCCCGCGCGAACTGGCCCAGTGGTGGGCCACCGCGCTCGACGCCGAGATCACCAATGACTTCGGCGAGTTCGTGATGGTCGGTGCGAAGCCGTTGACGCTCGGGTTCCAGCAGGTGGCCGAACCCAAGCTGAGCAAGAACCGGGTCCACCTGGACTTCGCGGCCGACGACCTGGCGGCCGAGGTCCGGCGGTTGGTGGAGCTGGGCGCGACGGTCGTCGGCGAGCAGCAGGTGCCCGGCCTGTCCTGGACCGTCCTCCAGGACCCGGCCGGCAACGAGTTCTGCGTCAGCCACGGCCACTGACGGCCCCGCCCCCACACCCGCACTCGTGTACGAACACCTCACCGACCACGCTGGAGCCCCGATGGAATCGAAGATCGTCGACCGCCCCGACCTCTCCCGCTACGAGGTCATAGTCGACGGCGACCGGCTCGCCGGGTTCGCCGAGTACCGCCTCGGGGAGGGCGAGATCGCCTTCACCCACACCGAGGTCAACCCCGCCTTCGAGGGCCACGGCCTGGCGAGCTCGCTCGCCCGCTTCGCCCTGGACGACGCCCGCGAGCGCGGCCTCGCGGTGCTCCCGTACTGCCCGTACATCAAGGGCTGGATCGCCAAGCACCCCGAGTACGTGGACCTCGTCCCGGTCGACAGCCGCGACTACTTCGAGCTCTGAGCCCCCACCCCCGCCCGCCCGGGCCCCGGAACCCGGCCGGGGTGTCGCGTACCTGATCGCGCGACACCCCGGCCGTCCCGCCGCCCGTCCCCTCCCGTTCACCTTCCGCCGCCAGACTCCAGCGCGGAGGTGCGCAGTGGACCAGGACACCATCACGGCGGACGGACGCGGGGTGACGGCCCCTTGGCGGGTGCTGTCCGGGGAACGGCCCGGCGGCGGGCCCGAACGGCTGACGGAGGACCACCTCGTGGTGCTGCCGGACGCGGTGGCGGTGCTCGACGGGGTCTCCACCGTCACCGACGAGGCCCCGCTCGGCGGCTGGTACGCCCGCACCCTCGGCGCACGGCTGGCCGAGCACCTCACCCGCCACCCGGCACTCCCCCTGCCCGTGCTGCTCGCCTCCGCGATAGCGGCCGTCGCCGCCGAGCACGGCCTGCGCCCCGGCTGCGGACCGGCCGCCACCGTCGCGGTGGTCCGCCGCCGCCGCGAACGGCTGGAGGCCGCGGTGCTCGGCGACAGCCCGGTGGTGGCGCTCCGTCGCGACGGCTCCGTCGACGTGCTGAGCGACGACCGGCTGGCCGCGCTGCTCGAACCCCGCCCGCAGACCGCCGAGTACCGCGCCCGGCTGGCGGCGGGCTCCGGCTTCGACCGGCGCCACCGCGAGCTGATGCGCGAACTCCGCGACTTCCAGCACACCGTGATCAACCGCCAGAACGGCTACTGGGTCGCCGAGGCCACCCCCGAGGCCGGCCTCCACGCCGTCACCGCCGCCTGGCCCCTCGCCGACCTGACCGACGTCCTCCTGCTCACCGACGGCGTCTCCGCCGCCGTCACCGACCACCACCTCCTCGACTGGCCCGCCCTCGCCGCCGACTCCCGCCGCACCCACCCCCAACAGGTCGTCGACGCCGTCCACCGCGCCGAGGCCACCGACCCCGACGCCATCGCCTGGCCCCGCCCCAAACCCCACGACGACAAGACCCTGGCCCACCTCCGCCTCACACCCTGACCTCCGCCGCCGGAGCCCACCCTCGCCGCCCGCTCCAACCAGTACGCGGAGCACTCGAAGTACTCCGTGCCCGAGGCCCGGGTCAGGACCGGCCTCCCACGCCCGCTCCTCGCTCACGCCCGTCTTGCCCCGGGGTCCGGGTTTCAGGTGCGCGGCCGGGGATTCTGAGTGATCGCCCCTGGAGGAAAGTGCTCGGTACCGGTGAAACCGCCTGGCCCGTTGAGGCGGATGACGAGGTTCGGAACGTCACGTAGCGGGCTGAGGTCAATGCGGTGGACTTCGTGGTGCTGCGAGATCGTGAGCCGCCGGAGCTCGGGAAAGACCCGGGTCAGGGCCCGGAGGGCCGGTTCGTCCTTCTCTTCCGTCCAGTTTCCCAGGAAGACCTCTTCGACCTGAGGCAGCACGACCGAGGTGTCCTGCAGCAGACGACGTTCGGCACCTCCTTGCAGCGACAGGAGCTTCAGCCGGGGCAGAGCGTTCAGCTCGGCCATACCTGCGGCGGGTCCGCACAGGCTCAAGGAATCCATGTTCTGCCAGCGCGAAATCCCCTTGAGGGTCAGGCCCTCGCATGAGGCCCGGCCCAGGAACAGGTAGGCCAGGTCGGCGTCACCGGGTAGGGCGTCAAGACGTCGGCGGGGCAAGGGCATGTCCAACCCCAGTCGCCGAAGTCCGGCCAGGTTCCGCAGCGCTCCGGGGCTGACCAGATCACAACCGAAGAGCGAAAAGCTTCTGACACCATGGTCGTTGACATCCGCGATGTCCACGAGTCCCGGGCATTCGTAGAGGCCCAGATGATCCAGGTTGGGACAGGACCTCAGGAATCCCAGGTCGCGCAAGGACGGATTGTCCTCGATCTGAAGGTACTCGAGTGTCGGCCCCGCCGAGTCGATGAGGAGACCGACGGGGAGGTTGCCGGTGACGGTGGCACCGGCCGGAGGTGCGAAGGTCCTCAGGACGGCGAGTTGCTCGGGCGTCGTCACGTGCAGGAACTGGCGCCCGGGCATTTCGGAGAGGATCTCGCGAGCATAGTCCTGGGTGTCGAAGCGGCCCCATGCGTTCTGCAGTTGCCAGGTCACCGCCGGATGTGTGCAGTCGCGGAACCTCCGAATGACGTGCATCCCGGCGTCGCCGCCGATCAGAGCGGCGGTGCGCACAACGGCCTCCGCCTCGTCCTCTTCCAGACCCTCGGGGCCGGCCAGCAGGTCCAGGACGACCGGACCGACCGCGGCGAGCTCCACGGCTTCCTGGGGACTACGCGGTGGAAGGAGCGTAGCGGTGCGCTCCTCGATCTGCTGTCGCACGACGGGGTCGAGTTCGGTGGCGGTTTCCAGGCATGCGGTCGCAAGCAGGTACAGACGGGCGCGGTGACGCGGCGTCCGGTCGCCGCGGGCGATCAACCGCCGTAGAAGTGAAGCGCGTTCGTGGGGACGGGCGTGACCGACGGCCAGGCGCACCACGTCCTCCCACTGATCGTCGTGAGCGTGACGCACCAGTAGCGGGAGATCACGAGCCTCGACCGCGGCCTTCGCACCGAGGTAGTCCTGAAAGGTCCGATGGATGAAGTCGACCGTGTCCGCTGCTGGGGCGCGAAGCAGACCGCTGCGCGCCAAGAGATGCTCGAACACCTCTTGTGCGCAACCCTGGGCCTCTACCTGCGGCATGGCCGGCAGCGCTTCACCGATGATGTGCTGCGCCGTGTCCCGATCCATCTCTGTTTGGCCGTTGCGGACCAGCCAGTACGCCAGGCGCTGGAGCAGCTGGACACTCTGGTGCTCCGTGAGCACCAGCCCTTCGGGAGCTGCGATGTCGCGTTCCCGGTCGCGGCGCACCAGCAGCATCGACAGCGCGGCCTCGTACAGTTCCATCCTCCGCTGCGGCAGATGCCCTCGCCGATCGCGGTGCAGGGCACACATCAGCGCACACAGCAACGGCGTCGTGGCAAGCCGTGCCAGATCCCTCTGTGAGCGCACCGCTTCCTTCAGCGCGGCTTCCAACCCCGCGAGATGGTCCTGCTCATCGCTCCCCGCCGCACCGGACGCGGCCGCCGCGTGCCAGCGGGTGGCGAACACCATCACATCGGCCGGACTCATCGCACGGACCGTCAGCTCCGTGAACCCACACCCTGCGAGCCATCCGTCCGGAACTGCCGACGGGCGACCCGTGACGACCACCGACACCTGCGGGTAAGCAGCGAGCAACTCCAGCAGCCAGGTCTTGGTGTGTGCCCGCTGTGCCTGGGGCACCTCGTCCAACCCGTCGACCAGCAGAATGCCGCGCCCTGCGGCCAGCACCCGGTCAGCCCACCCGGAGGGCTGTGCGGAGTCCAGCGGACAACCCACGGCGGCGAGGAACTCCCGCGGGCTGGGCAGTCCGCCTCGGCGCACCAGCGTACGCAACGGTAGAACGAACGGTACACAGTCCGCCAAGCTCTCCAGCTGGAACGGAAGTTCACCCCGTGAGGCGGCGACCGCCAGCCACTGCAGCAGTGTCGTCTTACCGCTGCCGGCCAAACCGCGCACCAGCACACGTCGAAGGCCCGCGAGCGCCTGCTCCGCCCGCTCGATCCGGACCTGCTGGCCGGCCGGTCCCGATGCCCCCTGAAGGTCTGCGGCGCCAAGCGCCGGACGCCGCTCGACACCGATGGCGAACTCAAGGCTCAAATACGCCGCGTCCAGTGGCCAGCACGCCCGCTCCGGCCGCGACAGGTCAAGGCCCACGACGGACAGCTGCCCGTGTCGGTGATCGACGTACCGCAGGTAGCGCTTCTCGAACTCCACCTCGTCCCGCCCGGCTGGAGCCACTCCGCTTCCAGGCTCGCGCCTGGGCAGAGCGCGCTGGCGCAGCTCGAGCAGAGGCCCGGGCTCCAACCTCAAACATGAGGCCAGCACGAGAACCGTAGCCTCGGACGGAACAGTCGGACCGTTCAAGGCACGGCTGACGGTGGTGTGCCCCAAACCGGCAAGACGCTCCAACGCGGTCATGGACAACCGCCGCTCCGCGCGCCGTAGCCGCAACCGCTCCTTCAACTCGGCCAGCTCCGACGACGATGCCCTCTCAACCAACGTCTACCCCCCACCATCCGCACGCGTTCATCTTCGTCCACCCGTACGGTGCTGTACTCGAAACGGCCGAACCTTCTGCCTGTCCGGCCCCACGACAGGCAGAAGGAACACCGTGACCAACCATCAGACCGCCGCCATCCTGCTCCTGCTCACCCTCGCCATCGCCGTCCTGCTCTCCCTCCTTGCCGCCGCCGGTGCCGCATGGCTGGCTCGATGGGGAGGCGAGACTGTCGCAACAGCCGCGCGTCGCGCCGCAGTAGCCTTCGCGGGCGCGCTGACGCTGCTCACCGCAGTACTGGCTTTCGGCTTCAGCGCGCTGACCCATGGGTAGCGGAGCGAGCCCGTCAGCACACCCGGGCCCGCCCCGCACCAGCCGGAGCAAAGCGCTGGTCAGCGGAGACGGACCGGAGGTAGCGTCCCGCTGCAGAGCAGAGTTCGCACCGGGGGGCGTGACATGGCGTACGGCGACGACGTGCGGTACCAGTACCTGGAGACCTTGGATTCGAGCCGCACCGGCTGGCCCGGGGCGACCGCGACCGGAGAGGGGCCGGACGCGGAGCTGCACCTCCAGGTCTTCACCGAGGTGCTGATGACGCTCGCGTTGGGCCGCGAGGTGGTCGTCCCGCAGGCGTACGCCTTCGACTCGTACGCCTTCCTGCGCGTCGCCTCGACCGTCCTGCGGGCCCGCTCGGCAGCCGCCGCGAGTGAACGCCCGTTCCGGCTCCACCTGTTCGGCGCCCACTCGTACGACGAGGCGGCAACCACCATGCTGGGAAGGACCGTTGACGGCGTCCGGCCGTTCAAGAGCCTCCTGCTTCCCGAGCTCAACGCTCCCGCCGCCCACGGCCTCGACCCGGAGGAAGTGCGCCAACAGACCTCCGGTCTCGACCGGTTGCTCAACGCCGAGTGGCTCGGCGCCGAACGCGCCGAAGGGATCGCCCTGATCCGCGAGGAGTTCCGGCGCACCCCTCGGGTGGCCGCGCGGCCGACCCCGAGCCGTGTCGCGCTCGGCGCGCTGGTGGCCGCGGCCGCCGAGCAGCCGCCCGCTCCGGGACTGCCGGAGCAGTACCAGGAGGTACGGGCGGCGCTGGCCACCGCGATAGGCCGCCTCGGGGCGGACCGTCCGGAGCACTTCGACGACCGCAGCCGGCTCCGGCTCCCCCTCCCCTGGCCGGGTGACCCCGCCGGACGGACCCCCGAGGAGATCGTCGGCGGCCCCGGACCGCTCGCCCTGCTGATCGGGTTCGTCGACACCCTCTACAACCTGGTCGTGGTGGACTCGATCGGGGTCGCCGCCTCCACCCTCAGCACCGGCACCGGCCCCTCCCCCGACGGTCTGGCCGACCATGCCATCGCCAAGGAGCTCGCCCTCGTCCACCACCGCGCCCTGACCCGCTCCGCCGCCACGCGCGACGAGCCGCTCACCTCCGTCCGACAGCCGGACGCCCCGCCACTGTTCGAGGTCCTGGTCGACGCGGCGGGCATCCTCTCCTCGGACGCCGCGCGGGCCCGGCTGGCCGCCCTGGAGGCGGATGCCGCCGACGCGATCGCCGCCTTGCTGGCGGCCCGCGCCGAACACGGACGCACGGCCGTCTCCCCGTTCTGGAAGGGCGTCGAGGAGCTCCGGGCCGCACCGGATCCGGCTGCCGCCCGCAAGGCTTTGGACGCCCACCTGGCCCGGGTCGCCGCGCTGCTCGGCAGCCGGGTGACCATCGCCCCGAAGGGCGGCCTGGCGGTGGAGCTGGCACTGACCGCAGCGGGCGCGGTCGGGCCGGCGATGGCCATGGAGGTGTGGGACGTGCCCGGGATCCTCGGCTATCCGGCGATGGCGGTCGGCGCGGTCGGCAATGTCCTGTTCCGCAAGGGCAAGGACACCGCGGTGCGTCGTCTCACCGCCCGACGGCTGGCGTGCACACTGGGACGAGTCGTCGACGTGAGGGGCTGACCGGCATGGCGGACACCGAGGGCCACGAGGACACCCGGGCCGCTCCGGAGGACCCGGACGCCATCCGGCGCACCAGGGAGGTCCTCGCCTACGGCAATCGCTTCGTCGAGGTGTACGACGACGAGGTGACCTTCCCCGGCGGGGCGGCCGGCACGTACCTGCGGATCCGGAACCGCGACGAGGGACTCGGCGTGGTCGTCGTCCCGGTCTACCGCGAAACCGTCGGACTCGTCCGCACCTACCGCTATCCCCTGGGCCGTCACCAGTGGGCCCTGCCCCGCGGCTTCTCCCACGGCACCGACCCGCTGGTCACCGCGCGCACCGAACTCCTCGAGGAGCTCGGCATCACCGAAGCCGAGTTCCACCTCATCGGCACCATGACCCCCGACTCCGGCCTGCTCGCCTCCGAGGTCGCCGTGGTCCACGCCGACGTCCCCACCGCCCCCGACGGCCCGCCCCTCGACGACGAGGTCTCCGCGACCCACTGGCTCCCGCTCCCCGAGCTCTGGCAGCAAATCGCCACCGGCGCCCTCGACGACGGCATGACCCTGGCCGCCCTCACCCTCGCCCGGGTCCACGGCCGCCTGCCGGGTGTCTGAGCCCGGGGCGACGGTGCGTCAGGAACGGTCGTTCGGGCCGAGGCAGAGGCTGAAGGAGGCGCGGGTGCGCTCCTCGCGGTAGGTGGCGACGGTGCCGGGGACGTCGTCGCAGACGTTCTGGTCGGCCAGGTGGATCATCTTGATGACCTTGAGCTCGGCCTCGGGGGCGGTGCAGTCGACCACGGAGACCTCCGGGTCGGCGTCCGTGCCGGAGTTGTGCACGCAGTCCCCGGCGTTCGCGGTCATCGGGGCGTCCCGGTAGTAGCGGTCGGCCGCGAACAGCGCCGCTCCGATCGCCACCACCAGGGCCAGGGAGGTCAGCGAGGCGCGCAGCAGGCGCCGGGCCCGCCGCTTCGGCAGCAGCGGCGGCGGAACCGGCGGAACCGGCCCCGTGGACGGCGGCGCCGCCGGGTCCCAGCTGCCCCGGGGCCGTTCGTCGGCGTACTGGTCGGCAGTGGGTGGTGTGCTCATCCCGGATTCCCCCGTGGTCGTCCTGCTGCTCGGCCCCGAGAGACTAGGGCATGACAAAGCGAGCGTGAAGTCCCGTTCCGGGAACTGCTCTCCGGGAATCCCGCAGATCGGACGAGTACTCAAATCCGGTTAATCCTCTGCGGAGTGGAGGAATTATGACACAACCCCACGTCAGACACGTGGGTTGTCCCGAAAATGCGTCAACTGGTGTGCGCGCCCCGGCAGGATCGAAGACGAATCGGAACGCACCCTGCGGCCGCCCCGTCCACGGCACGCCCGGGAATGACGAGAGCGCGTCACCTCCACCCCTCCGATTCGACCGCACCATCCGTCCACCGGCTTTTCTGCACTGACGACTTGGGTGATTCGTGAACGCTGTTCCGGCCGTGCACCTGCGGACCACGACCCTGCCGGAGATCTCCGAGCTCCGCGCCCTCCTCGGCGAGGACGCGCTCCTCCACAAGGAGGACGAGGTCCGCCCCTACGCCGGGGACCGCGCCTCCACGGTCGAGCACCAGCTGCCGGTGGCCGTCGCACTGCCCCGGGACGTCGCCCAGGTCCAGCGGATCGCCCGGTGGGCCACCCGCCACCGTGTGCCGCTGGTGCCGCGCGGGGCGGGCAGCGGGCTCGCGGGCGGGGCGTCCGCGCTGGCGCGCGGGGTCGTGCTCTCGCTCGAACGGCTCTCCGCGATCCGGGAGTTGAACGCCGCCGACCAGTACGCCGTGGCGGAGGCCGGGGTGGTGAACGGCGCACTCGGCCGGGCCGCGGCCGCGCAGCGGCTGTTCTACCCGCCCGATCCGGGCAGCGCCGAGGTCTCCACCATCGGCGGGAACGTGGCCACCAACGCCGGGGGCCTGCGCTGCGTGAAGTACGGCGCGACCGCCGACAACGTGCTCGGGCTCGAAGTGGTGCTCGCCGACGGGCGGTTGGTGCACACGGGCGGGCGCACGCTCAAGAACGTCGCCGGGTACGACCTGACCCGGCTCTTCGTCGGCTCGGAGGGGACGCTCGGCATCATCACCGCCGCCACCCTGCGGCTGCGTCCGGTGCCCGCCACCGCCCCGTCCACCTTCACGGCCGGGTTCGACAGCCTGCGGGCCGCCGGGGCGGCGGTCGCCTCGATCGCCCGGCTGCCCGGGCGCCCGTCCATGCTCGAACTCCTGGACCGGGCCGCGCTGGACGCCGTCGAGGCGTACCGCCCCGACGGGGTGGACACCTCCTCGGCCGCCCTGCTCATCGGCCAGGCCGACGGTGAGGGCGCCCAGCGGCTGGTGGCGGAGATGGTGCGGCTCTGCCAGGAGCAGGGGGCCACCTCGATGACGATGTCCAGCAGCGCGGACGGGGCCCAGGAGATGGTGTCCGTCCGGCGCGCGGCCGGGGAGGCGCTGCTCTCCTCCGGCGCGGCCACCGTCGTGGAGGACGTGGTGGTGCCGCGCAGCCGCCTGGTCGAGATGCTCGGCCACATCGAGCGGACCGGCCGCGAGGGCACCGTCCGGATCGCCACCGTCGGCCACGCCGGGGACGGCAACCTGCACCCGGTCCTGATCCTCCCCGACCGCGAACCCGAGACCTTCCGCGAGGCCCACCACAAGGCCGAGCGACTCTGGCGCAAGGCCCTCGACCTCGGCGGCTCGATCACCGGCGAGCACGGCGTCGGCACCCTCAGGCGCGGCCGGCTGGCCACCGCCCTGGACCCGGCCGTGCTCGACCTGCACCGCAGCGTCAAGCACGCCTTCGACCCGCTGGGCATCCTCAACCCAGGCAAGGCCTTCTGACGGTCCGTCGGTCCTCCAGTCCATCGGTGCGTCGGTGCGTCGGCCCGTCGGTCCATCGGTGCGTCGGCCCTTCAGTCCATTGATGTGTCCGCCGGCCGTGCCCGGGGGCCTCACCCCGCCCGCGCCGGCTCCCTCCTGGCCAGGAACGCCTCGGCAACGGCGAGGTTGATCAGCCAGCAGGTCCACCCGGCGGCGGCGTAGGCCTGGTCGAACGGGGCGCCGAGCGCGTCGAAGAGCGGGAGCCAGACCCGGAGGGTGACGGCGGCCAGGACCAGGGCGTAGGAGCGGACGGCCCAGACTCGGTGGCGGTCGAAGCGACGCTGACGGGCCGTCCGGAGGGCGGCGGCGGAGGTGGCCAGCAGCAGCACCCCGAGGACCGCGAAACCGGCGGGGGCGACCGGCGGGTGGAGGCCGCTCGGGGCGAGCACCAGACCGCCGACGCCGGTGACGGCCACGCTCAGCAGGTAGACCCGGCCGACGGATCGGTGCACGGCCGGCCGGCGGGCCCTCAGCCGGGCCGCGAACTGCCAGGGGCCGAGCAGCAGCGCCACCGTGCCGCCGCCGATGTGGCAGAGCAGCGGGAACAGGTGTGCCAGGTAGGTGGCCCGCTGGTCCTCCAGGAAGGTTTCCGGGTCGAGGGTGAAGTAGCGGGCGGAGAGCAGGGCCACCAGCACCCCGAGGAACGCGAACAGGGCCAGTGCGGCGCGGCGCGGGAGCAGGGAGGCGGGGCGGTCGGCCCGGTGGGGCGTGGCGTTGTCCATGGTGCGGAAGGTAGGCGGGGTGACCGGGGCGGGGAGTCCTCCGCCGGGGGCCGCCGGGGCACCCCCGCCCGGGGGCCGCCCGGCGGGGACGAGTACCCCCGAAGGGTGATGCGCGGGCCCTCCGGGCGCGGGTACGGTGCCGCGGACCGACCAGGCCCGCGGACGGGTCCGACCGGACCTCGCCACGGCCGGTCCGGACCTCCGCACGGCCCGACCGAGAACCCTCCACGACCCGCCCGGGGACCCACCAGATGACGCGACCGTCCCGCAGCCTCCTGCTCGACCTGCTCCTCGCCGCCGCCTTCCTCGCCGCCATGCTCACCGAACGACTCTCGGCGGCACCGGAGTTGGGCGACAGACTGCCGCTCGCCGTACTGCTCAGCACCGTCCAGGCGGCGGCCGTCGCCGCGCGGCGCTCCACCCCGCTGAGCGCCTACCTGGCCGCCACGGCGGCACTGTCGGCCGAGTCGCTCTGGGTGCTGAGCTCGCCGGTGGCGCCGTACGCCAACATCGTGGGGCTGCACGCGCTCGGGCTGCACGGCACCCGGGCCCGTGCCTGGGCCGGGCCGTTCATCGCGCTGGCCGGGATGGCCGGGTACTTCACGGGGTCGGAGGGGGCGCGCGCCTATCCGGCGATCCCGGCGGGGGTGCTCTTCCTCTGGCTGCTCGGCTGGGCCATCGGCTACGGCACGGCGCGCCGCCTGGAGGAGCGGGAGGCGGCCAGGGCGCGGCTGCACCGCGACGCGGTCTCCGGCGAACGGGCCAGGATGGCGCGGGAGTTGCACGATCTCGTCGGGCACACGGTGAACGTGATGCTGGTCCAGGCGGGCGCTGCCCGGCGGCTGCTGGAGCGGGAGCCGGAGCGGACCCGGACGGTGCTGACCGAGCTGGAGCAGACCGGCCGGGACGCCCTCGACGAGCTGGACCGGGTGCTGGCCGCACTGCGCCACGAGCCGGAGCGGGAACCCGAGCGGGAACCGGACGATCCGTCGGGGCGCCCCGGGCTCGCGGACCTCGGCCGCCTCACCGGGCGGATGGACCGGGCCGGGCTGACGGTGGGCCTGCGACTGGAACCGGGCGCCGCCGCGCGGCTGCCGCGCAGCATCGACGTCTCGGCGTACCGGATCGTCCAGGAGGCGCTGACCAACACCGTCAAGCACGGCCGGGCCGCCTCGGCCGACGTCTCGGTACGGAGGCTCGGGGACCGCCTGGAGATCGAGGTCAGCGACGACGGCCGGGGGCCGGCCGAGGGCTACGTGCCCGGGCGGGGCCTGATCGGCATCTCGGAGCGGGTCTCGATGCTGGGCGGCAGCGTGGAGCACGGGGGAGGTGACCGGGGCGGGTTCCGGCTGCACGCCGTCCTGCCGGTCCGGTGACGGCGGCTCAGGAGGCGGCGGGTCCGGTGACGGCGGGTCAGAAGTCCGCGGGGCGGGGCGGCGGCCGGCTGCGGCTCGTGGTCGCCGAGGACGACGCGCTGCTGCGGGCCGGGATCGCCCTGGTGCTGGAGACCGACGAGGGTCTGGAGGTGGTCGGGCAGGCGGCCGACGGGCTGGAGGCGGTACGGCTCTGCCAGGAGCTGCGGCCGGACGTGGTGCTGATGGACGTGCGGATGCCGGGGATCGACGGGATCGAGGCTACCCGCCGGATCGTGGCCGGGCCGCACCCCGCGCGGGTGCTGGTGCTGACGGTCTTCCAGCACGACGAGTACGTCTGGGAGGCGCTGCGGGCCGGGGCAAGCGCTTTCCTGCTCAAGCGGGCCTCGCCGGAGCGGCTGATCGAGGCCGTCCGGGCGGTCGCCGCCGGTGAGGCGCTGCTGGACCCGGCGGTCACCCGGGCCCTGGTGGACCGGATCGCCGGCGCCACGCCCGGGCAAGCGCTTTCCCAGCCCGAGGACCCACGCCTGGGCCGCCTCACCACCCGCGAACGGGAGGTGCTCCGGCTGGCCGCCGAGGGCTGCTCGAACCCCGAGATCGCCACCCGGCTCTTCCTCGCCGAGTCCACCGTCAAGACCCACATGAAGCGGGTGCTGGCCAAGCTCGGCGCCCGCGACCGCGCCCAGGCGGTGGCCATCTCCTACCGGGGCGGGCTGATGTCCTCCTGAGCCTGACCCTGACCCTGACCCGCCGTCACGGGCACCGGCCGCACCGCCCGGCGGCGCTTCACCGCGCGGGAGATCCGCACCGCCAGGTACCCGAGCAGCCAGGGCAGCACGGTGATCAGGCCGACGTAGACCCCGAGGTACCCCACCACCAGGTCGTCGAACTTGGTCTCCTCGTGCCAGGTGTCCAGCGGGAAGACGGTCATGATGCCGACCACCGTGACCGGCAGCAGCGGCAGCAGCACCGAGGCCAGCCGGGCCCGCCAGCCCGGGTGCCGGGCGCAGGCGACCCCCATGGCGGCCATGACGAACGGCCCGAGCGGCAGCCAGAGCAACGCCGGATAGAGGAAGATCACCCACCAGTCGTCCGACATTCCGAACATCATCAGCGGCCCCCCGGGAGTGCTCGTCAGGACATCACCGCCACCCTCACCGGGTGGCGGACGAAGGGTCAACACGATTTCCGACGCCCCGTCAGCAAGCGCTTTCCACCGGCTCGCCCGAGCCCCTGGCCGCGCCACCGCCCCGCCCGTACACTGCTGCCCTGCCCGCGCCATTACCGGGCAGTAGGTTCGGAGGGGCGAGATGAGCGACAGCCGGGTGCACGCGTTCGGTGACGACGCGTTGGGCGAGCACGACGCGGTGGCCCTCGCGGCCGCCGTCCGCTCCGGCGAGGTGAGCCCGGCCGAGCTGGCCGCCGCCGCGGCCGCCCGGGCCGGGCGGGTCGAGGCGCTGCGCCCCGTCGCCTTCCCGCTGCACGACACCCCGCGCTCCGCCCCCGGCGCACCCGACGGCCCGCTGTACGGCGTGCCCACCTACCTCAAGGACAACGTCGACCTGCTCGGCGTGCCCACCGGCCACGGCAGCGCCGCCTTCCGGCCCCGGCCGGCCCGGCGCAGCGCGCCGTTCACCGAGCTCTTCCTCACCAGCGGGGTGACGGTGCTGGGCAAGACCCGGCTGCCGGAGTTCGGGCTGAACGCCACCACCGAGTACGCCGCCGCCGAGCCGGTCCGCAACCCCTGGGAGACCTCGCACTCCGCCGGCGCCTCCTCCGGCGGCTCGGCGGTGCTGGTGGCCTCCGGTGTGGTGCCGATCGCGCACGCCAACGACGGCGGCGGCTCGATCCGCATCCCGGCCGCCGCCTGCGGCCTGGTCGGCCTCAAGCCGACCCGGGGCCGGCTGGTCCCCAACGAGCAGGGCCGCCAACTCCCGCTGGACATCGTCACCGACGGCGTGGTCACCCGCTCCGTCCGCGACACCGCCGCCTTCTACGCGGCCGCCGAGCAGCACCACCGCAGCGCCACCCTCCCGCCCGTCGGCCTGGTCGAGGGCCCGGGCTCCCGCAAGCTGCGGATCGGCCTGGTGGTGGACTCGCCGATCGCGGTCAGCGACGAGCAGACCCGGCGGGCCGTGGAGGAGACCGCCGCCCGGCTGGAGGCGATGGGCCATCAGGTCACCCCCGCCACCCTGCCGTTCGGCGCCGAGTTCTCCCGCGACTTCCTGCTCTACTGGGGCTTCATCGCCTTCGTGATCGCCTCCACCGGCCGCCTGGTGGTGGACCGCAGCTTCCGCTCCCGCGACCTGGACCCGCTCACCACCGGCCTGCGGCGCGGCTTCCTGCGCGAGTACCGCCGCGGCCCGGGCGTGCTGCGCCGCCTGCGGCAGGCCGAGCGCACCTACGCCGGCATCTTCCGGGACCACGACGCGATCCTCTCCCCCACCCTGGCCCACACCACCCCGCCGCTCGGCCACCTCAGCCCCACCGTGGAGTTCGAGGAGCTGACGGAGCGTCTGCTCCGCTACGTGGCCTTCACTCCCGTCAACAACGTCACCGGCGGCCCGGCGATCACCCTCCCCACCGGCTCCGCCGACAACGGCCTGCCGATCGGCGTCCACCTCTCCGCCGCCCACGGCCAGGAGCGCCTCCTGCTGGAACTGGCCTTCGCCCTGGAGGCCGACCGCCCCTGGCGCCGCATCCAGGACTGACGCATCCAGGACCGAGGCGTCGAGGGCCGAGGCGTCGAGGGCCGAGGCGTTCAGGGCCGGCGCATCCAGGACCGACGGGCCGCGCCTTCCGGCACCCGACCCCCTTCCGTCCGCCCGAACTGGCAAGATCGGGCGAGCGAGGAAGACCGGTTGGGAACGCGGAGGGGCGGGCCCGTCGTACGGATGGAGACAGAGAGCATGGCCGCCAGCAAGGCCGCGGAGCAGTCGCTCGCACCGCACGTCGCCGACAGCCACGACCTGATCAGGGTCCACGGCGCGCGCGAGAACAACCTCAAGAACGTCAGCGTGGAGATTCCCAAGCGCCGTCTCACGGTGTTCACCGGCGTGTCCGGTTCCGGGAAGAGCTCGCTGGTGTTCGACACCATCGCCGCGGACTCGCAGCGGATGATCAACGAGACCTACAGCGCCTTCGTCCAGGGCTTCATGCCCAACCTGGCCCGTCCCGACGTGGACGTGCTGGAGGGCCTGACCACCGCCATCATCGTGGACCAGCAGCGGATGGGCGCCGACCCGCGCTCCACCGTCGGCACCGCCACCGACGCCAACGCGATGCTGCGGATCCTGTTCAGCCGCCTCGGCAAGCCGCACATCGGTTCGCCGCAGGCCTTCTCCTTCAACGTGGCCTCGATCAGCGGCGCGGGCGCCGTCACCGTGGAGAAGGCCGGGAAGACGGTCAAGGAGCGGCGCAGCTTCAGCGTCACCGGCGGCATGTGCCCGGCCTGCGAGGGCCGGGGCACCGTCACCGACCTCGACCTGGCGGAGCTCTTCGACGACTCCAGGTCGATCTCCGAGGGCGCCATCACCATCCCCGGCTACAAGGCGGACAACGTCTGGACGGTCGGCATCTTCGCCAACTCCGGCTTCCTGGACCCGGACAAGCCGATCCGCGACTACAGCGAACAGGAGATGCAGGACTTCCTGTACCGCGAGCCGACCAAGGTGAAGGTCAACGGGGTGAACCTCACCTACGAGGGCCTGATCCCCAAGCTCCGCAAGTCCTTCCTCTCCAAGGACCCGGAGGCGATGCAGCCGCACATCCGGGCCTTCGTGGACCGCGCCGTCACCTTCACCTCCTGCCCGGAGTGCGGCGGCACCCGCCTGAGCGAGGCGGCCCGCTCCTCGAAGATCGGCGGGGTGAGCATCGCCGACGCCTGCTCGATGCAGATCAGCGACCTGGCCGGCTGGGTGCGCGGGCTGGAGGAGCCCTCGGTGGCCCCGCTGCTGGACTCCCTCGGGCACACCCTGGACTCCTTCGTGGAGATCGGCCTCGGCTACCTCTCGCTGGACCGCCCGGCCGGGACGCTCTCCGGCGGCGAGGCGCAGCGGGTCAAGATGATCCGTCACCTCGGCTCCTCGCTCACCGACGTGACCTACGTCTTCGACGAGCCCACCACCGGCCTGCACCCGCACGACATCCAGCGGATGAACGAGCTGCTGCTGCGCCTGCGGGACAAGGGCAACACGGTGCTGGTGGTGGAGCACAAGCCGGAGGTCATCGCGATCGCCGACCACGTGGTGGACCTCGGCCCGGGCGCCGGGACGGCGGGCGGCACGGTCTGCTTCGAGGGCAGCGTCGAGGGCCTGCGCAAGGGCGGCACGGTGACGGGCCGTCACCTGGACGACCGGGCCTCGCTCAAGGCGGAGGTGCGCAAGTCCTCCGAGGTCCTGGAGATCCGCGGCGCGAGCACCCACAACCTGCGGAACGTGGACGTCGACGTCCCGCTCGGCGTGCTGGTGGTGGTGACCGGCGTGGCGGGGTCGGGCAAGAGCTCGCTGGTGCACGGTTCGCTGGTGCGCGGACGGGCCGCCGCCGAGGCGGGCGTGGTGGTCGTGGACCAGACCCCGATCAAGGGCTCCCGGCGGAGCAACCCGGCCACCTACACCGGGCTGCTCGACCCGATCCGCAAGGCCTTCGCCAAGGAGAACGGGGTGAAGCCGGCCCTGTTCAGCGCCAACTCCGAGGGGGCCTGCCCGACCTGCAACGGCGCGGGGGTGATCTACACCGACCTGGCGATGATGGCCGGGGTGGCGACCACCTGCGAGGAGTGCGAGGGCAAGCGCTTCGACGCCTCGGTGCTGGAGTACCACCTCGGCGGCAAGGACATCAGCGAGGTGCTGACGATGTCGGTGACGGAGGCCGAGGAGTTCTTCGCCCCCGGCGGGGCCGGCGCCACCCCGGCCGCGCACCGGGTGCTGACCCGGCTGGCCGACGTCGGGCTGGGCTACCTGACCCTCGGTCAGCCGCTCACCACCCTCTCCGGCGGCGAGCGCCAGCGGCTCAAGCTGGCCACCCACATGGGCGAGAAGGGCGGCGTCTACGTCCTGGACGAGCCGACCACCGGCCTGCACCTGGCCGACGTGGAGCAGCTGCTCGGCCTGCTGGACCGCTTGGTGGACTCCGGCAAGTCGGTGATCGTGGTCGAGCACCACCAGGCCGTGATGGCCCACGCCGACTGGATCGTCGACCTCGGCCCGGGCGCCGGCCACGACGGCGGCACGGTGGTCTTCGAGGGCACCCCGGCCGAACTCGTCGCCGCCCGCTCCACCCTGACGGGGCAGCACCTGGCGGCGTACGTGGGGGCGTGACCGGGCGGCGTGACCGGGGGCGCACCCTCCGGCCGCCGTTCTGAGGAGGCCCGGCCGGACTGTCCACCCCCGTGGGGCAGTCCGGCCGGGCCTCCGGCATGGGGGACGGGCGCTCGGTCAGGCGGCCTGCGGCACCGCTCGCCGACGGTCCGCCCGGGCCCAGGCCGCGCCGCCGAGGATCCGGGCCGCGACCGGGCCGGAGAGGCGGAACACGTCCCGCACGAAGCGGGTGCGCCGGGCTCCGAGGTCCCGCAGCGCCGGGCCGTGGTCGACCGCCACGAAGAGCGCGGCGGCGAGCAGCAGCAGGCGCCACCCGCCGACCGTCACCCGCCGTGCGGCCGGGCCGAGTTCGGCCAGCGAGTCGGCCAGCCGGTCGCAGTGGAAGGGGATGTGCCGCTCCTCGTCGGCCATGATCCGCCCGGCCACCTCGCTCACCAGCGGGTCGGCGGCGCCGTCCCGGACCGCGCGGTAGTAGGGGACGGCGACCAGTTCGGCGATCATCAGCACCAGCAGCTCGGTGCGCATCCCGAGCAGCCGTCGCACCCGGACGAAGATCCGGTCGCTCCAGTGCCCGTCCAGGGTCGGGCGGCCGCCCGCCTCCAGCAGCAGCGCCAGCAGCCGGGCGTGGTTCTGCTCCTCGGCGACGAACAGCCGGGCCGCCAGGGCGTAGTCCGGGTCGCCCGCGCGGTCGGCCTTGCCGATCAGGTTGGCCCCGTCGCCGTCCTCGCCGACCTGGAACTTCTGCAGGCTGGCCCAGGCGGTGTCGGGCAGCCGCGCGCCGGCCGACCAGTCGGGCTCGGCGGTGGCGGCCCGGCGGGCCGCCTCGGCGTGGAAGTGGTCGACCCAACGGGCGAAGTCGTGCGTGGTCATGGTGGTCCCCCTCGTGGCGGCGGTGAGGCTCGCTCCCGCCCTGCGACGGGGACGACTCTAGACCCATAACTGAACACGTTCAACACGACTTGCCGCAGGTCGCCCGACACGCCGTCAGCCTTCGCCCTCCTCCCAGGCCCGGTCCGAGCGGTCCCACTCCTCCGTCCGGCCGTGCGCGAGGTCCAGCGCCCGGGCCGCCTCCGCCGGCGTGTCGAACGGACCCAGCAGGTTCTTCACCGGGCACTGGTAGCCCTCCTCCACCCGCTGGTGGTCCAGGCACCAGAACCACTGCGGCGGCCCGCCCAGCTCCTCGCTCAACTCGGCTGCCATCACCACTCCTTCCGTCCGGCCGCCCACCCCTCACCGGCGATGCTGTCCGCTCCGCCCGGCCCCCGCCCGCCGGGTCCACCATCCGGGTGTCACCGCGCGGCGCCCGGCCGGATGCCCCGACCGGGCGCCGCAGCAGCCGGGCGCCGTACCGGCCCGCCACCGGCGGCTCAGCCCACGGCGACCACCCGCACCGCCTCGGCCATCGACCGCTCCCCCGCCGCGTTCGGATGGAAGGCCGCCGCACCGCTGCCGAACAGCGGCTCCATCCACCGCGTCCCCACCGGCTTGCAGACGTCGTGCCCCACCGAGGGCCCGTAGACGTCCACGTAGCGGGCACCGTGGGCGGCGGCCTGGGCCGCGACCACCGAGTTGAGCCGCTTCTGGGTGTCGCGCAGCCAGGGGGCGTCCCCCTTGGCGATGCTGACGGTGGCCCAGCAGTTGGAGCCGTCGTCCGGCAGGATCGCCGGGTAGCCGGTCACCAGCACCGCCGCCCGCGGCGCGCGCTGCCGGATGCCGTCCAGCACCGCCCCGATCTTCGCTCCGGTGGCGTCCACCTTCGCGGCCAGCTGGTCCGTCCCGCCCGAGGTGTAGCTCGCCTTGCAGGGGGACCCTCCGCCGTTGAAGAAGCCCAGCGTGGTGCAGCGCACGATGATGTCGGCGAAGCCCACGTCGTTGCCGCCGATGGTCAGCGTCACCAGGTCGGTGTCGGCGGTCAGCGCGTTGAACTGCGGCCCGGCGGAGCCGCTCTGGGTGGTCGTCATGTGCACCGTGGTGGCGCCGCCGCAGGTGACGTCCGCCTTCGCGCCCGGCGCCAGGGCCGCGGCCAGCACCGACGGGTAGTTCTTGTCCGACCGCGCGCAGGCGGTGTCCACCTGGGTCGGCACTCCGGCGCCCGAGGCGTAGGAGTCGCCGAGGGCGACGTAGCGCGCGTACGAGGTCCGGGCGGCCGCCGGGCCCGCGGAGCTCAGGGCTCCGGCGGCCAGGGAGGCCGCGAGGGCGAGGGTGGTGAGGGCCGCGCGGGCACGCGGAGTTCCGGTCGTCGGCATGGGGGTGCCTCCGTGACGGTGACGAGGGGTGGGGGACGGCACACCGCCACGGACCTGCACCAGCCGTGGTTACCGGGCGGTCTTACCGCTCGGTAAGGATGTGGCCCGCCCGTCCCCCAGTCAAGCACCGTGACAGCACGGCGAGTTGACCCCTCCCCCGGCCGGGCCCGGGACCGGGCCCGGCGGTCAACGGTCCTTGAACTCCTCGATGGCGTCGTGGACCACCTTCACCATGCTCTCGCTGCCCACGTGGCCGGAGTCGTCGGAGATGTGCAGCCGGGCCCCCGGCCAGGCCCGCACCAGCCGCCAGGCGGTCCCCGGCGGGCAGCCCATGTCGTGGCGACCGGTCACCACCACGCCCGGAATGCCGGCCAGCTTCGGCGCGTCGCGCAGGATCTGCTCCTCCGTCAGCCAGGCGCCGTGGCCGAAGAAGTGCGAGCAGATCCGGACGAAGGCGATCTGGTCGTCCTCCACCCGGTCGCTGTACATGCCCGGGCGGTTGTTGGGCTCCAGCGAGACGACCGCGTCCTCCCAGGCCAGCCAGTCGGCGGCGGCCTTCGCCCGGACCGCCCGGTCGGGGTGCTCCATCAACCGGGCGTACGCGGCCGGGAGGTCACCGTCCCGCTCACCCTCGGGAACGCCCTCCCGGAACCGGTCCCAGGCCTCGGGGTGGAAGCGCCCGGCACCCCGGTAGAGCCAGTCGATCTCGGCCCGGCTGCTGGTCATCACGGCCTGCAGGATGATCTCGCTGACCCGCCCGGGGTGCTGCTGCGCATAGGCCAGGGCGAGCGTCACGCCCCAGGAGGCGCCGTTCACCAGCCACCTGTCGACCGCCAGGTGCTCGCGCAGGCGCTCCATGTCGTCGATCAGGTGCTGCGTGGTGTTCAGGCTCATGTCCGCCGCCGGGTCACTGGCGTGCGGGGTGCTCGACCCGCAGTTGCGCTGGTCGAAGCGGATCACCCGGTACCGCTCCGGGTCCCAGGCCCGCAGCGGATTCCGCGAGCCGCCCCCGCCGGGGCCGCCGTGCACCCCGAGGGCCGGTTTGCCGTCCGGGTTGCCGAGCTGCTCGTAGTAGATGCGGTTCCCGTCGCCGGTGTCGAGGAAGCCGGTGTCGTACGGAGTGGTCGGTGGGTAGAGAGGCATGACACAGCACTTAACACGAACGACAGCCCCTGCCAACCGAATTGCGGCCGGGTGCCACCGGCCCCGCCTCACCCGCCGGGGCCGGTGGCACCGCCTCAGAACTCGTACGGGTCGGGCGGGTTGACGGCGGCGTGCCCGCTCACCACGGCCACCAGGCGGTCCAGTTCGGCCTGGTCGGTCCGTCCCACGAGCTCCACGTCGCAGCCGCCGGGCAGGCCGCCGTAGAAGCGGATGCGGTTCCAACTCGCCAGCCGGCGGTGGTTGGTGAGCCAGACGAGCGCGATCCACACGGCCGGTGTCCGGGCGACCTCCAGCCGGAAGACCGGCCGGGTGCCGCCGAACACCTTGGCCTCGCGGGTGTGCAGGGCCGCCAGGTCGTCCCAGGGGATCGCGAGCTCGCGGGGCCACAGCGGCAGGCGCAGCAGCAGGCCCTCGTCGGCCGTCCGCAGCCGCAGCGGCCGCACGACCGGCCCGAGCCAGAGCACCGCCCCGAACGCCACGGCCCCGAGGACGGGCACCGGGCTCCGGTGCCCCGCCCACCGGAACGCCAGGTACCCCGCCGCCACCAGGCAGACCGCGCCGACGGCCAACTGCCACTTCTCCACCCGTACGGTGACGTGCTCGTGCGCCATCCGATCCCCCGATCCCCCGTGTCCCCTGCGGGAGTGCTACCCGCGGCGCCCGGGTAGCACTCCCTCCCGGGTCAGGCGCGGGCCCGGAACATCTCCAGCGGCGGGTGGGCGAGCGCCTCGGCCCAGAACTCCTCGCCGTACTCCCGCAGTCCGGCCTCGGTGATCTGCAGCGGCACCCACTCGACCGCGCTGAAGCCGGCCGCCTGGAGGCACTTCTCGTACACCTCGCGGCTCGGCGCCGAGGAGACGATGGTGATCGGCTCCGGCTCCAGCAGTGCGGTCACCCGCACCCGGGTGCCGGTCTCGATCTCACCGGCCGGCTCGCAGCGGAAGCCGTAGTTCTCCAGGTCCGCGCAGTCGAACCCGTAGTCCGGCTTCTGGGCGAGGACGAAGAACTCGCCGCCCGGCACCAGGTTGCGGTGGATGTTGCGGCACATCCGCTCCATCTCGGCCACCGACTCGGCGTAGTTGAGACACTGCACCCCGAGCGCGACGTCGAACTTCGGCTCCAGGTCGCCCAGTTCGAGCACGTCGCCGACCTCGTACCGCACGCCCAGCGGGTCGTGCCGCTCGATCTCCCGCGCGGCGGCGATCATCTCCACCGAGATGTCCACCCCGAACACCTCGCTCGCGCCCCGCCGCTTGAACTCCCGGCTGTAGAAGCCGGTCCCGCAGGCCAGGTCGAGCACCGACCGGCCCCGCACGTCGCCCACCAGCTCCAGGAAGCTCGGCACCTCGCCGAAGCGCATCAGCGGCAGGGACTTGAACCCCTCGAAGGCCTCACCGATCTGGTCGTACTGCTGCCCGCTCACGGACGTCCCCCTCTCCCGGCCGTGCCCCGTGCACCGCCGTGGCGGAAATCCTCTCCCCGCACCACCGGGCAGCCGTATTGGCGGATGCCACAGAGAAGTCGGGCCGGAGCGGCGTCCTCGCAGGCAGAGCTTACGGACCGTCAGAAACCCTCCTCCGATCGGAGATCACATTCGGCTCCAGTACAGCCGTACGAACCGGAACGATCACATTCGGTCTCTTCCGATCCTTCGGCCCGACTTCCGCCCGGACTCCGCAATCATGATCTCGGAAGCCGACGGACGGTCTGGGGAGAGACAGCGACGTGAGACCGGACGGACGGCGAATACCGGCACCTCGGCACCTCTGAACGAACCGATCAGATCCAGAACGGGCAACCGACGCCCCCGGGCACCGCGCGGGGCCGGCCGGTCCGTGCTGTCCGCTCGTGCCCAATCGCGGTGCACACCGCGCCCCGGCAGCCCTGTGGGCGCCCTTCCCCGAGGAGTAGTCATGCTTGGCCTGGGAGCACCACCCACGCCGCAGTCGAGCCTGTCCACGCAGGCGGCCAGGCTGCTGGCCACGACCACCAAGTCCGAACCGCAGATGCAGGGGATCACCTCCCGGAACCTGCTGCGCACCATGCCCTGGGTGGAGGTCGCGGCCGGTACGTACCGGGTCAACCGGCGGCTGCTGCTGAGGACCGGCGCCGGACGGGTGCTCTTCGTCCAGGAGGGCGCGGACCTGGTCCGCCCCGTCCCGGCCTCCCTCGACGCGCTGCCCGCGCTGCGCGGGTACCAGGACCAGGAGGTACTGGCCGAACTGGCCGCCGGCTTCCGGGTCCGCGAGGTCCGCGCCGGTGACCTGCTGGCCGGTCAGGGGCAGCCGGTGGACGAGGTCTTCCTGATCGCCCACGGCCGCCTGGAGCGGATCGTCGAGGGCAGGTACGGCGACCCGCAGGTGGTCGGCGTGGTCACCGACGGCGCCCACCTCGGCGACGAGGCGCACCTACGCCCGGACGCCGAGTGGTCGGCCACCCTGCGCGCCGCCACCGACGCCACCGTGCTCGCCCTCCCCTGGGCGCAGTACCGCGAACTCCTGGACCGCACACCCTCGTTGCGGGCGCACACCGAGGAGTTCCGGGCCCGGGCCGGCCGCGCCGTCAACCGCAAGGGCGAGGCCGAGATCGCGATCAGCGCCGGCCACCAGGGCGAGCCGGAGATCCCCACCAGCTTCGTCGACTACGAACTCGCGCCCCGCGAGTACGAGTTGTCGGTGGCCCAGACCATCCTCCAGGTGCACACCCGGGTCTCCGACCTCTACAACGACCCGATGGACCAGCTGCAGCAGCAGCTGCGCCTGACGGTGGAGGAGCTGCGCGAGCGGCAGGAGCACGAGATCGTCAACAACCGCGAGTTCGGGCTGCTCCACAACGCCGCCTACGACCAGCGGATCTCCACCCGCAGCGGCCCGCCCACCCCGGACGACCTGGACCAGCTGCTCGCCATGCGGCGCTCCACCCACGCCTTCTTCGCCCACCCGAAGGCGATCGTGGCCTTCTTCGCCGAGTGCAACAAGCGCGGCCTCTACCCGACCCCGGCCGAGGTCAACGGCAAGCCGGTGCCCAGCTGGCGGGGCGTGCCGATCTACCCGCTCTCGAAGATCCCGGTCTCCGACACCCAGACCTCCACCATCATGGCGGTGCGCTTCGGCGAGGAGCAGCAGGGCGTGATCGGCCTGCGCCCCAAGGACCTCCCCGAGGAGGTCGAGCCCGGCCTGAACGTCCGCTTCATGGGCATCAACCAGCAGTCCGTGATGCGCTACCTGGTCAGCGGCTACCACTCCGCCGCCGTCCTGGTACCGGACGCGCTCGGCCTGCTGGAGAACTGCCAGATCGGAGCGGCCGCATGACCGGCACCGAACTCCAGGAGCTGGGGCGGCTGTTGCGCGGCCCGAGCGGCCTGGGAACGGGCAGCCTCTACCTGACGCTCCCCACCGAGGCACCCGAGGCACCCGCCGTCCCCGAGGCCGCCGCGGTGGAGGCCGTCGCACTTCCCGGACCTCCGCAACTCAGCTTCCCCGTCCGGGAGTTCGAGGCACCAGAGGCCCCGGAGGCACCGGAGGCACCGGCCGCCTTCAGCCTCCCCTCACTGCCCGGTTTCGCCGTGCCCGGCCTGACCCCGGTGGCACCCGCCGAAGCACCGGCCCCCTCCGGCAAGCCGACCCCCGGCGACCCGGTGCCGGGGCTGTACTTCCACCCCGTCGCCGAGCCGGACCCGGCCCGGGTCGAGGAGGTCAGCCGCCGGATCAAGGACTGGGCGGTGCACGAGGTCGCGCTCTACCCGCCGGAGTGGGAGGACCAGTTCGACGGCTTCTCGCTCGGCCGCTACATGGTCACCTGCCACCCGGACGCGCCGAGCGTCGACCACCTGATGGTGGCCACCCGGCTGATGGCGGCCGAGAACGTCGTCGACGACGTCTACTGCGAGGACCACGGCGGCTCCCCGGTCGGCCTGGGCGGGCGCCTGCTGCTGGCCCACACCGCGCTGGACCCGGTGCACACCACCGCCGGGTACACCCCGGCCTGGCACGAGTCGCTCCAGTCCGACGCACCGCGCCGGGCGTACTTCTCGGCCATGGAGTACTTCCGCCAGGTCGCCAGCCCCTCCCAGGCGGACCGCTTCCGGCACGACATGGCCCGGCTGCACATGGGTTACCTGGCCGAGGCCGCCTGGGACGAGACCGACTACGTGCCCCAGGTGTGGGAGTACCTGGCGATGCGTCAGTTCAACAACTTCCGCCCCTGCCCGACCATCACCGACACGATCGGCGGCTACGAGCTCCCCGCCGACCTGCACGCGCTGCCCGCCCTCCAGCGGGTGATCGCCCTGGCGGGGAACGCCACCACCATCGTCAACGACCTGTACTCCTACACCAAGGAGCTGCAGAGCCCCGGCCTGCACCTCAACCTCCCCGTGGTGATCGCCCGGAACGAGGAGCTGGACGCCCGCGACGCGTACCTCAAGGCCGTCGAGATCCACAACGAGCTGATGCACGCTTTCGAGGCCGAATCGGCCCAGTTGGCCGTCGAGTACCCGAACCCGGCCCTGCTGCGCTTCCTGCGCGGCGTCGCGGTCTGGATCGACGGCAACCACAACTGGCACCAGACCAACACCTACCGCTACACGCTCCCCGATTTCTGGTGAGCGCCGCCGGCCCTCCGGCCGGCCCGCCATTCGTCCGTCACACCCTTCTTCACGAGGAGAATCCCCCATGACCACCACCGCCGCCCCCACCAGCGCCTCGATCCCCGGCCCGGCCAGCGCCTACCAGGGCGACATCGCCCGCTACTGGAACAACGAGGCCCGCCCGGTCAACCTGCTCCTGGGCGACGTGGACGGCCTGTACCACCACCACTACGGCATCGGCGACATCGACCAGGCCGCGATCCAGGCCGACGACCCGGCCGAGCGCGAGCAGAAGGTGATCGCCGAGCTGCACCGCCTGGAGTCCGCCCAGACCAACGTCCTGCTCGACCACCTCGGCCCGATCACCGCCGAGGACACCCTGGTCGACGCCGGCTGCGGCCGCGGCGGCTCGATGGTGATGGCCCACCAGCGCTTCAACTGCACCGTGGAGGGCGTCACCCTCTCCAGCACCCAGGCCGACTTCGGCAACAACCGCGCCCGCGAGCTCGGCATCGACCACGCCGTCCGCTCCCGGGTGGCCAACATGCTCAACATGCCGTTCGAGACCGGCCAGGCCGCCGCCTCCTGGAACAACGAGTCCAGCATGTACGTGGACCTCGAGGACCTGTTCTCCGAGCACTCCCGCATCCTGAAGCTGGGCGGCCGCTACGTCACCATCACCGGCTGCTGGAACCCGGTCTACGGCCAGCCCTCCAAGTGGGTCTCCCAGATCAACGCCCACTTCGAGTGCAACATCCACTCCCGCCGCGAGTACATGCGGGCGATGGCCGACAACCGCCTGGTCCCCCAGGCCGTCATCGACCTCACCCCGGCCACCCTCCCCTACTGGGAGCTCCGGGCCACCACCTCGATCGTCACCGGCATCGAGGAGGCCTTCATCGAGTCCTACAAGGACGGCTCCTTCCAGTACCTCCTGATCGCCGCCGACCGGGTCTGACCCTTACGGCACGTGGTCACACCAGGGGCGCGAGGAACTGCGCGGGCTGGAAAGGCAGCACCTGCAACTGGCTGATGGTGAGTCAGTTGCAGGTGGGCCGCCTTCCGGAGCGCGCAGTTCCCCGCGCCCCTCAAGGTGTCACCACCACCGGTCAACTGGCGTTCTGTGAAATCCCCTTACCGGGCCGCAGCGCCAGCGTCAGCAGCACCGAGACCGTCGCCACCACGGTGATCGCCACCGCCGGCCCCACGAGCTGTGCGGCTCCTCCCGCGACGGCGGCCCCGAGCCCCTGCCAGGTCATCCGCCCGGCCGACTCGACCCCCTGGACCTGCCCCTGCACCGCCTCCGGTGTCGCCTCCAGCAGCCGTTCCTGGAGCGGCAGGGTGGCCGCGAACCCGACGCCCGCCACCAGCACCGCGAGCACCAGCACGGCCGTCGGCGGCCGCAGCGCGAAGAGCAGGAAGGGCACGGCCAGCAGCAGCCGCAGGCCGAAGGCCCAGCGCTGCCGCTGCCGCGCGTCCAGCAGCCGGCCCACCGTCAGGTCCCCCAGCAGCATCCCCGCCGAGCCGGCCGCCAGCAGCAGGCCCGCGGCCCCGGGCGCGTAGGGGATGAACAGCGCCTCGCACCCGACGATCAGCCCGTTCGGCACCCAGAGGTTGAGCAGCAGCACCCGCCGCCCGGGGTCGGCGAACAGCACCGCGTTGGCGCTCCAGGTGGCGCGCAGCCCGGGCCGCCGGGCGATCCGCACCGAGCGCTCCCGCACCGTGACCGCGACCAGCAGCAGGGCGCACCCGTTCAGCGCGCCCGCCAGCCCGAAGAGCTGGTGGGGCGTCAGGTGGCCCGCCAGCAGGCCGCCGATCCCGTAGCCGAGGACGGCGGTGGCGCCGGAGGTGACGTTGGTCAGCGAGCGGGCCGACGCATAGCCGCCGGGCGGGACGATCTCGGCGAGCAGGCCGAGCCGGGTGCCGGTGGCCAGCGACTGGAAGAGGCCGAGCACCAGCAGCAGCCCGAAGCGGGCGGCCAGCGGCAGGCCGGGCAGGGCCTGGGCCGCGGTGCCGGCCAGGGTGACGGTCTGGAGGGCGAGCAGGGTGCGGCGGGGGTGGCGGCCGTCGGCCACCGACATCAGGGTCAGGGCTCCGACCACGGTGGCGAAGGTGGCGCCGTACATGCTGACGGCGGTCAGGAAGGGCGAGCCGGTGCGGTCGTCGACCAGCGAGCCGAGGGCGAAGCCGGAGAGCGTGGTGGCGGCGACGGTGAGGGTGAAGGAGGCGTACAGCCCGGCGAACTCGCGGTCGCGGAGCAGGGTGAGGTAGCCGGTGCGGGCCGGCGTCAGGGTGTCGGTTGGCATGAAAAAAGCCTCCGCACGCACCAAGTCGGGGCGTCGGAGGCGAACGCACGCACTATAGCATTCGACACGGCCGGTGAACGTGACAACGGTCTCAGTGATCTTGCTTTGCCATTCGTTTACACTCCTGTAGACCGACTAGACACACACTGACGAAAGAAGGAGCCGCGGTCCCCGCGATGGACGAGCCTCCCAGTTCCACCCGTGCCGTTCCCGTACAGCAGGACGACCAGTCCGGAGCGGGGGTGGCACGGTGACCGAAGTCCTGCTGCTCCTGCTCGCCCTGGTCCTCACCCTGGCCTGCGCGGTCTTCGTGGCCGCCGAGTTCTCCCTCACCACCGTCGAGCGCGGTGAGGTCGAGCGCGCCGCCGAGGCCGGTGAACGCGGCGCCGCCGGCGCCCTGGCCGCCGTCAAGCGGCTGACCTTCCAGCTCTCCGGGGCCCAGCTGGGCATCACGGTGACCAGCCTGGTGATCGGCATGCTCGCCGAGCCCTCGGTCTCCGCCCTGCTGCGCGGGCCGCTCACCGCCCTCGGACTGCCGCACGGCGCGGTGGACACGGTGGCGGTCCTCCTCGGTGTGCTGCTCTCGACCATCGTGCTGATGGTGGCCGGCGAGCTGGTCCCGAAGAACTGGGCGATCTCCCGCCCGCTCGCGGTGGCCAAGATCGTGGCCCGGCCGCAGTACCTGTTCTCGGCCGCCTTCTCCCCGCTGATCGGGCACCTCAACAACACCGCGAACCGCGTGGTGCGCCGCTTCGGCCTGGAGCCCGCCGAGGAGCTGGCCTCCGCCCGCACCCCGCAGGAGCTCATCGCCCTGGCCCGGCACTCCGCCCGCGAGGGCGCGATAGAGCCGGACACCGCCGACCTCTTCGTCCGGGCGCTGCGCCTGCGGGAGTTGACGGCGGAGAACGTGATGACCCCTCGGGTCGACGTGCAGGCACTGGAGGAGCACGCCACCGCCGCGGACGTGGCCAACCTGACCCGGGCCACCGGCCTGTCCCGCTTCCCGGTCTACCGGGGCAGCATGGACCAGGTGGTCGGCACCGTGCACATCCGGCACGCCCTGGGCGTCCCGGCCGCCGAGCGGGCCAACCGCCGGGTCACCACCCTGATGACCCCGCCGCTGCTGGTGCCCGAGACCCTCACCGTGGACCGGCTGCTGGACCAGCTGCGCGGCGAGGAGAGCCTGGCCGTGGTCATCGACGAGTACGGCGGCACGGCCGGCATCGCCTCGCTGGAGGACATCGTCGAGGAGGTGGTCGGCGAGGTCCGCGACGAGCACGACCCGACCGAGATCCCCGACCTGTTCTTCGTCGGCACCCTCACCGACGGCCGCCGCCAGTGGGACGCCGACGGCATCACCCGCACGGACCAGCTGGAGACGCTCGGGCTGCCCTCCGCCGAGGGCCCGTACGAGACCCTGGCCGGCCTGATCGCGCACCGGCTCGGCCGCATCCCGGCCCCGGGCGACCTGGTCGAGCTGGAGGGCTGGCAGCTGGAGGTCGAGACCGTCGACCACCACGTGGCGGAACGGGTGCGGATCACCGCCCCTGAGGCCCCGTCAGCCGACGAGCCGTCGGACGGCCGCACCACCGAGCGCACGGAGGAGGACCGGTGACCGCGCTCCAGCTCTTCATCGGCCTGCTGACCCTGGTCAGCAACGCCTTCTTCGTCGGCGGCGAGTTCGCCCTGATCTCGGTGCGCCGCAGCCAGGTCGAGCCGCAGGCCGAGGCGGGCGACCGCCGGGCCAAGACCGTCATCTGGGGTCTGGAGCACGTCTCGGCGATGCTCGCGACCGCCCAACTCGGCATCACCGTCTCCTCCCTGGTGCTCGGCGCCGTGGCCGAACCGGCCATCGCCCACCTGCTGGAGCCGGCCTTCCACGCCGTCGGCGTGCCGGACGCGCTCACCCACCCGATCGCCTTCGTGATCGCCCTGACGGTGGCCACCTACCTGCACATGCTGCTCGGCGAGATGATCCCGAAGAACCTGGCGCTGGCCGCGCCGCAGAAGGCGGCGATGCTGCTGGTGCCGCCGCTGGTGGCCACCACCAAGGCGCTGCGCCCGCTGGTCTTCTCGATCAACGCCTTCGCCAACGCCATCCTGCGGATGCTCAAGGTGGAGCCCAAGGACGAGGTCGGCTCGGTCTTCACCGAGGACGAGCTCTCCCGGATGGTGCAGGACTCCTCGGACGCCGAGCTGCTCAGCGAGCGCGACACCGAGCTGCTCCAGGACGCCCTGGAGCTGGGCAGCCGCCCGGTCTCCGACGTGGTCACCCCAACCGCGCAGGTGGTCTTCGCCCGGCCCGGCACCACCCCCGCCCAGCTGGAGGAGCTGGCCGCCCGGACCGGCTTCTCCCGCTTCCCGCTGCTGCGGGCGGACGGGACGGTCTCCGGCTACCTGCACGTCAAGGACGCGCTGGAGCAGGACGAGAACCGCGACCTGCCGTTCCCGGCCCGCGCCCTGCACCCGATCGCCCGGGTGGCCGATTCCACCCCGCTGGACGACGTGCTCACCGCGATGCGGCGCTCCGGCACCCACCTGGCCGCGGCCGTCGCCCCCGACGGCTCGGCCACCGGCCTGGTGACCCTGGAGGACGTGCTCAAGGAGCTGGTCGGCCCCGCCGCCCACTGAGCCGGCCCCGGGTCCGGCGGTGTCCCCGCGAGGGTTGGCACCGCCGGACCCGGGTAGCAGCCCCTGGTGGAGGGCCCCGTGCTCCCGCCCCGCTCCGGGCCCCCTGCCCGGCCCGGTGGACGGCCGCCGGGCCCGGCCGTCCACCGGAGATGACCCCGTGTCCCCCACCCCTCCCCCGAGCCCGGCCCCCGGCCTCTCCGTCCAGGTGCGCGAGGAGGACGGCGCCGTGGTGCTGCGCCCGAGCGGCGAGCTGGACCACGACACCGCCGAACCCCTGCAGGACGCCCTGGCCACGGCCCTCGCCGGGCCGCGCGGCCTGATCGTCGTCGACTGCTCGGGCCTCGACTTCTGCGACTCCACCGGCCTCAACCTGCTGCTGCGCACCCGGCTGGACGCCGAGGCGCGGGGCCGTCACCTCGCGGTCGCGTCCCCCGGCTCGATGGTCTCCCTGATGCTCGAACTCACCGGCACCGCCGGTGTCCTGCGGGTGCACGCCACCGTGGCCGAGGCCCTGGCCGAGGAGCCGCCGGACGCCACCGCTCCGCCGGACGTCACTGCCCCACCGGGCGGCTGAGCAGCGCCGGGCGTACCCTGGCGCGACCGCGCGGGCCTCCCTACGCTGAGGGGGACCGGGACCACGGACACAGCCGGAGCGGCGGATGGGCACCACACCGACCTCGCAGGTCCGCCGTCTGCCGCTGGCCCGGCCCGGTGGATCGGTCAGCAGGTGCCGGGAGTTCACCCGCGCCGCGCTGCTCGACTGGGGCTGGCTGCCGACCTCCGACCGCGAGCGGCTGACCGCCGCCGAGGACGTCCTCCTGATGGTCGGTGAACTGGTCACCAACGCCTGTCTGCACGCCCCGGGCCCGTACGAGCTGGCGCTCCTGCGCCGCGACGGCCGCCTGCGGGTGGAGGTCGCCGACGCCGGCCCCGAGCTGCCGGCCCTGCGCCGTCCCCGCCCCGCCGCCCTCCCCGGCGGCCACGGCCTGACGGTGGTCTCCCTGCTCTCCGCCGCCTGGGGCAGCGAGCCCACCCCGCACGGCAAGACGGTCTGGCTGGAGGTCGACTTCCCGCCCGCCGGCTGAGGGCGCGGCGCCCGCGCCGCCCGTACGGATGCCGCTTCCGGCCGGGAGTGGTGTGCTGGCAGCACCACCACTCGGCAAGAGGAAGTGACCGGTCATGGCCGTTCTGATTCACGCGGTGCTCCCCGGGGTCACCGTCGACCAGTACGACGCGCTGAACGCCCGTCTCCAGCAGACCCCCGAGATCTTCGCGGGCTGTCTCTCGCACACCTGCGCCCCCACCGACAAGGGCTTGGAGATCTTCGACCTCTGGGAGAGCGAGGCGCAGATGGACGCCTTCGCCGAGAAGATGATGCCGATCGCGACGGAGCTCGGCTGGCCCGCCGGCCCCGGGCGCCCGCCCGTCCTGGCGGTCCACAACTACTGGGTGCCCGGGGCGTCCTGACCATCGGCTCCACCCGCCCCCGCGCGTCCCCGGCGTTCGCGCGCCGCAGGCGGTACCGTGGGCGATCCACCGCGACCTCCGAGGAGCGGACCCGATGCCCCGTGCCAACCGTGACCTGACCACCATCGCCGACACCATCGAACCGACCGACCACGCCGTCCCCCCGGCCCTGCGGGCCAGGGTGCGCGGGGTGGTCGCCGCCCACGCCAGGGACGGCGAGGACTGCCGCCTGCTGCTGGAGGCCCTCGGCCTCTCGGCCGGCGAGGAGACCCCCGCGCACCGTTCCTGACGCCCCGTCGGACGGGCCGCCCTCCCCGTGGAGGGCGGCCCTCCGCCGTGTCCGGGACCTTGGTCCGCGCACAGTCGCGACGTAGGACCCTCGGTAAAGCCCGCGTGAAGGCGGACATTGGAGAGGTCTAGACCAGCGTGGTGGTCGCCGCCGCCCCGCTCGGCCGACGCCGTCTCGACAGCAGGGGTTACGCCATGAGTTCCACCGTCCAACGCGCCGGACAGCAGCCCGCCGACGCCCCTGACCCGGCCCAGTACCGGCCCGGTCGCACCGTCACGGACTGGGACCCGGAGGACCCCGTCTTCTGGCGGGCCACCGGGCGCAAGGTGGCCAACCGCAACCTCTGGATCGCGGTCCCCGCCCTGCTGGTCGGCTTCGTGGTCTGGCAGGTCTGGTCCGTCACCGCGACCAACCTCAAGGACGTCGGCTTCGGGCTCTCCACCTCGCAGCTGTTCTGGCTCACCGCCATCCCCGGCCTGACCGGCGGCACCGCCCGGATCTTCTACACCTTCCTCGGTCCGAGGATCGGCCAGCGCCGCTTCACCGCCCTCTCCACGATCGTGCTGGTGGTCCCGCTGCTCTGGCTGGGCATCGCCATCCAGGACACCTCCACGCCGTACGTCGTGTTGGCGGCCATCGCCGCGCTCTGCGGCTTCGGCGGCGCCAACTTCTCCTCCTCGCTGGCCAACATCGGCTTCTTCTTCCCGAAGAAGGAGAAGGGCAACGCCACCGGCATCAACGGCGGCCTGGGCAACCTCGGCGTCTCGGTGGTCCAGCTGCTGACCCCGATCCTGATCACCTCCTCGGTGCTGGCCGTCGGCTCCGCCCAGCACAAGGCCGACGGCACCGCCGTGTACCTGCAGAACGCCGCCTTCGTCTGGATCCCGGTGATCGTGCTGCTGGCCGCCATCAGCTGGTTCGGGCAGAACGACCTCAAGGTGGCCTCCACCCCGTTCAGCCGGCAGAAGGTGATCTTCCGGCGCAAGCACACCTGGCTGATGACCTGGCTGTACGTCGGCACCTTCGGCTCCTTCATCGGCTTCGCCGCCGCCCTGCCGCTGCTGATCAAGACCACCTTCCCGGACTACTCCGTCGCCACCTACGCCTGGATGGGCCCGGCCCTCGGCGCCCTGGCCCGCTGGGCCGGCGGCTGGATCGCGGACAAGCTCGGCGGCGCCCGGGTCACCCTGCTCTCCTTCGCCGGGATGGCGGTCTCCATCGTCGGCGTGATCACCTTCCTGCCGTCCGGCGGCGACGGCGGCTCGTTCTGGGGCTTCTTCGCCTGCTTCCTGGCCGCGTTCCTCTTCTCCGGGATCGGCAACGGCTCGACCTTCCGTCAGATCCCGGTGATCTTCCGGGCCCGCGCCCTGAAGGGCCTCACCGAGGGCACCGCCGCGCACGACCAGGCCCTCAAGCAGGCGGAAATGGAGTCCGGCGCGGTCACCGGCTTCACCGCCGCGATCGCCGCCTACGGCTTCTTCTTCATCCCGGCGATGTTCGCCAACTTCGCCGTCACCAGCGCGATGTGGGGCTTCGTCGCCTTCTACCTCAGCTGCCTGGCGGTCACCTGGTGGTACTACGCCCGCAGGGGCGCCGAGTACCCGAGCTGACCCGCCGTCACCCCCGGCCCGGGCCGCCTCCGCACGGAGGCGGCCCGGCTCAGTGGCTCCCGGCCTCCCCCGCCAGCAGGCGGCGGGCGTGCGCCAGGTGGGCCGCCAGGGCGAAGTCGAAGGCGGCGTCGGCCCGGCGGCCCCCGGGGCCGGCCGCCAGGGCGCGGGCGAGCAGCGGCGTCGAGCCGTCCGGGGCCGGCTCCCACATCGTCTCGGGGGAGGCCAGGTCGAGCGCGGAGCCGAGCACCAGGTTGTCCAGCGCGGCGATCAGCACCATCACCACCGAGTCCGCGAACCCGGCCTCCAGCAGCACCGCGACCGCCTTGTCGTAGTGGGCGAGCACCTCGGGCGCGGCGACCTGGGACATCGACAGCAGCGTGATGGCGCGCGGGTGGGCGGCGAAGGCGGCGCGGTAGGAGAGCGCCCAGGCCTCCATCGCCCGGTCCCAGGGCCGCAGGTCGAGGGTGCCGGGGTCGATGTCCGCGGCCAGCCGGAGCCGCACCAGTTCGACGATCCCGGCCCGGCCCTCGACGTGGTGGTAGACGGAGGCGGTCTGCACACCGAGCCGCCTGGCGATCTCCGGCACGGAGAAGTCGCCGTGCTCGTCGACCAGGGCCAGCGCGGTGGCCGCGATCCGCTCCCGGTCCAGCAGGGCCTTGCTGGGACGCCCCATCGCTCCCCTCCTCAGGTCTTCCCGCACCCTAGCCGCACGGGCTAAGGTGCCAAAACCATCATGCTTTAGGTTTACCAGCCGACGCCTGACGCGCCGTCACCTTCCCAGGAGTTCACCGTGACCCCCGACCTCGTCGTGCTCGCCGCCCGGGTGCACACCCTGGACCCGGCCCGGCCGCGGGCCACCGCCGTCGCCGTCCGGGACGGCCTGATCACCGCCGTCGGCGACGCCCGGGACGCCCGCGACTGGCGCGGGCCCGGCACCGAGCTGCTCGACCTCGGCGCCGCGACCCTCGTCCCCGGCCTGACCGACGGCCACAGCCACCCCGCCCTGGGCCTGGAGATGGCCGCCGGCACGGACTTCTCCGCCGTGCGCGACCTGGACGGACTGCGCGCGGCGCTGACCGCCGCCGAGCGGACCGACGGGTGGGTGGTCGGCTGGGGCCTGGACCACAACGCGTTCGGCGGCCGCCCGATCCACCGCGAGCTGCTGGAGTCCGTGCTCGGCCCGGACGTCCCCGTCTTCCTGCGCCTGTACGACGTCCACTCCGCGCTGGTCAGCGGCGCCGCCCTGCGCGCCGCCGGGATCGACGGGCCACGCACCTTCGCCCAGCGCGCCACCGTCGTCTGCGACGCCGACGGCGTCCCCACCGGCCACCTGATCGAGCACGCCGCGATGGACCCGGTCACCGCGATCCTGCCGCGCCGCCCGCTCGCCGAACGCCGCGACGAACTGCTCGGCCTGCTCACCGACATGGCCGCCACCGGCCTGACCGGCACCCATGTGATGGACGCCGGCGGTGAGGTGCTGGACCTGCTCCGCGCGATCGAGGAACGGGACGAGCTGCCGCTGCGGCTGCGGATCAACCCGTGGTGCATGCCCGGCACCGACCGGGACGGGCTCGACGAACTGGCCGCGCTGCACGGCACCGCGGGGCGCGGCTGGCTGGTCGGGGGCGTCAAGCTCTTCATGGACGGCACCGTCGAGGGCGGCTCTGCCTGGCTCGAACACGGCGACTGCCACGGGCAGAGCCGGGAGGGCCTCTGGCTCGACCCGGCCGAGTACACCGCCGCGGTCCACCACCTGCACGCCGCCGGGGTGCGGACGGCCACCCACGCGATCGGCGACGCGGGCGTGCGCCACGTCCTGGACACCGTCGCCGCGCTCGGCCCGGACGGGCGGATGCGCCACCGCGTCGAGCACATCGAGACCCTGCCGCGCGAGCAGGCCGTCCGCTTCGCGCAGCTCGGCGTGATCGCCTCCATGCAGCCCGGCCACTGCTCCTTCACCCGCGCCGATGGGACCGACGAGTGGGCGCGGCGCCTCGGCCCCGAGCGCGCCGCGCTCGCCTGGCCCTGCCGCACCCTGCGCGACACCGGCGCGGTGCTGGTGCTGGGCTCCGACTGGCCGGTCGCGAACTCCGACCCGCGCGAGGTGCTGGCCTTCGCCCAGCTGCGCCGCGCCCCCGGCACGGACATCCCGCCGGTGGTCCCCGAGCAGGGCCTCACCGCGCTGATGGCGTTGGAGGGCTGCACCACGCACGCCGCCGTCGCGGCCGGCGAGGGCGACCGGGCCGGGCGGATCGCCCCGGGCATGCGCGCCGACCTCACCGCTCTCGGCCTCGACCCGCTCACCGTCCCGGCGGACGAACTGGCCCAGTCCCCGGTGGCCCTGACCGTGTCGAACGGCCGGATCACGCACCGGGCCAGCTGACCTGACCGTCCGTCACTCCCCGCCTGCCGCCGGCACGCGCCGGACCGCCTCGCAGCGGTCCTCCTCCGAGCGGGCCTGCTCCCGGCGGGCCAGCAGGCGGTCGAGCAACGGGCCGGTGCGCATGGTGCGGCAGTCGGTGATCGGACCGTCCAGGACGGCGCGGGCGTCGGCCGGACGGCCCGCCGCGAGCAGGGCCTCGGCCAGCGGGTCGACGGCCAGGGCGTGCATCACGGTCTGGCCGGAGCGGCGGCCGATCGCGGCCGCCGTGCGCAACTCCCGCAGCGCGCCCGGGAGATCACCCCGGTCCAGGGCCACCCGGCCCAGGCCGGTGTGGGCGGCGGTCTGGCCCGCCAGGTCGCCGTCCTCCCGGGTGTGGGCCAGCACCTCCGCGAAGTCCCGTTCCGCCTCCCGGTGGCGGCCCAGCAGGCGGTGCGCCTCGGCCACCCAGCGCAGCATGCTCATCCTCGGCCAGACCGCACCACCCCGCCCCGCCGTCTCCATCGCCTCCCGGAACAGCCGCAGCGCCTCCTCCTGCCGCCCCTCCGCCAGCAGCACCTGCCCCAGCCCGCGCAGCGCGTGCGCCTGCCCGTAGAGGTCGCCGACCGCGGCGAACACCTCGGCCCCGCGACGGCAGCGGTCCGTCGCCTCGGCCGTGCGCCCCTGGAGCCGGTCGAGATAGGAGAGCACCCAGCCCGCGTACGCCCGGCCGTGCTCGTCACCCAGCTCGCCGAAGAGCGCCGCGCCCTCCTCCAGGGTCTCCCGGGCCGCGTCCCACTCCTCGTGGGTGGCCCGGCACCGGCCCAGGCCCACCAGGAGCGCGGCCTCGGCCCGGCGATCCCCCGCCGCCCGGGCCGCCGTCAGGCCGAGCTCCTGCACGGTGCGCCAGCCCGCCAGGTCGCTGCGCAGGTCGAACAGGTACTCCCCGAGGGCCGCCAACTCCCAGCAGGAGGAGGCGTGTTCGTCCCCCTGCGGCAGGCCGGCCGCCTGCCGCACGGTGGCCACCAGTGCCTCGCGCTCCTCGCCCAGCCAGCCGACCGGATCGGCCGTCACCGCCGCCGGCACGGCCTCCTCCGCCGGGCGCGGCGCCGACCCAGGTCCAACGTCCGTCAACTCCTGTCGCCTGCACCACACTTCGGCCGCCGATCGAGCCGAACCACCGATCCGGGCCGGGTAGTCGCTGCCTTGGTGCGCCACCCGGCCGGCCCGCACCAGCGTGACCCAGCGGCGCAGCACCCGGCCGAGCGCGGCCTCCCGTTCCCCCGGTGGCTCCTCCGCCTCGGCCCGCTCGCGTCCGAACGCGCGGACCAGGTCGTGGAAGCGGTAGCGCGCCTGCCGTGCACCGGCCGGGCGGTCGGCCTCCAGCAGATGGGTGGCCACCAGGGCGTCCAGCAGTTCCTCGGTCTCGGCCAGCGGGCGGCCCAGCGCGGCGGCGGCCGTCCAGGCGGCGAAGTCGGGGGCGTCCAGCAGGGCGGTGCGGCGCAGCAGGGCCCGGGCGGGCCCGGACAGCGTCCGGTGGGTGAGGGAGAGTCCGGCGCGGACGCCCAGGGTGCCGTGGGTCAGCTCGTCCAGGCGGCGGCGTTCGTCGGCCAGGCGGTCCACCAGGTCGGCCAGTCCGCGGTGCGGGTGGGCGGCCAGCTTGGCGGCCACGATCCGTACGGCCAGCGGGAGGTGGCCGCAGAGCCCGGCCAGGGTGCGGGCCGCCTCGGGCTCCGCGCCGACCCGCTCGGGCCCCGCGACGGCGGCGAGCAGGGCCACGGCGGAGGCGTCGTCCAGGGGGCCGAGCGGTAGCGAGAGCCGCAGGTCCAGACCGGGCAGGCGGCGCCGGCTGGTGAGCAGGACGGCGCTGCCCGGGGTACCCGGCAGCAGCGGGCGGGCCTGGTCCTCGTCGGCGGCGTTGTCCAACAGCACCAGGACCCGGCGGTCGGCGAGCAGGCTGCGGTAGAGGGCGGCGCGTTCGGCGGTGGTGCCGGGCAGGCGGCGGCCGTCCACGCCGAGGGCGCGCAGGAAACCGGCCAGCACCTCACCGGGGTCGGCCGGGCGTCGGTCCGCCCCGCGCAGGTCGACGAAGAACTGGCCGTCGGGGTAGGCGGCCCGGCGGCGGTGGGCGACGTGGACGGCCAACGCGGTCTTACCCGCTCCGGCCTGACCGCTGATCAGGCAGACCGGGACGGCCTCCGGGCGGCGGTCGGCGGCGAGGGCCCGCAGCAGGGCCCGGACGGCGGTGGGGCGGTCGACGAACGCCTGGCTGTCGGCGGGCAGTTGGGCGGGCACGGGGAACGCCACGCCGTCCGGCCCTTCCTCCTGAGCGCCCTCCCGCGCACCTTTCCCGGCGGGCATCGGCGCGGGCGTCGGCACGGGCATCGACGCGGCGCCCGGCGGCCGGTCGGCGAGCACGGCCCGGTGCAAACGGGTGAGTTCGGCGCCCGGGTCGAGGCCGAGCTCCTCGGCCAGCGTGCGGCGGGTCCGGGCGTAGAGCTCCAGGGCCTCGGCGCGCCGCCCGGAGCGGTGGAGGGCGAGCAGGGCGAGCTCGGTGAAACGCTCGCGCAGCGGGTGTTCGGTGGTCAACCCGGCCAGTTCGTCGACCAGTTCGCGGTGGCGGCCGCATGCGAGGTCGGCTTCGACGCGCCGCTCCAGGCAGCTCAGCCGCTCCTCCTCCAACTGCGCCGCCGCAGCCGCCAGCACCGGGCCGCCGAAGCCGCCGAGGGCCGGGCCGCGCCAGAGCGCCAGGGCCTCCCTCAGCAGCGTGGCCACCCGCTCCGGGTCGCCCGTGGCCCGCTCCACCAGCCCCCGGAACCTACCCAGGTCCGTGCCGTCCCGACCGACCGTCAGGACGAAGCCGTCGTCCCCCGTCCGTTCCGGTCCCACCGCCGCGCCGCCGGTGCCGGCCGCGAAGCGCCGCCGAAGGCCGCCCACCACGTTGAACACCTGCTCCCGCGCGGTGGCCGGCGGCTCCTCCCAGAGCGCCCGCGCCAGGCGGCCCACCGTGACCACCCGCCCCGCGTCCAGCAGCAGGACCGCCAGCGCCCGGCGGTCCCGGGGCCCGCCCGTCGGCAGCTCCCGCCCGTCCCCGTCGGTCACCCGGAGCGGCCCGAGCAGCGCGAACTCCATCCGTCCCCCGTCCCCCTGACGTCCCGTCACCGGTGCCCCGGTGGCCGTTCGATGGGGAACCAGTGGCCGCCGATCGTAGCGTGGACATGCCCGACGGCGAAGAGCCCCGCGCACCCCCACACCCTCCCGGAGGACCCTCCATGCGTACCCGTTGGCGGAGAACCGCCGCCCTCCTGCTCGGCACCGCCCTCACCCTGGCCGTCCCGGCCACCGGCCACGCCGCCGCCCCCGCTGCCCCGGCCGTCCCCTCCGGCCCCGCCGTGGCCGTGGCCCTCGGCGACAGCTTCATCTCCGGCGAGGGCGGCCGCTGGCTGGGCAACACCGCACGCTACGACGGCAGCCGCAACGGCACCGACCGCGCCTGGACCGGCACCCGGTACGACCCCGCCCGGGTGTACGGCGCCACCGGCGCCGTCGAGGGCTGCCACCGCTCGGACACCGCCGAGCTGAACAGCGCCACCGCCCTGCCGGTGGCCGAGCGGTACAACCTGGCCTGTTCCGGTGCCGAGACGGTGCACGTGCTCAGCTCGGCGGCGGGCGGCCGGGTGTTCAAGGGTGAGGCCCCGCAGAACGACCGGCTGGCCCAACTCGCCCGCGACAAGCGGGTCTCGCTGGTCGTGCTCTCGATCGGCGGCAACGACCTCGGCTTCGGCGAGATCATCGGCGAGTGCGCCTACGACTGGGCGTTCAGCCGGCTCTGCATGAACGAGCAGCAGGAGATCGTCGACGGCAAGCTGCCCGCGGTCCGCGCCAAGGTCGCCGCCGTGGTGGACGACATCCGCTCGGTGATGACCGCCGCCGGGTACCGGAACGCGGACTACCGGCTGGTGCTCCAGTCCTACCCGTCCCCGATCCCGGGCGGCGAGGAGTTCCGCCTGCGCGAGGGCGACTCCAACCGGCTGAACCGCGACGGCTGCCCGTTCAACAACCGCGACGCCTCCTGGGCCCGCTACTCCCTGGTGCCCCAACTCGCCGAACTGGTCGGCTCGGTGGCCGCCGCGAAGGGCGCCGAGTTCCTCGACCTCCAGGAGACCATGAGCGGCCACGAGGTCTGCTCCCTCGGCACCACCCAGGTCGGCCAGAGCGGTCCGGACGCCCGCAGGCACGAGTGGTTCCGCTTCCTCGACTACGCCAACACCCAAGGGACGCTGGAGGAGTCGATGCACCCGAACGCCTTCGGCCAGCGTGCCCTCGGGGCCTGCCTCTCGCTGCTCTCCGCCGCCCGGCCCGGCCGGTACAGCTGCGAGAGCGACTACCTCGGCGACGGCTCGCCCACCGCGATGCGGCTGCTGCCGCGCAGCTGACGCCCGCTCCACTCCCGGGGCCCGCCCGGCCCATTACGCTGGGCGGGCCCTGCCCTCGTCCCACCGATGGAACGGACCCATGGACCTCAGCTTCACCAGCCACGTCATCGAGTGGCGCGGCCCGGCGCCGTACTACTACGTCCCCGTCCCGGAGGACGAGTCGGCGGCCGTCCGCCAGGTGGCGGCGCGGGCCAGCTACGGCTGGGGCGTGATCCCGGTGGAGGCCCGGATCGGGGCCGACACCTTCACCACCTCGCTCTTCCCGAAGGACGGTGGCTACCTCCTCCCGCTCAAGCTCGCCGTCCGCACTCCGCTGGGCCTGTGCACCGGCGACCCGGTCGACGTCGAACTGACGGTCCGTCTCTGACGGTCCGCATCCACGTTCCAGCCATACTTCGCACACTTCTTGTCAGGGTCACGCACATCCGGATGGCCCGGAGCGGACCCGGGAAGGCAGCAGGCGTTCCGTACACGGAGCGGAACCCGATCAAGGAGGGTCCATGCTTTCGAGGAAGTCGCTCGCGGTCCTGGGTGGAGCGCTGGTGCTCCTGGCCTCACCCGTGGCCGTCGGCCCCGCCGCCGCGGCCGGTCCGAACCCGGCGGGGGCGGGCCAGAGTCTGGCCGCGAGCGGATGGCTGATCCACACCTTCAACGGCAAGTGCGTGGAGGTGGAGAACTCCGGGACCGGCAACGGAGACCGCGTCCAGCAATGGGACTGCGTCGGCCAGGCAGGGGCCGTCTGGTACGGCGAGTGGCAGGGCGAGTACGAGTACATCAAGAACTCGAACAGCGGGAAGTGCCTGGAGGTGGAGAACTCCGGGACCGGTAACGGAGACCGCGTCCAGCAATGGGACTGCGTCGGCCAGGCGGGCGCGAAGTGGTACCCGGTCAACGCGGGCAACGGGTACGTCTACTTCAAGAACCACCACAGCGGGAAGTGCCTGGAGGTGGAGAACTCCGGCTACTCCAACGGCGCCCGCATCCAGCAGTGGGACTGCGTCGGCCAGGCCGGCTCCAAGTTCTACACCACGGCCGCCTGACCCACCCGGCCTCGCCACCGGGTGCCCCGGGCCGCCGGGGCCCGGGGCACACCGCCCCGACGCACCGTCAGCCACCAAGCTCCTCCAGATAGGCGTGCAGCGCCGCCGCCCCCGCCAGCAGGGCCCGGCCGCGTGCGGTCAGCCGGCCGTTCCACTCCGCCAGCGCCGCCTGCAGGGGCTCGGCCCCGCCGGCCGTCCGGACCTGCTCCAGCACCAGCGCGATCTGCTCCAACCCATGCCCGCCGCGCCGCAGTTGACGGGCCAGCAGCGCGTCCCGCACCTGCGCGGGCCCGTACACCCGGTACCCGGTACGGCGGTCACGCCCGGGTACCACCAGCCCGGCCGTCTCCCACTTGCGCAGGGTCGCCGGGCGCAGGCCGAGGCGGTGCGCCAGGTGCCCGATCAGCAGCCCGCCCTGCTCCGTCCCCTGCTCCTCCACCGGCTCCAGGTCGCGCAGCGCCAAGGCCACCGACTCCAGCGTCCGGCGGTCCTCGGCCAGCAGGGCGTGGCTCGCGTCGATCAGCCGCAGCGCCTCCTCCACCGTGCCGCCGTTGACCGCGCGCATCACCGCACCGGCGGTCGCGTGGCCGTGCCCGGGGACCAGGGCGAGGAAGGTGCGCAGGGCGGCGGCGTGCAGCGGGGTGTACGCGCGGTACCCGTGCGGGGAGCGTTCGGCGGGCGGGAGGAAGCCGGCCTCCTCGTAGTTGCGCACCGCCTGCGTGGAGAGGCCGTGCTCCCGGGCCAGATCGACCGGGCGCAACCTCCGCTTGAGACTTTTGTCGCCCATCCTCGGGTCCAGACCTCAGAAAGTTCACATCGAAGGTTCAAGGATACGGTGGAAGCCATGACTCCCCCCACCCTCTCCGAGGTCACCGTCCCGTTCACTCCCGCGCGCATGGCCGCCCTCCTCTCCCCTGCCGTCCGGGTGCTCGGCCTGGGCGAGCCGACCCACGGGGTCGAAGCCTTCCTCGACCTGCGCAACGAGCTGTTCCGCCACCTGGTCGAGCACCAGGGCTACCGCTCCATCGCCCTGGAGTCCGACTGTCTGTCAGCCCTGGTCGCGGACGCGTACGTCGCGGGCCACGCCGACGACCTCGACCACGCCGCCGCCCACGGCCTCAGCCACGGCTTCGGCACCCACCCGGGCAACCGCGAGCTGCTGCGCTGGATGCGGGAGTGGAACACGGCCCACCCGCCGCAGGACCGCCTCCGCTTCGACGGCATCGACGGCCCGCTGGAGACCAGCGGCGCCGCCGCCCCCGGCCCGGCGCTCACCACCCTCCACGACCTCCTCTCCCCGCACCTCGAACTGCCTGTCTCCCTGGACGAGTTGAACTCCCTCCTCGGCGACCCTTCCCAGTGGACGGACCCGGGGGTGATGTGGGACCCGGCCAAGTCCGTCGGCCGCACCCCGGAGGCCGGCCGGCTCCGCCTGATCGCCGACGACCTCAGCGCCCTGCTCGCCGCCCGGACCCCGCAGTTGCTGGCCGCCACCTCCCCCGAACACCTGTGGCTGGCCAACCTGTACGCCCGCACCGCCACCGGCCTCCTGCGCTACCACGCCGCCCAGGCCGACCCCGGCCCGCAGCGCCTGACCTCGCTGGTAGCCCTGCGCGACCTGATGATGGCCGACAACCTCTCCGTCGTCGCCGACCGCGAGGCCCACCGCGGCCCGACCCTCGCCTTCGCCCACAACAGCCACCTCCAACGCACCGAGAGCAGCATGCAGTTCGGCGGCCAACGCCTCACCTGGTGGAGCGGCGGCGCCCTCCTCGCCACCCGCCTGGCCGACCGCTACGCCTTCGCCGCCACCACCTTCGGCACCCGCGCCGACGACCACCCGGCCCCCGACACCCTCGAAGGCCTGCTCATCACCGCCCAGCCCCACCCCCGGGCCTTCCTCCCCGCCCCCGCCCTCGCCGCCGCCCTCCCCCCGGGCACCCCGCTGCGCACCCCCGCCGACCACACCTACTTCCCCCTCGACCCGGCCACCGTCGGCCAGGCCGACGCGGTGGTCTTCCTGCGCGAGATCTGAGGCCCGACCCCCCGTCAGGCCTCCGGAGGGCAGGCCCGCCCGCGGTCCGCGATCCGCATGGCCCAGTCCCGGAAGGCCGCGCGGTCGGCGGGCGCGATCCGCTCGCGCTCCGGGATCCAGTCGGCGTCCGCCGCGTCCAGGAGGTCGGCGAGGCCGAGGTGGTGCCAGTCCTGGTGCACCGCGTTGTAGACCCGCACCATCGGGGCGACCCGGTCCCTGATGGCGGCCACCTCGTCCGCCTCCAGCCCGGCCTGCCCCAACCGCGCCAGCGTCGCGGCGTGCTGCTCGGGAGTGAACTCGGTGTCCAGGAAGCGTTCGAGCAGATCACCCCACACGTCCGCCCGGCACCGGCGGGCGATCCCGTGCGCGGTGCAGAACGCCTCCAGATCGGCCCGCTGCCCCACGGGGAGGAAGAGGGTCTCCCCCGAGACCGTACGGATCTCCGGCGGCGTGGCGCCCGGGTCGGCGTCCCGGATCGCCGGCACGGGAACGGCCCGCTCCCCGGGGGAGCCCGCGGCCCCGGGGACGCGGACGTGGTCGGCGGCGAGGACGGCATCGAGTCTCATCCGGCCATCCTGACCGGTCGTCAGCCGCGGCGGTACCCGCCCCCGCCCCGCGTCACGCACCCGGTGCCCAGGGGGCGGGCGCGGGGTCGGGGCCGTCCAGGGCGGTGCGCAGCTTCTGCCGGAAGGTCTTCGGCGGGGCGTCGGTCCCCTCGACCACGTGGACCAACCGGGCCGTGGTGACGCGCAGGTGGCACTCGCGGTGCTGCTGGCTCAGCCGGACCAGCCAGGAGCCGTCCGAGGTGCGGTACGCCTGGCGGGCCGGCACGTCCCCCGGCCGGGCGTGCCGGGCCAGCAGGTCCGGCAGGTGCTTCAGCGCGGCCTCCTCGGCCACCGCGCGTGCGTCCTCCTCGGTGCCGTCCACCGGGTGGGTGGCCACCAAGGTCCAGCGGTGGAGCCTGAATTCGACGCCGTCGGCGTGCTTGGTCATACGGGTGTCCTCCTCGATGAGGACGTACCACCGGGCTGCGGTCATGTCCCGAAGCATAGGCACCCGCCCGTCGCGCCGGGGCGGGGTCAGTAGCCCGGATACCAGCCCCGGAAGGCACCGACGGCCATGGTGACCACCATGGCTTCGACGCCGAGGCCGAAGATGAGGAAGCCGACGGTGAGGGCCAGGTCGCCGATCGCGTTGGAGCCCGGTCTGTACACGCTCGCGACGTGCGGCCTGTCCGGGTGGTAGGCGACCCCGGACGACCGGGTCCTCGCTCCTCTCGTACACGCTGCGGCTGACGCCGTGCAGGTCCGTGTACACGTACGTCCCGAAGCTGCCGCCCAGGACGCGGGCGTTCCCGACCCGCTGCGCCTCCACGGTGATGCCGTTGCGGGGCAGGTACCAGTGGCGGTAGACGTTGTCCGCCCCGATGAAGCCGATCGCGATGCCTCCGGCCCCGGCGATCGGGCCGACCAGCACGATCAGCAGCGCGATGATCCACTCCCCGTGGATCCCGACGGCGAGCGCCAGGGCGACGTGGGAGAGGCCGACGACGAGCAGCCAGATCCTCCGCCTGCGCCTGCGCTGCTCATCACGGGACTCGGTCAGGACACGGACGGTGACCAGGCCGGATCCGTCGACCGTCCCCGTCCCGGTCTCCTCCGGCAGCAGGGCCCGGGCCGCGTTGACGGCGTCGGCGAACAGGGCCACGGCCGCCTCGCTCACGTCGTCGACGCGGTGCACGGCGGGCGCCGCCCCCTCGGGGGCGGTGAGCTCGACGGCGACGGCACGCCCCTCCGGGCGGACGAGCCCGATCGCCCGGAGCGGGATGAGGAGTTCCTCGGTCCTCCGGCGCAGGACCAGCGCATCGTCGTCGAGCCGGAGCTCGGTACCGTCGGAACTGCGCAGGACCGGTACGGGTGACGTGATCGACATACGCGCGATCGTATGGGGCTTCGGTACTTCCGGGCCCGGGTTTTCCGGCACCTTGATCGACTTCCCGGGGCGGGCCTAGGCTGACGGCCCGTGAGCGCGAAGACGGAGAAGACGTACGAGGCGGTCCGGGAGGGCTTCCGGCGGGATGCCGGGCGGCGCGGGTTCACCGTGTCGGAGGCCCAGGAGCCGGCGGTGGAGCGGCTGGCCCGGCTGGCGGGGGAACTGGTGGGGGCCAGACGGCTGTTCAGGGCTCCGGCGCCGGTGCGGGGGTTGTACGTCTGGGGGCCGGTGGGGCGGGGGAAGAGCTGGCTGGTGGACACCTTCTTCGAGGCGGTGCCGAGCGAGCGGAAGCGGAGGCTGCACTTCCACGACTTCTTCCACCTGCTGCACGAGGGCGTCGCCCACCAGGCCCCGTCCACGGGCAACTCCCGTACCAGCGCCGTCGACCTGGCCGTGGAGGAGCTGCTCGGGGACGCGGAGCTGCTGGTCTTCGACGAGTTCCACGCCCACGACGCGGGGGACGCGATGCTGGTGGCCCGTCTCTTCCGGACGCTGCTGGACCGGCGGGTCACCCTCGTCACCACCTCCAACTACCCGCCCTCCGGCCTGATGCCGAACCCCGTCTACCACCACCTCTTCGAGCCGACCATCGCCCTGATCGAGGAGCGGATGGACGTCCTCGACGTCTCGGGCCCCACCGACTTCCGGCGGATCGGCCAACTCCCCTCGAACGGCAAGAGGTTCGCGGAGGGCGCCGTCCTCACGCCGGAGGAGGCGGAGCAGGAGGGCTTCACGGCTCCGACCCCGGACGAGCGGACCGTGGTCGCCGGCCACCTGCGGGAGCTGCCGGCCCGTGCGGTGCGCGGCGGCACGGTGTGGCTCGGCTTCGAGGAGCTGTGCGAGACCACCACCTCCGTACCGGACTACCTGGCACTGGCCGGGCGCTTCGACACGGTGGTGGTGGACGGTGTGGTCCCGCTCGCCGAGGCCAGCGCGGACGGGCGGCAGCGGTTCGGGAACCTGGTGGACGTCTGCTGCGACCGCGACGTCCGGCTGGTGCTGGTCGGCTCCGACCCGCTGGCCGGGGCCGGGCCGGAGATGCTGCGCGACCTGGACCGGATCGCCAGCCGGCTGGCGATGCTGCAACGAGTCGCGGCCGCACGGTAGTCGGCGGGCCCCGGCGGGCAGGGATGCCGCCGGGGCCCGCCCGAACGGACTACGGGACGGGCTGCTGCTGGGTGACGCAGTGGATGCCGCCGCCGCCGAGGCCCAGGTAGTCGATGTTCAGCTGGACCACGGTGCGGCCGGGGAAGAGCGCCTGGAGCTTGGACTTGGCGGCGGCGTCGGCCCGGGAGTCGCCGAACTGGGCCGCGATGACGGCGTCGTTGCAGACGTAGTAGTTGGCGTAGGAGCCGACGAAGGCCGGGTCCGACTGGCGGATGGAGTAGTAGTCGGGGCCGCCCAGCTTGCTGACCTGGACGCGGACGCCGCGGGCGTCGGTGGAGGCGGAGAGGACGTTGTACTGGTTGATCTCGTCCTTGGTCCAGACGTCCGACGGGTCGTCGGTGGCGTTGGGGTACTGGACGAGTCCCTTGCCAGGCTCCAGGAAGCGCGAGGTGGCGTCCACGTGGTCGCCGGTGATGTCCTGGTTGTACACGCCGGTGAACCAGATCACCTTGCTCGCGCCGTAGGCGGCCTTCATCGCGGCCTCGGCCGTGGCCTGGCTCATGCCGGGGTTGCGGTTGGAGACCAGCAGGCTGCTCTTGGTGGCCATCAGGGTGCCGGCACCGTCGGTCTCGATGGCGCCGCCCTCGCCGACGATGGCGGCGGCGGTGAACGGGAGGCCGAGCAGGGCGGCGACCCTGGAGGCCACCTGGCCGTCGTGGGTGTAGACCTGGTTGCCGCCCCAGCCGTTGAAGTTGAGGCCGATGGTGTCCAGGCCGCCGAGGCCGTTGGTGCGGAAGACCGGGCCGGTGTCGCGCATCCAGCAGTCGTTCACCGGGATGCTGGTGATGATGGTGATGTTGCCGGAGGGGCAGAGCTGGCGGGCCCGGGCCGCCGACGCCGGGTTGGCCAGCAGGTGGACCGGCTCGTAGCGGGCGATGGTGTTGGCCACCAGGGCGATGTTGGCCTGGATCTGACTGAGCGACGGCACCTTGCCGCCGCGCCGGCCTCCGCTGCGGCCGGTCCAGATGGTGGGGTCGTCCGGCCAGGCCATCCAGGTGCGGGTGTGCCGGGCGGTGTCCCCCGGCACGGAGAAGGCGCCGGCCGCCAGGCCGGGCGTGGCGCCGCCGCGGGCCACGGAGGCCCCGGCCGTGCCGCCGCCGGCCACCGCCCAGGTGGCCCCCGCCGCGGCCAGGCCGGCGGCGGCCAGGAAGCCCCGCCTCCCGATGGGGTTGTGCGGCTGCGCGTGGGGATCGCGTGCGCTGGTCATGTCTTGACCCTCCGTCAGTGCGGCCGTGGTCGCTCCACGGCCTTGCCCAGACGGTAAAACTGACCAAGCGCCCGGTCAATACTTCTCGCAGGACTCGGTACGGGCCGACGTCACCCCGGCCCCGCCCGGCTCGGTAGAGTGCGCGGATGGCCCAGCTCGACGAAGACCAGGCACCCACCGCCCGCAAGCCCCGCGCCTCGGCCAAGGGCGAGCAGACCCGCGCCCGGCTGCTCGCCGCCGCCCGCGAACTCCTCGCCGGGGACGGCGAAGTGCCCTTCACCACGCGGAACGTGGCGGCCCGGGCCGGGGTCACGCACGGGATGTGCCACTACCACTTCCAGACCCGCACCGACCTGATCGTGGCCGTGGTGGAGGCGATCCGCCCGGAGTGGGTCACGCCGCTGGAGGAGGCCGTGGCCGCACCCGGCACCTTCGCGGAGCGGACGGAACGGGTGATCGCCCTGCTGAGCCAGCCCGAGGCCGGGGACCTCTCCCGCCTGCACTCGGCGATGCACTGGTTCGCCGTCAACGACGAGCGCGTGCGGGAGGCCCTGGCAGCGGAGTACGCGCGCTGGCGGGCCTGCTTCACCGCGCTGTTCGGGGTGCTGGCGCAGGAGCGCGGCGGCGCGTTCGACCCGTACCCGCTGGGCGAGGCGGCCGCGGCCGGCACCGACGGTCTGGCCGCCTTCCAGTCCCTGGACCCCTCGTACGACCCGGCACCGCCGCTCCGGTCCCTCTTCCTCGGTCTGGCCGCCGCCCCCTGAGCCCACGTCAGGTCTCCGCCGCCCGGTGCTCGGCCCGCAGCCCGCTCGCCACCGTGCAGACCAGGCTCGCCGCGATGATGCCCTCCGCCCAGAACAGCGCGACGTAGTCCATCAGGCAGCCGATCGGCGGCGAGCCGGTGGCGGCGTTGCGCAGCCCGATCAGGGCGAACAGGGTGGCGGCCATCCAGCCCAGTGCGGGCCAGACCAGCGGGCTGCGCTTGCGGATCAGCACGTGGGCGCCGCCCAGTACCGAGAGCGCCAGCGCCCACATCGCGGCGATCATGAACCAGGCCAGGATGAAGGTGCTCCGGGAGCGGGTGATCTTCGCCTCCAGCACCGCCTCGGCCGGCTCCTCGGAGACGTCGCGCGCCTTGGTCAGGAAGAACGGGTCGGCATCGGTGAACAGCACCTCCAACGGCACCGGTTGGCCTCCCGAGGAGGCCGTCCAGCTCGCCGACAGCTTGTACCGGTCGAAGGGGTAGTCGCTGGGCGTCCCGCCGTACAGGCCGAGGGTGACGGCCTGCGGCGTGGCAGCCTGCCCGGCCTCCACCCTGAGCCTGGTGGCGGTCTGCGCGTTGACGGTGACCTCCACCGGGCGGGTGAAGGTCAGGGAGTCGGGGCCGGCCGCCAGGGTGCCGTGCGGGACCAGCACGGTGTAGAGCGTGACTTCCTGCGAGCTTGGGTCCACCTCCTGCACGGTCATGTCCAACTCCACGCCGTCGCCGAGGACTTCGACGCCGAGGCGGCGCGGTTCCTGACGGCTGTTCCGCTCGTCCAGGTAGAGCGTGATGCCGGCTGCCAGCAGGACCACCACCAGCGCCAGCAGCCCGAACTGCCAACGGGCGGGCCGCGCGCGGCGCACCGCGCTCAGCGGGCTCACCGGACGGGCGGCGGCGCGGAGGCGGCCTCCGGCTGCTGCTGGGTGGAGCAGTGGATGCCGCCGCCGCCCGCGGCGATGGCGTTGATCTCCACGGGCACCACCTGACGCCCCGGGTGGAGATCGCCGAGGATGCCGGCGGCCCGGTCGTCGGAGGTCTTGTCGCCGAAACGCGGCATGATGACAGCGCCGTTGACCACGTAGTAGTTGAGGTAGGTGGCGAGGAAGTCCTTGCCGCGGTCGGGCTGCCCGCTCATGTCGGGCTCGACCAGCTCGACGATTCGCAGCCTGCGGCCGTTGGCGTCGGTGGCCTCCTTGAGCACCTGGAGCGCCTGGTCGGAGGCGCGGGACCAGATGTCCGGCTCGGCGTCCGGGCCGGGGCGGTGCAGCACCACCACACCGGGCTCGGCGAAGCGGGCCAGCGCGTCGACGTGGCAGTCGGTGATGTCCTGTCCGGCCACGCCGGTGAACCAGAGGACCTTCCGGACGCCGAACAGTTCCTTGAAGGAGGCCTCGATCTGGTCGCGGCTCCTGCCCGGGTTGCGGTTGGGGTTGACCCAGGAGCTCTCGGTGGCCATCAGGGTGCCCTCGCCGTCGACCTCGATGCCGCCGCCCTCGCCGGTGATCGGGGCCTCGATCCGGCGGACCGAGTAGCGCTCCAGCACCCGGCGGGCCACCTGCGAGTCGTTGGTGTGGGTCTGCTTGTTGCCCCAGCCGTTGAAGTTGAGGTCGACCCCGGCCAGCGCTCCCCCGCCGGTGACGAAGGTCGGGCCGGTGTCCCGGGCCCAGAGGTCGTCCACCGCGAGGTCGATCACCTCCACGCTGGAGCCGCACAGCTGCCGGGCCGCGGCGCTCTGCTCCGGACGGGCCATCAGCACCACCGGTTCGAACCGGGCGACGGCCTGCGCCACCCGGGCGATGTCCTGCCGGACGGCGGGCAGGTCGGCGCCCCAGACCTCCTCCAGGGCCGGCCAGGCCATGAAGGTGCGGGTGTGCCGCCTGGACTCGGACGGCATCGCGAGCGGGACCGCCGACGCGGAGGCCGACGGGGAGGGAGTGGGCGAAGGGGCGGCCGACGGGGAGGCCGAAGGCTCTGACCCTTCGTCACCATCCGCCGAGGAGCACCCGTCCAGCAGCGCGATCGCGGCCAGGACGGAGCCCGACCGCAGCAGGGTCCGACGGGTCAGGGCGGGCTCTCTCACGGGCGGGTCCCCTCGCAGCAGGAATGGGCACAGAGCGGCCGGAATCCGACACTAGAGGCAGGTGCGGCCGATCCGTGTGAGCCCGTCCACCGCCGAACGGGCGAATCACACGGACCGGCCGGCCGGCCCACCGCCGTGGGGGCCGCGGCGGGCCGGGCGGGCGGCGCCGCGGGTCGGCTCACAGCACCGGCCCGCGGCGCCGGATCACAGCGCCCGGCGGGCCGCCGCGATCGCCTTCGGGTCCCAGCCGGGCCGCGGGACGGAGTCCAACAGGAGCCTGGTGTAGGGGTGTCGGGGCCTGGCCAGCACCTCCGCCGTCCGGCCCTGCTCGACGATCCGGCCCTGCCGCATCACGATCACGTCCTCGGTGACGCAGCGCACCACGCCCAGGTCGTGGGTGATGAAGAGGTACCCGATGCCCGTCCGCTCGCGGATCTCGGCGAGCAGGTTGAGGATCTGCGCCTGCACCGAGACGTCCAGCGCGGCCACCGCCTCGTCCAGCACCAGCACGGCCGGTTCGACGGCCAACGCCCGTGCGATGGCGACGCGTTGGCGCTGTCCGCCGGAGAGCTGGCGGGGCAGCGCGGAGGCCTCGCGCGCGCCCAGGCCGACCTGCTCTAGCAGTTCCTCGATCCGGGTGGAGTGGTCGGCCCCGGGGAAGTGCAGCCTGAGGGTCTCGGCCAGCGCGGTGCCGACGGTGCAGCGCGGGTCCAGCGAGAGGTACGGGTCCTGGAAGACCATCTGCACCTCCCGGGCCCGGGCCAGCCGGGCCGCCTTCCCCCGGGCGCCGGCCGCCGTCCGGTCCCGGCCGTTGACCGACACCCGCCCGGAGTCGGCCCGTTCGAGGCCGACCACGATCCGGGCACTGGTGGTCTTGCCCGAGCCGGACTCGCCGACGATGCCGAGCGAGCCGCCCTGGGCGAGCGTGAAGGAGACGTTGTCCACCGCCCGCACCGCGCCGTAGGAGCGGTGCAGGCCGACCACCTCCAGGACGGGTGCGGCGGGCGTCGCGTGATCAGCCATGGGCGAGGACCTCCCCGGTACGGTCACTGTGGTGGCAGGCGGCCAGCCGCCCCGGCTCGCCCTCGACGGGCAGCAGCGCGGGCTCCTGCTGGGTGCACTCGAAGGTGGCGACCGGGCAGCGCGGGGCGAACGGACACCCCGTCAACTCCTCGCGCAGGCTGGGCGGCCGTCCCTCGATGGCGGCCAGCCGGCCTCCCGGCGCGTCCAGCCGCGGGGTGGCCGCGAGCAGGGCCGCCGAGTACGGGTGGCGCGGGCGCTCGAACAGCGCCTCGGCCTGTCCGGTCTCCACGATCCGGCCGGCGTACATCACGTACACCCGGTCGCTGATCGCGGCGGCCAGGCCGAGGTCGTGGGTGACGAACAGCAGGCCGGTGCCGAAGCGCTGCTGGAGGTCGTCGAGCAGCGCCACCACCTCCGCCTGCGAGCTGACGTCCAGCGCGGTGGTCGGCTCGTCGGCCAGGATCAGCGCCGGGTCGCCCATCAGGGCGGCGGCGATCATCACCCGCTGGAGCATGCCGCCGGAGACCTGGCCGGGGTAGCGGCCGAGCACCGAGGCGGGCAGGCCGACGGCGTCCAGCATCTCCACCGCGCGCTGCTCCGCCTCCCGGTCGGAGCGGCCGTCGTTGAGCCTGAGGCTCTCGGTGAGGAAGTCGCCGAGGCGGCGCAGCGGGTTGACCGCGGCCCTCGGGTCCTGGAAGACCATCGCGGCGGTGCGGGTGCGCAGCTTGCGCAGCTGACCGGGCGTCATGGTGAGCACGTCGTCCCCGGCCACCCGCAGGGTGCCCTCGGTGACGGCGCCCGGCGGCAGCAGGCCGAGCGCGCTGCGCGAGGTGAGGCTCTTGCCGGAGCCGGACTCCCCCACCAGGGCGACGGTCTCGGCGGCACCGACGGTGAGGTCGACCCCGGCGAGCACGGGCCGGGCGGTGCCGGGCAGGCGCAGCCGGTAGCCCTGGACCTCCAGGGTCGGCGTCTTCTCCGGGATGGTCATCGGTCCCTCCTGGCGACCTGGTCGGCCCAGCGCTCGCCGACGACGTTGAAGGCGACGACGGTCAGCACGATCGCGACGCAGGGCAGGACGGCGGAGAGCGGGTAGCCGTTCTGGATGGCGGGCTGTCCGTCGAAGACCATCCGGCCCCAGTCGGGGGTGAGCGCGGGGACGCCCAGCCCGAGGAAGGAGAGGCCGGCCAGGTCGATCAGGGCGTAGCCGAAGTTGACGGTGGACTGGGCGAGCACCACCGGCGCGATGCCGGGGATGACGTGCCGCAGGCAGATCTGCAGGCCGGAGTGGCCCTGCACCTGGTAGGCCTCGACGTAGGGGCGGGTCCGTTCGGCCAGCACCAGCGAGCGGGTGAGCCGGCTGACGTAGGGCAGGTAGGCGACGGCCAGGGCGATCACCGGGGCGAGCAGGCCCTCGCCGTAGACCGAGACGATCAGGATGGCGAGCAGCATGCCCGGGAAGGCGAAGACCAGTTCGGTGCTGCGGGAGAGCACCGAGTCCAGCCAGCCGCCGCGCCAGGCGGCGGTGACGCCGACGGCGACGCCGGCCAGGGTGGAGAAGGCCACCACGCCGAGCGGGCCGAGCAGCGAGGTGCGGGCGCCGAGCAGCAGCCGGGAGAGGGTGTCCCGGCCGGAGGCGTCCACCCCGAGCAGGTGCTCGGCGGAGGGGCCGGCCAGGGCGTTGCCGAGGTCGACCGCGTTGGGGTCGGCCGGGGCCAGCCAGGGGGCGAGCAGCGCGGCCAGCACCACCAGGGCGACGAAGCCCAGGCAGACCAGCTGGAGCACGCTGCGGTCGGTGCGGATCCGGGCCAGGCCCGGACGGCGGATCAGGGTGGCGGTCATCCGGCGCTCCTCCCGGAGCCGAGGGTGACCCGGGGGTCGACCAGCGGGTGGACCAGGTCGACCAGCAGGTTCACGCCCATGAACAGCCCGACCATGATCAGTGAGATGGCCTGCACGGTGGGGAAGTCCTTGGTGGTGGTGGAGAGTTCGAGCAGCTGGCCGATGCCGCCGACGCTGAACGCGGTCTCCACCAGCACGGTGCAGACCAGCAGGGTGGAGACGATCAGGCCGCCGGTGGTGAGCACGGTGCCCAGCGCGTTGCGGAAGACGTGACGGCGGATCACCTGGTGCTCCGTCACCCCGCGGCTGCGGGCCACCGTGACGTGCTCCAGGCCCATCACCTCGGCCATCGCGGCCCGGGTGACCCGGGCCAGCATGCCGATCAGGTAGAGCGCGAGCGCGACGGCCGGCAGGGTGAGGTGCCAGACCATGTCGCCGAAGCCCTCCCCGGTGCCGCCGGTGGGGAACCAGCCGAGGCCGACCGCGAAGACGCCCTGGAGCAGTACGGCCGCGACGAAGGACGGGGTGCCGAGCGCCACGGTGGTGGTGACCAGCACGGTGGAGTCCACCGCGCCGCCCTTGACGGCGCCGAGCCAGCCGAGCAGCAGCCCGACCACCAGGACCAGCACCAGGGCCATCGCGACCAGCAGCAGGGTGGCCGGCAGCCGGTCGGCGAGCAGCCGGGAGACGTCCGTGCGGTAGGTGACGGAGCGTCCGAAGTCGCCGTGCAGGATCTGCCCGGCCCAGCGCAGGTACTGCACGAAGAACGGGTCGTCCAGGTGGTACTGGGCGTTGACCGCCGCGATCGCCTCGGGGGAGGCCGAGCGGCCCGCCAGCAGGAAGCTGGCAGGGCTGCCCGGCGCGAGGTACATCGCCCCGAAGATCACGAAGGAGGCGGCCGCCAGGGTGGCGGCCATCTCGGCCAGCCGTCGGGCGGCGAATCTCAGGAAGCTCACGGTGCGGCTCCCACCGCGGCCGCCCACGGCTGGTAGAGGTAGGAGATGGTGGTCGGGGCGCCGCTGATCCGCTTGTTGAGGAAGACGGCGGTCGGCCACTCGGCGACCGGGATCCAGAGCAGCTGCTCGGAGGCGGTCTTCTGGAGCTTGGCGCTGAGCGCGTACCGCAGCGACGGATCGGTCGCCTTCACCGCCTCGTCCACCAGGCCGTCGTAGACCGGGTCGCTGTAGCCGGCGAAGTTCTGGTAGGCGCCGGTCTTGAAGTTGGCCAGCAGGTCCAGCGGGTCGGTGATCGAGTCGTAGTACGTCTCGGGGAACATGTCGATGCCCTCGCGCGCCTGCGGGTCGGTGAACAGCGCGGTGAACGCGTTCGGCGCGACGGTCTTGAGCTTGACGTCCAGTCCGATCTTGGCGCCGGCCGCCTGCACCGCGGTGGCGAGCACCGAGACGTCCAGGCCGATCGGGCTGGTGGCCACCGTGATGCTCTTGCCGGTGGCGCCGGCCTCCTGGATCAGGGCCTTGGCCCTGGCCAGGTCGGGCTCGGTCGGGGTGAGGCCCTCGAAGGCCTGCTTGCGGACCGTCTCGGGGGCGCCGGCCCAGGCGGCCCGGGTGGTGAGCGAGCCGGTGACCTGCCCGGCGCCGCCGAGCCCGGCCTTCTGGAAACCGGAGCGGTCCAGCGCCAGCGAGAGCGCCTGACGGACCCTCAGGTCGCCGAGCACGCCCTTCATGTTGGTGACGTTGACGTTGACGGTGCTCAGGCCCTCGCCGAAGTAGAGCGTGCCGGCGCCGCTGGAGCGCAGCCGCTGGTAGGCCTCGGTGGGGATCAGGTAGCCGCCGTCGGCCTCGCCGCTGAGCAGCGCGTTGACCCGGGCCGAGGGGTCGGTGAGGAAGCGGAAGACCGCCTTCTTGGACTTGGCCTTGGTGCCCCAGTAGCCGTCGAAGCGCTCCAGCTCGATCGACTGGCCCTTGGTCCAGGTGCCGAGCTTGAACGGGCCGGTGCAGGCCAGGCTGCCGGTGGTGCCGTAGTCCTTGCCGGCCGCCTCGACGCCCGCCTTGGAGGCGATCACGCCGGCGGCGGTGGCCATGTACTGGTTGAACTGCGAGTCGGGCTGGGTCAGCTTGACGGTGACCTGGAGCGGCCCGGTCTTGGTGACCGAGCTGACGTGCTGGAACTGCTGGGCCCAGGCGGCGGCGTTGTCCGGGTTCATCTGGCGGCCGAGGCTGTACACCACGTCGTCGGCGGTCAGCGTGCCGCCGTCGTGGAACTTCACGTTCGGCCGCAGGTCGTAGACCCAGGTGTTCGGGTCCGGGTTGGTGGCCTTCTCGGCCAGGCCGGGGCCCAGGGTGAGGTCCGGGTTCCACCGCATCAGGCTCTCGCAGACGTTGGAGAGCACCGTGTTCTGCGGGTAGTCGAAGGCGGAGATGTAGTCCAGGGTGGGCGGTTCGGCGTAGACGGCCCAGCTGAAGGAGTCCAGCCCGTCCTTGCCGACCGGGGTCCCGGCGGAGAGCTTGAAGCCCTCGCCGTCGAGGTTCCCGGTCTTCGGCGGCCCGGAGCAGGCCGAGGCGGTCAGGGCGAGCAGTGCGGCGGCCGCCAACGCCGAGGATCTCACGGCGGCGGAGCGGTACTGACGGCGAGTCATGCGCGGGGCTCCTTCGGGATCTGCTGGGTGATGCAGTGCACGCCGCCGCCACCGAAGGCGATGGCCCGGGCCCGGACACCGACCACCTTGCGGCCGGGGAAGCACTCGGCGATCACCGCGAGCGCCTCCTCCTCGCCGGGCAGGTCGGCGACGGGGACGACCACGCCGCCGTTGGCGACGTAGAAGTTGAGGTAGCAGACCTCGATCTCCTGGCCGGCGATCTCGGTGAAGACCGTCTGCGGGAGGTCGATGATCTCCAGTGTGCGACCCCGGGCGTCGGTGGCCGCCTCCAACACGGCGCGGTTGTCGCGCATCCGCTGGTAGTCGGGGTGGGCCGGGTCACTCGGGAGCTGGATCAGCACCTGGCCGGGGCCGGTGAAGGCGCAGACGCCGTCCACGTGGCCGTCGGTCTCGGTGTCCAGCAGACCGCCGTACGGGAGCCAGATCACCTTGGTGACCCCGAGCTTGGCGATCAGCTCGGCCTCGATCTCCTCCTTGCTCATGCCCGGGTTGCGGTTCGGGTGGAGCAGGCACTGCTCGGTGGTGATCAGGGTGCCCTCGCCGTCCACCGTGACGGCGCCGCCCTCCAGGATCATCCGGGAGTCGATCCGCTCGACGCCGAGGCGCTCCAGCAGCAGGCCGGAGATCCGGTCGTCGGAGTCCCAGGGGCTGTGCTTGCCGCCCCAGGCGTTGAACCGGAAGTCCACCCCGGCGCGGGCACCGTCCTGGTCGAGCACGAAGATCGGCGCGGAGTCGCGGAACCAGGCGTCGTCGATGGGCAGTTCGGTCACCTCGATGCCCTCGCCGCAGAGCGCGCGGGCCTCCTCGCCCTGCCCCGGGGCGGCGACCATGGTCACCGGCTCGAACTCCGAGATCGCCCGGGCCACCTGCGCGTACTCGCGCTTGGCGTCCTCGAAGGTGGCGCCCCAGAGGTCCTCGCGGGTGGGCCAGGCCATCAGGCAGCCCTCGTGCTCGGTCCACTCGGCGGGCATGCGGAACGTCATGACAACTCTTCTCTTGAGGGTGGTTCAGAGGGTGGAGCGGCCGGGGCCGGCCGGGCGGCCCACCGGCCGCCCGGCCCGCGGCCCGGCGCTCCGGCTCAGTAGGCCGGCGGGACGACGGGCTGGGACTGGGTGGCGCAGTGGATGCCGCCGCCGCCCGAGGCGATGCCGTCGATGTTCAGCTGCACCACCCGGCGGTCCGGGTAGGCGCCCTGGAGGATGGCGTACGCGAGGCCGTCCGCGTAGCGGTCGCCGAACTGCGGGGCGATCACCGCGCCGTTGACGGTGTAGTAGTTGGTGTAGCTGGAGAGGAACTCCTTGCCACTGCCACGGATCAACTTCTTGTCCGGGCCGGGGAGTTCGGTGATCTGCAGGCGGCGGCCGCGGGCGTCGGTGGCGCTCTGCAGCAGCCGCTTGGTCTCCTCGTAGACCGCCACCCACTTGGGGTCGGTGTCCGGGCCGGGCTTGTCCAGCAGCACCTTGCCGGGTGCGGTGAAGCGGGCCAGGCAGTCGATGTGGCAGTCGGTGATGTCCTGCCCGGCGAGGCCCGGCACCCAGATGACCTTGTCCTGGCCGAGCGCGTACTTGAGCTCCTGCTCCACCTGGCCCCGGCTCATCCCCGGGTTGCGGTTCGGATTGACCAGCGAGCTCTCGGTGGCCAGCAGGGTGCCCTCGCCGTCGGTCTCCAGCGAGCCGCCCTCGCCGACGAAACCGGCCTTGATGCGGTTCACGCCGTAGCGGTAGAGCAGCTCCTCGGCCGCCACCGCGTCGTTCTGGTAGGGCTGGTAGTACGTGGTGCCGGTCTTGCCCCAGCCGTTGAAGTTGGTGTCCACGCCGGCCACGGCGCCGGGGGCGACCACGAAGGTGGGGCCGAAGTCGCGGATCCACAGGTCGTCGTTGGCGATCGTCTCGACGTCGATCCGGTGGTAGGCGCCCGAGCCGCAGTAGTACCGGGCGTCGGCGGCCTGCTCGGGCCGGGCCAGCACCACGACCGGCTCGTAGCGGGATATCTCGTACGCGACGTTGGCGATGTCCCGCCGGACCGCCGCGAGGTCGTAGGACCAGACCGAGCGCAGGGCCGGCCAGGCCATGAAGGTCCGGACGTGGCGGCCGTCCTCGGCCGGCATCCGCAGGGTGGCACCGTTGGGGGCGGTGGCGGCCCGGGCCGTTCCGACGCCGGGGAGGGCCAGGCCCAGGGCGGCCAGCGGCGCGGCGGCCGCGCCGAACTTGAGCAGGCTCCGGCGGGAGGTGACAGGGGTGTTCATGAAGACTCCCTTGAGGGTTCGGGAGGTGTGTGGGGTGACACACATCCTGCTCTGGACTGAAAATTCAGTCAAGGCGTGAGGCGCATCCGATCGGGGAAGGTGAGGTATCCAAGGCCTCGACGTACCCGCACAGGCCTGTCACCATGGGATTTCTTCGCTGAAAATCTCGTCAGGATCACTTCTGTGCAGGTAGAGTGAATGCCCGTGTCAGACCGTCGAACAGAAATACTCAGGGCCGCCACGCGGGTCATCAGCCGCCGCGGCGTGCGCGGCCTGCGGGTCGCCGAACTCGCGACCGAGGCCGGCGTCTCGGCCGCGCTCATCTACTACCACTTCACCGACCGGGCGGGGATCCTGCGCGAGACGCTGGAGTTCATCGGCGAACGGGCCGACCGGTACACCGCCGAACAGGACCCGGAGCTCGCCGGGGACCCGCGCGCCGAACTGGCCCAGGTGCTGCTGCTGGAGCTCCAGGACACCGTCGAGGTGCGCGAGAACAGCACCGCCTGGGGCGAGTTGAGGGCCAGCGCGGTCTTCGACCAGGACCTGCGCGAGGACCTGGCCCGCGCCACCCACACCTGGGTGCACGAGATCGCCTACCTGCTGGGCCGCGCCGACCCGGCCGGCACCGCCCCCGCGCACGCCTCCTCCGCCGAGCGGCTGACCGCCCTGCTGGAGGGCCTCAGCGTGCGCTGGCTCAGCGGCTCGATCCCCCTGGAGCACGCCCGGATGCTGCTCGCGGAGGCCATCGAGGCCGAACTCCCGCCCTTCGGCCAGGAGTTCGGCGCATGAGTGAATTCGGCGCATGAGCGGGTCCGGTGCATGAGCGCGCCGCAGCCCCTCCGGACGGTGGAGTCCGAAGGGGCTGTGGAGTGATGCGTCAGCCGGCGTCCGGCGTGCCGGGCTGGTCGTGGGTGGAGCAGTGGATGCCACCGCCGCCGGAGGCGATGTTGTCGATCACCACCGGCACCACGTCACGCCCGGGGAACTGGTCCCGGACGATCTGCTGCGCCCGGTCGTCCGCCTTGGCATCGCCGAACTTCGGCAGGAAGACCGCCTTGTTGGCGATGTAGAAGTTGATGTAGGAGGAGACGAAGGCGTCACCGCGCCCGGTGATCCGGTCCGGGTCGGGCTGCGGCAGGTCTATCACCTTGAGCGGGCGGCCGAGCGCGTCGGTGGCGTTCCTGAGCACCTCGCGGGCCTGGGCCGACGAGCGCGACCAGACGTCGGCCGGCGCCCCGGGGAACGGCTGGTCGAGCAGCACCACCCCCGGCGCGGCGAACCGCACCAGGCAGTCCACGTGCGCGTCGGTGATGTCCTCGCCGCGCACCCCGGCGAACCAGATCACCTTGGTGACGCCCAGCGCCTGCTTGAGCTCGGCCTCGATCTGGTCGCGGCTCTTCCCCTTGTTCCGGTTGTCGTTGACCACCGAGCTCTCGGTCACCATCAGGGTGCCCTGGCCGTCGGTCTCGAAGGAGCCGCCCTCGCCGACCAGCGGCGTGCGGATCCGCTCGATGCCGTACTTGCCGAGCACCGCGGCGGCCAGCGCGGAGTCGTTGCCGTGCTCCTTCTGCTTGTTGCCCCAGCCGTTGAAGTTGAAGTCCACGCCCTTGACGTGGCCGCCCTCCTCGACGAAGACCGGCACGGTGTCCCGCGCCCAGAGGTCGTCCACCGCGAGCGGCACCACCTCGACCTCGTTGCCGCAGGCGTTCTGCGCGGCGTCCACCTGGTTCGGGCGGGCGAACATCACCACGTGCTCGTACCCGGCCACCGCCCGGGCCAGCCGCGCGATGTCCGCGCGCACGCCCGGGAGTTGGTCGTCCCAGATCCCGGTCGAGGCGGGCCAGGACATGAAGGTCCGGGCGTGGCTCTCCCACTCGGCCCCGAACCGGCGGCCCTCCTGCCGCACCGGCGGGGTCGGCTGGGACGGCGGCCGCTCGGTGGAGGCGGGCGGCTCGGGCCCCTCCTCGTCGAGCACGCCGCAGGCGGTGGCGCCCAGGGTGAGCAGCCCCGCTCCGGCGGCGGCGCGCAGCACCGTGCGGCGGGTGGGCGAGAAGGGCGTGGTGCGGTCTGACACGGAATCACTCCGGCTCTGCTGTGGGGTGGTGGTACGGCACGGCGGCACGCGGGTCGCGAGTGGCGGGACACCGCGCGCGCCGGCCTTCGTGGTGGGATCGGCTACGGCAGGGGTTCCTGCATGGTCGAGCAGTGGATGCCGCCGCCCCCGGCCATCAGGCGGTCCACGTCCAGCTGGACCACCTCGCGGCCGGGGAAGCATTCGGCGAGGGTCCGCCGGGCGGCCTCGTCCTTGGCGCGGTCGCCGAACTGGGCCGTGATGACGCCCCCGTTGACGACGTGGAAGTTCAGGTAGGAGTCGACGAACTCGGAGTCCCGGGAGCGGACTTCGTCCGGCCCGTCGACCCGGATGACCCGGAGCCGGCGGCCGCGGGCGTCGGTGGCCCGGGACAGGATGTCGAACTGCTCACGGGCGTCCCGGGCCCAGGCGTCGTTCCGGTCGGCCGGCGGCAGCTGCACCAGGACGACCCCGGGAGCGACGAACCGGGAGGTGACGTCGATGTGGTCGTCGGTGATGTCGCGGCCCTTGATGCCGGGCACCCAGATCATCTTGTCCGCGCCGTAGACGTCGAGCACGGCCTCCTCGACCTCGTCCCGGCTCCAGCCACGGTTGCGGTTCTTGTTCACCAGGCTGCTCTCGGTGGCCATCACGGTGCCGTCGCCGTCGGTCTCCACCGAGCCGCCCTCCCCCGTGAACTCGGCGTAGGAGAACGGGAGTCGGAGGTGCTCGGCGATCCCGCGGGCCACCTCGGCGTCGTCCCGGTGGGTCTGCTTGTTGCCCCAGCCGTTGAAGTTGAGGCCGACGGCGTCCAGCCGCCCGCGCCCGTCGCGGCGGAAGACCGGTGCGGTGTCGCGCATCCACAGGTCGTCGGTCGGGATCTCCTCGGTGACGGTGACGGCGGGCCCGCAGAGGGCGCGCGCCTCCCGGACGCTGTAGTCGTCCGGCGCGCACATCACCACCGGCTCGAAGCGGGCCACCGTCCGGGCGATCAGCGCGATGTCCTGCTGGACGCCCGGCAGTCGGCGCCCCCAGACGGAGCGGCGGGAGGGCCAGGACATCCAGGTCCGGGCGTGCGGGACGTCGTCCCGGTCCACCCACCACTGCGGCGGCTCCCCGGCGGACCGGTGGGCCGTCGGCGCGGGAGTCGTCGACGCGGGGGCCGCCCCGAAGAGGCGGCTGATGAAGGACCGGCTGTCACTCATGGGATCTCCATCTCGAGAATTGCACGGAACCACCGGCCTGTCGGCCCGGCCCCGCGCCTTCACTCTCGCACTGACTGAATTTTCAGTCAAGGAAGCTGCCATGCAGAAGGCCCCGGGGCGGCTCGGAAACCGCCCCGGGGCCCGTCGTTCCCACTCAGTGGTGCAGCCGCTCCAGTTCGCTGTCGATCGCGCCCGCCATCAGCTCCCGCGCGTGCTCCAGCGGCAGGCTGCCGCTCAGCCAGCGCACGCTGAGCCCCTCGACCATCGCGGTCAGCCGCTCCGCGGAGGCGGCCAGGGCCGCGGCCCCGTTCATCGGCCGCACCCGGCCGATCAGCTCGGCCACCTCCTGGACCCAGCCCAGGGTGGCCCGGGCGAGGTCCTCGCGCAGGTCCGGGTCGAAGACCGCACTGGCGCGCAGCTCGCCCCAGGCCGTGCTGTTCTCCCGCACCTCGGGCGTGTCCTGGAGTTCGAGCAGCAGGGTCTGCTCCAGCTCCCCACGGGGCGTCAGCGGCGGCTCGTCGGCCAGCCGTTCGGTGGTGTACCGGCCGGCCCGGTCGTTGATGAACTCCAGCGTCGCGCGGAGGATCCCCGCGCGGTCCTTGAAGTGGTAGTAGATGAGCGCGGTGGACACGCCCGCCTCGGTGGCGAGCTCCTCCACCCGCAGCCCGCGGACACCGCGCCGGGCGATCACCCGCGCGGCCGCTTCCATGATCGAGGTTCTACGGTCTGCCACAAGCGATCACCCTACCCGTACCCCTTCCGCACACCGCCGCCCACCCGTACCGCCGGCGGCCCGTACCGCCATCAGCCCGCGAGCCCCGCCGCACCACCCATACTGACTGATATTCCGGTCAGGGTATAGTCCGAGCCGTTCCGAGACCTCCCCCTTGCACACCTGCACCGACCTGCTGGGAGCCCCCATGACCGCTGACCTCTTCGGCAACAAGGCCCCCGGCGCGTTCACACCGCTCACCCCCGAGGACCCGGCCGAGGTCGGCGGCTACCGGCTCCGGGCCCGCCTCGGCGCGGGCGGCATGGGCCGGGTCTACCTCGCCTACACGCCCGGCGGACGCCCCGTCGCCCTCAAGGTGGTCCGCCCCGAGCTGGCCGAGGACCCGCAGTTCCGCCACCGCTTCGCCCAGGAGGTGGCCAGCGCCCGCCTCATCCACGGCCTCTTCACCGCCCAGGTGGTCGACGCCGGCCCCGACGCCGAGCTCCCCTGGCTCGCCACCGCCTACGTCCCCGGCCCCTCCCTCCACCAGGTCGTCCACCGCCACGGCCCGTTGCCCGAACGGACCAGCCTCCTGCTGCTGGCCGGCATCGCCGAGGCCCTCCAGGCCGTCCACGCCGCCGGGGTCGTCCACCGCGACCTCAAGCCCGGCAACGTCCTGCTCGCCGCCGACGGCCCTCGCGTCATCGACTTCGGCATCGCCCGCGCCGCCGACGCCCTCCCCCTCACCAGCACCGGCCTGCGGATCGGCTCCCCCGGCTTCATGGCCCCCGAACAGGCCCTGGGCCGGACCGCCACCCCGGCCACCGACGTCTTCGCCCTCGGCGCCCTGACCGCCTTCATCGGCTCCGGCACCCTCCCCTTCGGCTTCGGCCCCGAGGCCGGCTCCCTCTACCGCGCCGTCCACGAGGAACCCGACCTCGACCGCCTCCCGCCCTCCCTCCTCGAACCGGCCCGCCACTGCCTCGCCAAGGACCCGGCCGACCGGCCCACCACCGCGCAGCTCATCGACTACGTCCGCAGCCACCCGGCGGTGGGGGGCGAACTCCGTTTCACCGACGGCTGGTTGCCGGAGGCGGTGAGCTCCGCCCTTGTCGGCCACGGCGAACTCCCGCCCACCCCGGCACCGACCGCCGCCGCCTCCTCCCTCGCGACGGCGCTGCTCCCGCCCGCGGCAGCCGCGCCGGAGGCCGCCACCCGCCTGGCCGAGCCCCCGTCGACTCCCGTCCCCACCGGGAGGCGGGGAGGACGCCGGATCGCCGTCCGGGTGGCGGTCGTCACGGGCGCGCTGCTGATCGGCGCCGTCGGCGGCTTCCTCCTGCTGGACCCGTACGACTTCGACGACTCCGAGGCCGAGGCGGTCGGCCCCGCCCCGTCGGCCTCCGGGCCCTCGTCGCCCTCGCCGTCCCCCTCCTCCTCCCCCTCTCCCAGCGCGACGCCCACCCCTGGCTACGCCCCGGTCCGGACCGACCTGGCGCTCAGATCCCCGGACTCCTCCTACGAGTTCGACCTCCGCGCGGGCAAGGTCACCCCGCAGGACGTCTCCCCCTGGTACCTCGGCCGCCACGGCGACGACCTCACCCTCCCCGACGGCGCCACCGCCTACGTCTCCCCCACCAGCGAGCTCCAACTCCCCGACTGCATCCGGGGGTTGTCCGCCGCCCCGGTCTCCTCGGTCCCGCTCGGCACCGTCCAGGACGGCCGCGGCTTCTGCCTCCGCTCCCGCGACGGCGCCGACCTCGCCCTGGTCCGCGTCACCGACTCCGGTGCCGAGGACACCCCCTTGTCGGTCACCGTCACCACCTACCGCCGCGCCTCCTGACCGTCCGTCAGGTCGGTGGCGGCCGGACGGACCGCTGTCTGCCGTCGGTGAACACCGCTGCGGACCGCCGAAACCACGACTACGGTCCCGTCCCATGACGGCAGTCACCACCCACACGGTCGAATACCCGGCCGACGACCTGACGATGACCGGACACCTCGCGCTCCCGGCCGGCACCTCACGCCGGCCCGCCGTACTGATCGGCCCCGAGGGGATGGGGCTCAGTGACGTCGAGCGCCGGAGAGCCGATGCCCTCGCCGAACTGGGCTACGTGGCACTGGCCTTCGACCTCCACGGCGGACGCTACCTGGAGGACCCGGAGGCCATGCTGGCCCGCTGCCTGCCGCTGCTGGCCGATCCCGACCGCATGCGGGCCGTCGGACGCGCCGCGCTCGACGTGCTGCGCGCCGAACCACGGGCCGACCCCGACCGGACCGCCGCCATCGGCTACGGCACCGGCGGCGCGATCGCGCTGGAACTCGGTCGGGCCGGCGTCGACCTGCGTGCGATCGGGACCGTCAACGCACTGACCACGGGCCGGCCGGGCGAGGCGGCCCGCATCCGCTGCCCGGTGTGGGCGGGGGTCGGCTCGGAGGACCCGATCATGCCGCCCGCGCAGCGGGAGGCCTTCACCGCGGAGATGCAGGCCGCAGGCGTCGACTGGCGCCTGACGGTCTACGGAGGAGCGCTCCACGCCTTCCACCACCCGACGGTCGACCACCCCACACCCGCCGGCGTCGGCCACCACCCACGGCACGCCGAGCGGGCCTGGCGTGACGTCCTCGCCCTGCTCGCCGAGTGCCTGCCCGTCACCGGATGACCAGGGCCGGCCCCTCGCACAGCCGCGTCGGCACTTCCGTGGTGCGGCTCCGCGTGTGGATCTCCAACACCAGGAGCCGCCGGGCCAAGCCGGCCAAGCCGTGGCTCGACCGGCTCCGACCCGCCCTGGCCCGCCTGCCGTGCGGAAACGTCGTGACGGGCGGGCCGGTACTCCAGTGCTCTCCGTCAGGCCCCGCTCACCAGGTCACGGGCAGCGACCGCATCCCGTAGATGAACGAGTCGGTACGGAACTCACGCTCGCCGGCCAGCCGCAGCCCCGGCAGCCGGCGGAACAGCGTCTCCAGCGCGATCTGGAGTTCGGCGCGGGCCAGCGGCTGGCCCAGGCACTGGTGCACGCCGAAGCCGAACGCCAACTGCCGCCGGGCGTCCCGGTAGAGGTCCAGCTCGTCCGTCGCCCGATGACCGGCGCCACCGAACACCGTCTCGTCCCGGTTGGCGGTGGAGAGCAGCGCCATCACGCCCTCCCCGGCCCGGACGGTGACGCCGCCCAGCTCCACGTCCTCCAGCGCCACCCGGGGCAGGCCGGTGTGCACGATGGTCAGCAGCCGCAACAGCTCCTCCACCGCGCCCGGCAGGGTGGCCGGATCGGCCAGGCCGGGGATCTGCTCGGGGTGGTCCAGCAGCAGCGCGGTCGCCAGCGAGATCATGCTCGCGGTCGTGTCGTGCCCGGCGATCAGCAGCAGCACGCCCATGCCGGCCACGTCGTCCGGGGTCAGGTCGTCCCGCGCCGCGAGTCGGCTGAGGGCATCGTCCTCCGGGTGTGCGCGCTTGCGGTCCGTCAGGACGCGGAGGTAGTCCCGGACCTCCTCCTGGGCCACCCGGAGCTGCTCCACGGTGGCCTCCCGGCTGACCATCGTGCGGCTCAGGCCCTGGAAGCGTTCGTGGTCCTCGTACGGCACGCCGAGCAGCAGGCAGATCACCAGCGAGGGCACCGGCAGTGCGAAGTCGGTGACCAGGTCGGCCGTGGTCCGGCCCGCGGTCATCCGGTCCAGCGCCCCGTCCACGATCCGCTGGATCTCCGGGCGCAGCGCCTCCACCCGCTTGACCAGGAACTCCCCGGTGATCATGCGGCGCTGGCGGGCGTGCTCGGGGTCGTCCAGCCGCAGGAAGTCCGGGTTGTCGGTGATCAGCTCGCGAGCGCCGGCGATCAGCAGCGGGAAGGTCGGGTGGCGTATGTCGGCACTGAACCGGCGGTCGGACAGCACGGTGCGGACCTCGTCGTAGCCGGTGACCAGCCAGCAGAGGTCGCCGTCGGGCAGCTTCGCCCTGGTCACCGGCCCGGTGGCGGCGGCCTCGGGGTACGCGGGCGGCGGGCCGAACGGGCAGCCGCCGGAGTGCGGGGCCGGCAGCGGAAGGACGGGGGTGGTGGGTGCGGTGGTCACAGCGGGGGTCTCCTCACGTCGCGGATGTTCTCGTGGGGGTTCGGGGCCCGGGAAGGTTCCCGGCGCGGCCCGCGGGGCCGAGGCGGGGGTCCGTCAGGCCCCGGTCCGCGCGGGCTCGTCCCCGGTGACGGTGATCGCCCGGCCCGGGCAGAGCTCGGAGGCGAGCCTGACGTCGCCGAACTGCTCCGGCAGCAGGACGGCCTGACGGAGCCTCACGAGAGCGTCCCGGTCGTCCTGCTCGAAGACCGCGGGGGCGTTCGTCACGCACATGCCGGAGCTACAGCAGCGCTCCCGGTCGACGCTCACCTGCATGTCGGGCACCTTTCGCCAGGGCGGCACCGGCTGGCCGGCGGCCGCCTCTCCTTGTCACGGCCAACCTAGCCGCCACTGGTCCAGACCACGGTGGCCGGAACGGGAATGGCCGATTCGGCCACCGTGCGCGAACCCCGTTGCGGCGCAAGGCGTTTCGCCCCACGGCACTCCGCCGGACCGGCAGCGGACCCCACCGTACGGACGGCCTCACGTGTCTTCGGAGGTGGCCAACTCCCCTGGGAAGGACACCGTTTCATCCTCGGCGACCCTCTCCTCCGGCTCACACCGCACCACCCGGGCCGGCCCGGCGAGACAGCGTGACCGCGCTCGTGGGGCAGCGGAGACTGCCCCGGCGGGGCACCGACGACTGCGCTCGCAGCGCAGCGGCAACTGCACCGGAGGCCGCCGAAGGCGGATCTCAACGACCCCTTCCGGCCAGGTCCGCAACGTCCGGGGCGTCCCGGGAGTACGTCCACTGCCCGGTCGGACTTCCCGTCGGTCCCCGGTCCCCGGTCCCGGTCGCCGGTCGCCGGTCGCCGGCGGCTGGGCGGCGCCCGACTCGTCGTGCGTGGTGCCCACGCCGAATCGGGGCTTGAAGTTGACGCTGCGGCAGCTCCTACAGTCGTGACCAGGGCCGGACGGACCGGCCCGGTGAGGAGGGGCGATGGACCTGCCGATCGCGGAGGTCGCCCGACTGTCGGGCGTGACCGCCCGGACGCTCCGGCACTACGACGAGATCGGCCTGCTCCCGCCGGCCCGGATCGCCGCCAACGGGCACCGCCACTACGGGGAGGGGCAGCTCCTGCGGCTGCAACAGATCCTCGTGCTGCGGACGCTCGGCCTCGGCCTCCCGGAGATCGGCCGGATCGTCGGCGAGCAGGTCGACGAGGTGGAAGCCCTGCGCGGCCACCACCGTCGCCTCCTGGCCGAACGCGACCGGCTCGACGCGCTGGCCGCCACCGTCGCCCGCACCCTCGCCGACCTGGAACGCTCCAGAGAGGACGGCAGCCCCATGACCATCAACCGCCCGGAGAACCTCTTCGAAGGCATCCACCCCGCCCGCTACCAGGACGGGCTGGGCGACTTCCCCGAACTCGCCGAGGCGACCGCGCGCCGGACCGACGGCATGGACCTCGCCGAGGTCGAGCGGGGCCAGCGGGAGCGCACGGCCGTGATGATCCGGCTCGCCGAACTGATGGTGAGCGGTGTCCCGGTGGCCGACGGGGCGGTGCAGGCCGAAGTCGACGCGCAGTTCCGCTCCCTGACGTCGCTCCACCCGGTTTCGGCGGACGAGTTCCGTGCCATGGGGCGGGCCTGCGTGCGGCAGCCCGAGTGGCGCGCCGCGCACGAGGCGATCGCTCCCGGGCTGGCCGAGTACCAGCAGGCCGCGATCGAGCTCTACGCGGCGGGTCTGCCGGCCTGAGCCACCGTCAGGCCTCCCGGCCCAGCTGCTCCGCCCAGTCGGCCAGGCGGGCGAAGTCGTCCGGCGTCAGACCGGTCCTCGGGTCGACGTGGTACAGCAACGCCGGGCCCGGGTGGTGGGCCCGGACCCAGGCCCGGTCCGCCTCCGTGATCAGGTCGTCGACCCACGCGAACGGACGCCCCTGGGCCCAGGCCACGATCTCCGGCGTCTTCCAGAACACCCCGCCCCCGGGTTCGGGGCGGGGCTCCGACCAGACGACGACCGGCAGTTGGGGCAGGCCGAGGAGCGGCGCGATGAAGGCGTTCGCCTCCTCCTCCCAGGTCGTCGCCCAGACGAGGTCGAACGGGAGCCCGGTGAGCGCCGCCCCGTGGTCCTCGTTGAGCCAGACCCGCAGCGGCTTCACCCGTTTGTTGGGCAGCCCGTACTCACGCAACCGCCGCCGCTCCATCGCCTCCCACCGCGGCGTGGTCAACCGGTGCGTCCCGTACCCCTCGGGCCGCCGGTACGGCTTCGCCGCGAACGGGTTCAACGGCCCGTCCACATCCACCATCAACAACGGCCGCACCGTCCCACCCTCCACTCTTTCGTGACCGGACCATACCGATGACCATGGCTCGCAACCACGGGTTTTGTGGTGCCCGGGCCCGCACTGCCGGGGCTCGACGGGGCCCTTCAGTCCCACCAGAAGTCCCAACTGCGGCTGAGCGCGAGCCGTTCCGCGTAGCCGGCCAGGGTGGTGGGGTGGTGGCCCTGCCAGATGTTGTCGGGGCAGAACGCGAAGTGCTCGGCGGCCACGAGGAACGCGTCCCGGGCGGCCTGCGGGGTCCCGACGCCGTCCAGGAGCTCGGAGTTCATGGGCGGAGGCTCACCTCGACCCCCGACAGCGCGAACCCCCGCCCCACAGTCGCACCCTGCCCTGGTGCCCGTGGCAGGCTTGCTGGTCATGGATACGGACATCGTGGAGGTCAGCGCACAGCCACTGCCGCTCCTCGTGGTGGACGCCGCGAACGTGGTGGGTTCGGTGCCGGACGGCTGGTGGCGTGACCGGCGGGGTGCTGCGGAGCGGCTGCGGGACACGTTGGTCCCGGTCGCGGAGCACGGGTTGGTGCTGCCCCCGGATCGCGTTCCGGGCCCGTGGCACGGCGGCCGACCGGATGTGGTGCTGGTCGTGGAGGGGGCTGCTCGCAGGGTGGCCGGGATCCCTCGGGTACAGGGGGTCGAGGCCCTGGGGAGCGGCGACGACCGCATCGTCGAGTTGGTCGGCGCGGCTCGGTCCGCCGATCCGGAGCGCGCCTGCCTGGTCGTCACCGCCGACCGGGAGCTCCGCATCCGGGTCACGTCCTTGGGCGCGGAGGTGGCCGGCCCGCGCACCGTCCGCCCCGCCTGAACGGTTCGCGCGAACCGGCCGCCGTAACGAGGAGCAGCCTCGGCATCCCTCAGGGGCCGGACTCCTCAGGCGGGCAGACGCAGAGCCCGTCCACGGCACGCTCGGCAGCGGTGTGCAGTTGCCGGACCTCCCTGCGGGGGAGGCGGGCGACCGCGATGGCGATCCGATCGGGATCGGTGGGGGTTCTCGCGGTCACCTCGAACTCGGCCTGCTCGGCTGCCGCCGCTCGGAGCAGGATCGAGAAGACGTAAGCGTCCTTCTCCATGGCGTAGGCGTCGGCCCACAGTTCGATCAATGCGCCGCTCCGCAACGTCACGTGCCAAGCGGAGGGAACTCCAGCAGCGAACTCCATGGCCGCGAGCCTAGCCGTTGCCGGGGCGGTCGACTCCTGTGGGTGAATAGGGGTCTTCTCAGGGGCCGCCGACAGGCCCCGGGGCGAAGGCGCTTGAGTCTCCAGTGGGGGGAGACGGGAGGGTGGGGGCATGGACGGCGACGCGCTCTTCACGATCGGGGACCTGGCCCGGCGGACCGGGCTGACGGTCAAGACCATCAGGTTCTACTCGGACGCGGGGATCGTGCCGCCGACGGACCGCAGTCCGTCCGGCTACCGGCTGTACGACGTCGGCGCCCTCGCCCGCCTGGACCTGGTGCGCACCCTGCGCGACCTCGGGGTCGAACTCGCCGTCGTCCGGCGGGTGCTGGACCGGGAGGTGTCGGTGTCCGAGGTGGCGGCCGCGCACGCCGATGCGCTGGAGGTGCAGATCCGCACGCTCCACCTGCGACGTGCCGTGCTGCGCGCGGTGGCCGAACGAGGCTCCACCACCGAGGAGATGACCCTGATGCACCGACTGGCGAAACTGACCGACGAGGAACGCGAGCGCCTGGTGGCCGAGTTCATCGACGACACCTTCGGCCGCTACGACGCCAACCCGGAGCTCGTCGCGATGATGCGCGCGGCGGCGCCGGTGCTGCCGGAGGACCCCGCACCCGCGCAGGTCGAGGCCTGGGTGGAGCTGGCCGAGCTCACCCGGGACCCGGAGTTCCGGGCGTCCGTGCGCAGGATGGCCGAGTACCAGGCCGCCGAACGCGCCCGGGGCGATGACACGGGGCTGCACCACGAGCTCACCGAGACCGTGCGCGAGGAGGTCGGCCGGGCGCTGGCGGCCGGTACGGCCCCGGCCTCGGTGCAAGGGGCCGCCGTGCTGGACCGCCTGACGGCCCGTTACGCGCAGACCTTCGGCCGGGCCGACGACGCGGAGCTGCGGCGCTGGCTGCTGCACCGGCTGGAGGTCGCGGGCGATCCCCGGGCGGAGCGGTACTGGCACCTGCTGGCCACCGTCAACGGCTGGCCCGTCCCGGAGGGGCTGGGGCCGGTCTTCGGATGGCTCGGCGAGGCGCTCCTCGCGCACCCGGGGCAGTAGCACGGGCCCGCCCGCTCTGACGCTCCGACGGGGAGCGGGCGGGGCCGGCACCCGTCGGAGCGTCACAGCGGGCGCGACCGAGGCCGGTCGGGAGCGGCCAGGGCGGCGCCGAGGACCATGCCGACGGCGATGCTGACGACAATGGTCACCAGCTTGAGCAGGTCCTGGAACCCCTCGATCACGTAACCGCCGGCCAGCGTGGTGAGGCCGCGCATGCCGAGCGAGCCGACGGTGAGGGTGAAGAAGCCCGGGAGCAGCAGCACGAGCCGGGGCGGGTGCCGCGGTGAGCGGGCCAGGACCGTGGCCACCACGGCGAGGACGGTGGCGGCGACGAACGTGCCGCCGACCTCGCCGATCAGTCCCGTGACGAGCGACTGCACTCCGACGGTCAGGTAGACGAGGAGCAGCAGCACCCCCAGGAGGCGCAGCGGGACCGCGAAGGCGAGCACGGTACCGACGGTGAAGACGATCCAGCTGAGGAACAGCGACCAGCGCGGCAGGTCGGAGGTGGCCGCCTGGTCGAACAGGGCCCGGGTCGGGGTTCCGGTGACGAGGACGCCGATCAGCACGCCGACGTACAACTGCAGCAGCAGGAAGGCCGAGTAGACCAGGCGGACGGCACCGGTGGTGACGAGGCCGGCGGCGAGCTCTGCCGAGGCCGCGCTGAGGTAGTCGCCGGGGACGAAGAAGAACAGCGCCGGGAGCATCAGCAGGACGGGGCCGCCACGGGCCGGGTCGTCGGCGAACAGTTCCAGGGTGAGCACGGAGACGGTCACCGACACCACCAGCGGCAGGACCTTGGTGAGCCGTGGCCTCCGGTCGGCCGCGACCGCGAGGGCGGCGACGACGGCGCTGAGGGCGGCGGTCGTGCCGATCTCGTACCAGGTCGGCTGCATCAGCGGGGCGAAGCCGACCGAGAACAGCACGATGCCGAGCAGCTTGAGCCACCAGGGGTAGGGCGCCGGGGAGTTCCGGATCCGCTCCAGTCGCCGCTCGGCCTGCGTGAGGTCCGTGCGGCCCTGGGCCAGGTCGGCGAGGAGCGGCTTGAGCGCGGTGAGCCGGTCGAGCCGGAACACCTCGGGGACGCCCTGGACGGTGACGGTCCTGGCCCGTCCGCGGACCGTGACCGTGAGGGTGGCCCCGTCCGGCACGAGGAGCATCTCCGTCTCGGCCCCCAGTACCTCGGCGGTGGACCGCAGGTGACGCCCGATCAGTTCGGCGCCCTCGCCGCTGGTGTCGAGCAGCAGCTCGGTCAGTTGCCGCAGGAAGGAGGTGACCCGGTCGAGGTCGGCGTCGTCTGGTCGGTCCACTGCCTCACGTCCCGGTGCGACTCGTGCTGCGAACGTAGCACCGCGTTCCTCCCCCGCCCCGCGCGAACACGCCGCCGGTCGGCTGACGATCCGTCGGGCACCCCTTGCGCCAGGTACCCCCCAGGGGTATAAATATCTGCACAAGGAGATACCCCCCATGGGTATCTGACGGACCATCAAGGGGAGAACGCCATGTCCTGCTGCTCCACCACCGGCACCTGCTCGACCACCCTCACCATCGAGGCCCCCGCGAGTGCCGCGACCGTGAGCACCGTCTACGCCGTCGCCGGGATGACCTGCGGCCACTGCGAGAAGTCGGTCGGCGCCGCCGTCTCCGCCCTCCCGGGCGTCACCTCCGTCACCGTCGACGTCACGGCCGGCCTGGTCACCGTCGCCTCCGAGGGCGAGCCCGAGGACGCGGCCGTGCGCGCCGCCGTCGACGAGGCCGGTTACCAACTCACCGGCCGCGCCTGAGGGTCCGCCCCTCTTCCGAAAGCCTTCACGACCCAGCGAGGAGCACACATGAGCACGCAGGCACCCGCCTCCCACGAGGTGGAACTCGAGATCGGCGGCATGACCTGTGCGTCGTGCGCGGCCCGGGTCGAGAAGAAGCTGAACCGGATGGACGGCGTCGAAGCCATCGTCAACTACGCCACCGAGAAGGCGAAGGTGTCCTTCGCCGCCGACTCGGTGCAGGTCGCCGACCTGATCGCCACCGTCGAGGCCACCGGCTACACCGCCGCCGTCCCCCGGCCGGTGGACGCCGAGCCGGAGACCGGCACCGCCGGGGAGCCGGACGCCCTGGCTCCACTGCGGCAGCGGCTGGTCACCTCGGTGGTGCTCAGCCTGCCGGTGATCGCGATGGCGATGATCCCGGCGCTGCAGTTCGACAACTGGCAGTGGCTCTCCCTCACCCTGGCCGCGCCGGTGGTGACGTACGCCGCCTGGCCGTTCCACCGGGCCGCGTGGACCAACGCCAAGCACGGCGCCGCGACCATGGACACCCTGGTCTCGCTCGGCACCGGCGCCGCATTCCTCTGGTCGCTCTGGGCCCTGTTCTTCGGGCACGCGGGGATGCCGGGGATGCGGCACGGCTTCGAGCTCACCATCGCCCGCTCCGACGGCTCGTCGAACATCTACCTGGAGGCGGCGGCCGGCGTCACCGCCTTCATCCTGGCCGGGCGCTACTTCGAGGCGAAGTCGAAGCGGACGGCCGGCGCGGCGCTGAAGGCCCTGCTGCACCTCGGGGCCAAGGACGTCACCGTGCTGCGCGACGGCGCCGAGGTCCGGGTGCCGACCGCCCAACTGGCCGTCGGCGACCTGTTCGTGGTCCGCCCCGGCGAGAAGATCGCCACCGACGGGGTGGTCGAGCAGGGCTCCTCCGCCGTCGACGCCTCGATGCTCACCGGCGAGTCCGTCCCCGTCGAGGTCGGGGCCGGCGACGCCGTCACCGGAGCCACCGTCAACGCCGGCGGCCGCCTGGTGGTCCGCGCCACCCGGATCGGCGCCGACACCCAACTCGCCCGGATGGCCAAGCTGGTGGAGGACGCGCAGAACGGCAAGGCCGCCGCCCAGCGCCTCGCCGACCGCATCTCCGGGGTCTTCGTCCCCGTCGTCATCACCCTGGCCCTGGCCACCCTGGTCTTCTGGCTCGCCACCGGCGAGGGCTGGACGGCCGCCTTCACCGCCGCCGTGGCGGTACTGATCATCGCCTGCCCCTGCGCCCTCGGCCTGGCCACCCCCACCGCCCTGATGGTCGGCACCGGCCGCGGCGCGCAGCTCGGCATCCTCATCAAGGGCCCCGAGGTCCTGGAGACCACCCGCAAGGTCGACACCATCGTCCTCGACAAGACCGGCACCGTCACCACCGGCAAGATGACCCTGCTCGCCGTCCACACCGCCGACGGCGTCTCCGAGGAGCAGACCCTGCGCCTGGCCGGCGCCCTGGAGCACGCCTCCGAACACCCCATCGCCGCCGCCGTAGCGGCCGCCGCCACCGACCGCCTCGGCACCCTGCCCCCCGTCGAAGGCTTCGAGAACGTACCGGGCCTCGGGGTGCAGGGCGTGGTGGACGGCCACGCGGTGGTCGCCGGACGGGAGCAGCTGCTCACCTCCTGGTCGCAGTACCTGACCCCGGAGCTGGCCGAGGCCAAGGCCGCGGCCGAGGCCGCCGGACGCACCGCCATCGCGGTCGGCTGGGACGGCCGGGCCCGTGCCGTCCTGGTGGTCGCCGACGCCGTCAAGCCCACCAGCGCCGAAGCCATCACCCGCCTGCGCGCCCTCGGCCTGCGGCCGGTCCTGCTCACCGGCGACAACACCGCCGCCGCGAAGGCCGTCGCCGCCGAGGTCGGCATCGACGCCCAGGACGTCATCGCCGAGGTACTGCCGCAGGAGAAGGTGGAGACCGTCCGCCGGCTCCAGGCGGAGGGCCACTCGGTCGCCATGGTCGGCGACGGCGTCAACGACGCCGCCGCCCTCGCCCAAGCCGACCTCGGCCTCGCCATGGGCACCGGCACCGACGCCGCCATCGAAGCCGGCGACCTCACCCTGGTCCGCGGCGACCTGCGCTCCGCCGCCGACGCCATCCGCCTCTCCCGCCGCACCCTCGCCACCATCAAGGGCAACCTCTTCTGGGCCTTCGCCTACAACGTCGCCGCCATCCCGCTGGCCGCCGCCGGACTCCTCAACCCGATGATCGCGGGCGGGGCCATGGCCTTCTCCTCGGTCTTCGTGGTCGGCAACAGCCTGCGGCTCCGGACCTTCCGGGCCCGCTGACTGTCCCTCCCCCTCCCGGTTCGCCCGGCACCGTCCCCCCACGGTGCCGGGCGAACTGGCATGATCCAGCGTCAGAGGGACCACGACCGAAGGAGGGAGCCGCCGCCATGCGCGTCGCACTCTTCGTCACCTGCGTGAACGACGCGCTCCGCCCGGAGACCGGCCGGGCCGTCGTCACACTGCTCGAACGGCTCGGCGTCGAGGTCGACTTCCCGGCCGGGCAGAGCTGCTGCGGTCAGCCGCAGTACAACTCCGGCTACCGGCGGGAGGCCGAGCCGCTGGTACGGCGGATGGCCCGCGAGTTCGCCGGCTACGACCACGTGGTGACGCCGTCCGGGTCGTGCGCGGCGATGGTCCGCGGGCACTACCCCCGGATCGCCGCCAAGGCAGCCGCCGAGGGCCGCGAACTGGGCCCGGCGGTGGAGGAGTTGGTACCCCGGGTGTACGAGCTGACCGAGTTCCTGGTGGACGTGCTGAAGGTGGAGGACGTCGGCGCCTGCTTCCCGCACACCGTCTCCTACCACCCGTCCTGCCACGGCCTGCGGATGCTCGGCCTCGGCGACCGGCCGCTGCGACTGCTGCGGGCGGTCCGGGGGTTGGAGCTGCGGGAGCTGCCGGGGGCGGAGGAGTGCTGCGGCTTCGGCGGCACCTTCGCCGTGAAGAACCCGGACGTCTCGGTGGCGATGGGACGGGACAAGCTCGCCAACGCCGCTGCCGGCGGCGCCCGTTACCTCTGCGGGGCGGACAACTCCTGCCTGCTGCACCTGGACGGCCTGCTCTCCCGCCGAGGAGGCACCGCCGTACGGACGGTGCACCTGGCCGAGATCCTGGCGAGCACCGGCGAGGAGGACGGGCGATGAGCGGCACCTTCCTCGGCATGCCCGCCTTCCCCGAGGCGGCCCGCACCGCCGTCCGGGACGAGCGGCTGCGCGCCAACCTGCGGCACGCCACCCACACCATCCGCGACCGACGGGCCACCGCCGTCGCGGAGTTGGACGACTGGGAGGAGCTGCGGGCCGCCGGGAAGGAGATCAAGGACCGGACGCTGCGCCACCTGGACCGGTACCTGGTGCAGCTGGAGGCCGCCGTGACGGCGGCGGGCGGCACCGTGCACTGGGCGGCGGACGCGGCCGAGGCCAACCGGATCGTGGCGGAGCTGGTGCGGGCCACCGGCGAGACCGAGGTCGTCAAGGTCAAGTCGATGGCCACCCAGGAGATCGGCCTCAACGAGCACCTCGCCGCCGAGGGCATCACCGCCTACGAGACCGATCTCGCCGAGCTCATCGTGCAGTTGGGCGACGACCGGCCCTCGCACATCCTGGTGCCCGCCATCCACCGCAACCGTGCCGAGATCCGGCAGGTCTTCGCGGACCGGATGGCCTCCTGGGGCCGCCCTGCCCCGGAGGGGCTCACCGACGAGCCCGCCGCCCTGGCCGAGGCGGCGCGGCTGCACCTGCGGGAGAAGTTCCTCACCGCCAAGGTGGCCGTCTCGGGAGCCAACTTCATGGTGGCCGAGACCGGCACCCTGGTGGTGCTCGAATCCGAGGGCAACGGGCGGATGTGCCTCACCCTCCCCGAGACGCTGATCTCGGTGGTCGGGATCGAGAAGGTGGTGCCCAGCTGGCAGGACCTGGAGGTCTTCCTCCAACTCCTGCCGCGCTCCTCCACCGCCGAGCGGATGAACCCCTACACCTCGATGTGGACCGGCACCTCGGCGGGCGACGGCCCCGCCGACTTCCACCTCGTCCTCCTCGACAACGGCCGCACCGACACCCTCGCCGACGAGGTCGGCCGCCAGGCCCTGCGCTGCATCCGCTGCTCCGCCTGCCTCAACGTCTGCCCGGTGTACGAGCGGGCCGGGGGCCATGCGTACGGCTCGGCCTACCCCGGGCCGATCGGGGCCATCCTGGTGCCGCAACTGGCGGGTGTCGGAGGTGAGTTGGAGGCCTCACTGCCGTTCGCCTCCTCGCTGTGCGGGGCCTGCTACGAGGTCTGCCCGGTGGCGATCGACATCCCCGAGGTCCTGGTGCACCTGCGGGAGCGGGCGGTGGAGGAGGGGCCGGCACACCGGGTCGAGCGGGTGGCGATGCGGGCGGCCAGCTGGCTGCTCGACCACCCGGCCGTGTTGAGCGCCGCCGAGCGGGCCGCCTCGGCCACGCGGGCGGTGCATCCGCGGCGGTTGCCGCTGCCGGGGGCGGTCGGGGCGTGGAGCGAGGAGCGGGACCTCCCGCCGGTACCGGCGGAACCGTTCCGGGTGTGGTGGGCCGAGCGCGGGAAGGGTGAGCAGTGATGAGCGGTTCGCGTGACACGGTGCTGGCCCGGATCCGGGCCGCCCTCGCCGACCGGCCGGGCGACGACGACCCCGGTCCCGTCCGGCGCGGCTACCGGTCCTCCCATCTGGCCCCGGGGACCGACCTGTTGGGCCTGTTGGGCGCCAACCTGAGCGACTACCGAGCCTCGGTCCACCGCTGCACCGAGGCCGAACTCCCCGCCCTGATCGGCCGCCTGCTCGCCGACCGCGGCGCGCGGACGGTGGCCGTCCCCGCCGGGCTGCCCGACGCGTGGCTCTCCGCCACCGACGCGGCCCGACTCCACGACGGCACCGACGAACTGACCCCGCAACACCTGGACACGGTGGACAGCGTCGTCACCACCTGCGCCCTCGCCATCGCCGAAACCGGCACCCTGGTCCTCGACACCGGCCCCGGCCAGGGCCGCCGCGCCCTCACCCTCGTCCCCGACCACCACATCTGCGTCGTCCGCCCGCCCCAGATCGTCCCCTCCGTCCCGGCCGCCCTCCCCCTCCTCGACCCCACCCGCCCCCTCACTTGGATCTCCGGCCCCTCCGCCACCAGCGACATCGAACTCGACCGCGTCGAGGGCGTCCACGGCCCCCGCACCCTGGAGGTCGTCATCCTCGACGGAGAGGTTCACACGCCGTGAGGATGGGCATCGCCGGTTTCGAGCCGTCGTTCCTGGTCGGGGTCGACGCGGTTCGGCGGGCGCACGGGGCGCGGCTGGCGGCGCTGGCCGGCAGGCGGCTGACGGGGTTCGCGGTGGTGCGGTTCGCCGAGGACGGGGAGTGGTTCGCCGACTGTCCGGTGGTACTGGACTTCGACGGGGTCCGGGTGGAGGTCTGCCACTGGAAGTTCGACGAGCTGTCGATCGGCTGGGACACGATCGACACCACGGCGGCCATCACGGGCTGGGAGGACTCCGGGTTCACGCCCGAGTGGTCGCGACGTGACGAGCACCTCGCGCCGCTCCTCGGACAGGAGCTGCGGGAGGTGACGCTCCTTCAGTGGCGGCCGTCGAAGCACGACCTGGCCGCAGGATCGGTGACGGTGGAGTTCGCCTTCGCCGACGGCTTCCTGCGAATCGCCAACGGCATGGACGAGAACACCATCGAACTCGGCCCGGCCGGGCCCGAGTACGTCCGCCACGGGCTGACCCGCTGACTTCCGCCGTCAGAGCAGCCAGCGGACGAAGGTGACGACGCCCAGGACCGCGAAGGCCAAGAGCACCAGGGCACCGGCGACGAGACCGACGCAGCCCAGCCATCCGTCGTCCTCGGAAGCGGACTCGGCACCGTCACCACCGCGCCGCAGGATGTGGTCCCCGACGGTGTGCCAGTACACCGGACTGCCGGCGTGCGCCGAGGCCGCCTCCCGGAGGCCGACCAGCCGGGCGCGGGCGGTCTCCGTCTCGACCAGCCGCTCGGAGCCGTACCAGCGGACCGCCGCCATCCGGGCGAGCGGATCGGAGTAGCGGGCCTCGAAGGCCGCCGTCTCGTCCGGGTCGCGGTCGGCTTCGAGGTAGGCCCAGCGACCGGCCTCGACGGGCTCGCCGTACAGGCGGTAGACCTCGGCCAGGCGGCGGCGGGCCGTGAGGTCGGCGGGGTACGAGCCCACCAGGCCGCGCAGGCGTTGGCGGGCGACGGGTATCCGGCCGGCGCGGAGGTCCGCGTCGACCTTCAGGAGAGTGGTCTCGACTGTCATCGGAGCATCGTGGCCGAGGGAGAACCGCAGGTCAAAGGGGTTATGCCGGGCGGCCGGCGAGGCTCGGGCGGCGGTGGCCGGTTTAACGCCGGGCCCGTGTTGGAATGTCCCGGTGTAGTCCGTGTACGACATGGAGGAGGGTGCGATGCCCCTCGAAGGCGAGTACGACCCGAGCCCGGCCCGGTGGATCCGCGAGCAGGTGGAGCTGTACGAGGGTTCGGGCGGCACGGAGGGCACCACCCTCTGGGACACCGGCCTGCCGGTCGTCATCGTCACGATGCGCGGTGCCCGCAGCGGCCGGATCCGCAAGGTGCCGCTCATGCGGGTGGAGCACGAGGGGCGGTACGCGGCGGTGGCCACCAAGGGTGGCTTCCCGCGGCATCCGGTCTGGTACCACAACCTCAAGGCCAACCCGCTGGTGGACCTCCAGGACGGCCCGGTGCGCCGCGGCATGACGGCCCGTGAGGTCACGGGGGCCGAGAAGGCCGTCTGGTGGGAGCGGGCCGTGGCCGCCTTCCCGACGTACGCCGAGTACGAGAGGACGGCCGGCCGGGTGATCCCGGTCTTCGTCCTGGAACCCGGGCCGGCGTAGGCCCGGGCGCGGACGGGGCGCGGACGGGGCGCGGACGGGGCGTCAGACGAGCGCGGCCGGGCGGGGCGGCTCCTCCGCCGAGGCGGCGGCCTGCAGGGCCGCCTCGACGCGGCGGTTGCTGGTCATGGTCGCGGTGACCACGGTCATGGTGAGCAGCAGGCCGGCCGCGACGAAGATCGGGGTGCGGACGTCGTAGGCGGTGGCCAGCCAGCCGCCGAGGAAGGCGCCGAAGGGGGCCGCGCACATGGCGAGCATCCGGGAGGTGGAGGCGACCCGGCCCATCAGGTGGGCGGGGACGATCGCCTGACGGAGCGACGGGGCGAGCACCATCGTGGCGCCGATGCCCGCGCCGCAGACGGCCAGGCCGAGGCCGGCGACATAAGGGTTCGGGGCGGCGGCGACGGCCAGGATCGCGAGGCCCTCGACCGTGGCGGTGCAGGTCAGGGCGGTGCCGGTGCCGAGGCGTCGGCCGAGGAAGGAGGCGAAGCCCGCGCCGAACAGGCCGCCGACGGCCTCCGCGGTGAGGAGCAGGCCGAAGCCAGAGGTGCCGACGCCGAGGCGGTCGTGGGCGAAGAGGGCGAGCACGGTCTCCATGGCGAGGAAGGCGACGTTCCCGACGGCGGGGCGCAGCGCGAGGCCGAGCAGCAGGCGGTCCCGGAAGACGTAGGAGGCTCCGGCCCGGGCCTGCTTCAGCAGTGACTCGCGGGCCTCGGGCGCGGGCCGGGGCACGGCGGGCAGCGAGCGCACCAGCGCGGCGGAGAGCGCGAACGAGAGCGCGTCGGCGAGCAGCGGCACCGAGCGGCCGAGGGCGAGCAGGGCGCTGCCCGCGGGCGGGCCGGCGAAGCCGGCGGCGGCGGTCTGGGTGCCGCGCATGCGGGAGTTGGCGCGCTCCAGCAGGGCGGCGTCGCGGCCCAGCAGGGCCGGGAGGTAGGCGGTGGCGGCGGTGTCGAAGAAGAGTCCGCCGAGGCCGAGGAGGAAGGCGACGGCCGCGAGGAGCGGGATGCTCAGGGCGTCGAGGGCGAGGGCGGCGGCCGGTACGGCGAGCAGCACGGCGCGGGCGGCGTCGGCGACCCACATGGTGCGGCGGCGGTCCCAGCGGTCGACGAGCGCGCCACCGACGATGCCGAAGAGCAGCCAGGGCAGGGTGCCGGCGGCGGTGACGACGGCGATCGCGAGCGGGTCGCGGGTGAGGGTGAGGGTGATCAGCGGCAGGGCGGAGTGCAGCACTCCGTCGCCGAGGGAGGAGACCGTCTGAGCGGTCCACAGCCGTCCGAAACCGGTCGGCAACTTCTGTACTGCAAGGGTCACTTGGTGTTCTCCTCGGCCTGGTCGGCCTGGTTGCGGGTGCCGGGGTGGAAGAGCGCGAAGACGAGCGAGGCGTCCGGGAGGGACGGGTCGGAGAGGGCGCGGTACTCGTCCGCGAGGGCCTCCAGGCGGGCGCCCAGCTCGGCGAACTGCTCGTCGGTGAGGCGCAGGTGGGCCATCCGTACGTGCCGCTCGCCGTCGGACGGCGAGGCCTCCAGGTCGGCCACCGCGTGCCGCATGAGCACGTCGGGGCCGCCCTCCCCCGGGTCGGGCAGCACGATCGAGCGGGCGGCCATCGCGTAGTACCGCTCGATGACCCCCCGGACCTTCCGCGTCCGCACCACCTTGATCAGCCCGGCCTGTTCGAGGATCCGCACGTGGTAGCTGGAGCTGCCCTTGGCGATGCCGACCCGGTCGGCGATCTGGGTGATCGTCGAGGGCTCGAAGCGGAGCACCGCCATGATGCGGTGGCGGGTGAGGTTGGAGACGGCGCGGAGCTGCTCGTCGGTGGAGAGGTGGAGCGCCTCGGGAAGATCATCGCTGGACATACCCCCAATGGTCAACACTTCTTGACCATTGCGCAAGAGGGTTTCCCGAACGGGCCGCGGTGACCCGGCGTCAGGCGGCGCTCTGGGGATCGGGGGTCTTCCGCAACCGCATCCCGCCGAGGACCAGCACCGCACCCCCGGCCACCACGCCGAGGTGGGCGGGGGACGGGAGTTCGACGATCTTGTGCAGCCAGCCCCACTCGGCGCCGAAGAAGGTCCGCGACACGAAGCCGAGCAGGCCCTGGGCCCCGACGACGTAGCCGAGGCTCTCGATGATGTATCCGATGGTGATCCGCATGGATCGAGCCTCTCGCGGCGGCGCCGGACGTTCGTCCTGCCCAGGGGCGAGAACGCGGTACACCGAAGGATGCAGGACGGGGCCGGCCGGGATGCCGCTCAGTCGGAGTTCGACCACAGCAGGACGGCCGGGCCGTCCGGGGTGAGGACCGGGACCCAGGCCTCGTCCGTCTCGGCGGTGCGGCTGTCGTCCAGACGCAGGGAGTGGGGGTGGTCGTCGGTGCCGTCGGAGGTCCAGTAGCGGATGGCCGAAACGGCGGAGCGCAGGCGGGCGCGCTGCTCGGCCGTCCACCGGTGCCCCTCGGCGCCACCACCGCGCAGGTCCCGCTCGAACAGGGCGCGCAGGCAGGCGAGTTGGTCGGGGCTGTGGAGCGGGACCAGGAAACCCTCGACCTGTCCCTGGCGGTTGGTGGTGCCGCCGTACTGCTGGTGGTGGACCACCCCGGTGCCCGCCTCGACCACCAGGCAGAGCTAGTCGCGGCCGGCGGTGCCGTCGGGGTCGAGGAGGACGTGGTGACGCTTCGTCATGGGGCGCAGTGTGGCAGCCCCGCGCTCAAGGGCTCGACGGGATTTCCTCGGGGAGGAGGCGGGGGAGGTCGGCCAGGGTACCGGTGAAGGCGGTCCAGGAGTCCTGGGTGTCGGTGTCGTCGGTGTGGGGGCTGCGGAACCGGTGGAGGTAGGCGTCGATGTCCTCCAGGGCCCAGCGGAGGCGGTAGTGGGTGAGGGCGGCGGGGTCGACGGGGTGGCCGGTGGTGGCGGTGTAGTGGGCGAGGTCGTCGGGGGTGGGGGCGAGGAGCCAGAGGTCGCGTTCGGGGGTGGCGAGGGCGACGGTGTCCCAGTCGACCAGGAGGACGTGGTCGGGGTGGCGGAGCAGGTTGCCGGGGTGAGGCTCGCCGTGGGTGACCACCGGCGGGCCCGTGAGGGTGGCGGTGGTGCGGTCGAGGTGGGCGAGGGCGCGGCGCAGGGTGGGGAGGTGAGTGGCCGTCAGGGTGCGGGCGGGCTCGGCGTACGGGCCGGTGGTCCAGGGAGTGGCAAGGGAGGCGAGGGCGGCGTCGAGGCGGGGGCGGTCGGAGAGGCCGGGGTGGTGGACGGGTGTGCCGGGCGGCGGGGCGGCGGTGTGGAGCCGGGCCAGGGCGTCGAGGAGCAGGCGGCGGTCCGCGGGGGCGAGGCGGTCGGAGAAGCCGCCGGGGGTGCCGGAGGCGTACGGGAAGACGCTGAGTGCGTAGCGCGGCGAGAGCCGGACGGCGGTCTCACCGTCCGGGGTGGACGAGGGGGCGACCAGCAGGCCCAGCTGACGGAGCGACCGGGCGGTGGACATCGCCGCGCGCAGGCCATAGAGGGCGGAGTCCGGGTCGGGGCCGCAGTGGCTCTTGTGGGCGAGGTCCGCGACGGTGAGGAACCAGCGGCGGCCGTCGGGGTCGGTGGCGGTCCAGTGGTGGTCACCGAAGCCGACGGGAGCGTAGGCCAGGGAGGCGGCGGTGAGGCCGTAGGCGAGCAGGCCGGTGCGGAGCTGCTCGTCGCGGAGGTCGTCCGGTCGGGTCTTCACCCCGTCGAGGGTAGTGAGCGCAGGCACGCGAAGGGCCCGCCCCACCCCGGAGGGGGCGGGCGGGCCCTGAGAACGCGTCAGGCCGGCGGCCGGCGATGCGTCCGTCAGCCAAGCTTGGCGATGGCCGCGTCCAGACGGGCCAGGGTGCGCTCCTGGCCGAGGACCTCCATCGACTCGAAGAGCGGGAGGCCGACGGTGCGGCCGGTGACCGCGACGCGGATCGGGGCCTGGGCCTTGCCGAGCTTCAGGCCGTGCTCGGCGGCGACGGCCTCCAGCTCGGCCTTGAGCGCGTCGGCCTGCCAGGCGGCCCCGGCGAGGCGGGTGCGGGCGGTGCGCAGCAGGTCGGCGGCGCCGGCCTTCATGGCCTTGTTCCAGGAGGCCTCGTCCTGGACCGGCTCCGGCAGGAAGAGGAAGTCGACCTGCTCGGTGATCTCGGAGAGCAGCGCGATCCGGGACTGGGCCAGCGGCGCCAGCACGGCGAAGGCCTCGGCGTCGAAGTCCTCGGCGGCCCACGGGGCGCGGTCGGCGGCCAGCCACGGCGCGCAGGCCGCGGTGAAGGCGGCCACGTCCATCGCCCGGATGTACTCGCCGTTGAAGGAGCGCAGCTTGGCGACGTCGAAGAAGGCCGAGGCGGCGTTCACGTCGGCGACCCGGAAGAGCTTCTCGATCTCCTCGTAGGGACGGATCTCGACGTCGTCCTTGGGGCCCCAGCCGAGCAGCATCAGGTAGTTGACGAGGGCCTCGGGCAGGTAGCCCTCGGCCAGGTAGTCCTCCAGAGCGACCTTGTCGCGGCGCTTGGAGAGCTTCTGGCGCTTCTCGTTGACGATCACCGGCAGGTGCGCCCAGACCGGCGGGGTGGCGCCGAGGGCCTCCCAGAGCAGCTGCTGCTTGGGCGTGTTGGAGAGGTGCTCCTCGCCGCGGATCACCTGGGTGACGCCCTGCTCGACGTCGTCCACGACGTTGGCCAGCAGGAAGACCGGGCTGCCGTCGCCGCGGGCGATGACGAAGTCCTCCATCGCCGAGTTGGGGAAGGCCGGCTCGCCGCGGATCAGGTCGACCACGACGGTGGTGCCCTCGTCCGGGGTGCGGAAGCGCAGCGCGCGGCCCTCGGCGTACTCCAGGCCGCGGTCGCGGCAGTGGCCGTCGTAGCCGGTCTGGGCGGAGCCGGTGCGCTCGGCGAGCTGCTCGCGGGTGCAGTCGCAGTGGTAGGCGCGGCCGGCGGTGTAGAGCTTCTCGGCGGCGGCGCGGTGCAGCGGGGCGTTGGCGGACTGGAAGTAGGGGCCCTCGAAGGCCTCGTCGCCGCCGTGGATGCCGATGGCGGCCAGGGCGCTGATGATGCCGTCGGTCCACTCGGGCTTGTTGCGGGCGGCGTCGGTGTCCTCGATCCGCAGGACGAACGTGCCGCCCTGCTGTCGCGCCGTCGCCCAGTTGTACAGGGCGGAGCGGGCACCTCCGACGTGGAACATGCCGGTGGGGCTCGGTGCGAAACGGACACGGACGGAACGGGATACCTCGGTCATGGGGGAAGCCTACTGACTCCGGAGACCTCCCATGGTCACCGGGCCCCTCGCCACACCCGCCGACCGGCCGCCGGGCCGACCGCCGGGACCCCTCTCACGACCAGCCGTCCTCCTCCGCGCGCCACTGACCGACCCACTCGGCGAAGCCCCACGCACCGCCCGCGGTCGGCACCGGGGTGACACCCACGTCGGCGACCATCCAGACCTCGCCCCGCCGCGGCCCGGTGGTCACCAGCAGCCAGAAGGACTGGCCGTCGTCCGAGCCGAGCACCACCGAGCCGTCGTTGAACGCGGCGTCGATGCGCGGGTCGTCGGGGTCACCGTCCTCCTCGTCCTCCCAGCACCAGGCGGCCTCGACCGGGAACGGGGCTCCCGGCCGGCGGCCGCCCGGCCCGAGGTCGGGCCACTGGGCCGGGAGCAGGCCGAGCGGCTGCAGGCCGCCGTCCTCAGCCGGGCCGACGGCGCTGCCGTTGGCGATCTCGGCGACGAAGGTCCGGTAGGGCTCGGGGAGGGCCACCCCGTGCTCGGCCTCCCAGGCGGCGACGGCCCGCTGCCCCAGCGGTGGCTCGCGCCACTCCGGCGGGAACGCGGCGCGCAGCGCGTCGAGGACGTCGTGGCCGGGGCAGGGGTCACGGGTGGTGGTCACGAGGGGAATGCTGACAGGGGCGACCGACAACGGAGCTGACGGGGCGTCGGACGGGTGGGGCCCGCCGTGGTGGGGTGCGTTCGGAGGGGGAGGCGGCTGTCGGGGTGGGTGGGCGGGCGGCATAGGCTGCGGCGGTGCTGATGGGACGGGGATTCCTCGGACGGGTGGGGCGGGGGCTGCGCCGGCCCCGGGTGGTGGACGCCGGGTTGGCGGTGGCGTACACGCTGGCGGCGCTGGTACTGGGGCGGGAGGCACCGCCCGGGGGCTGGCACGCGCCGGACGGCCGGGGTGCGCTGCTGACGGTGCTGATCGGCCTGGCGCTGGCGGCCCGGCGGGTGGCGCCGGTGCCGGTGCTGGGCATGACGGTGGCGGTCTGGCTGGTGTCGATCGGTCTCGGGTACTGGCCCGTCGTCAACTCCCCCGCGGTGCTGCTGGCCCTGTACGCCGTGGCGGCCGCCTCGGGGCCGGTGGCGACGGTGCTGTGCTCGGTGTCGGTGGGCCTGGCCTGGGTGGTGGCCGGGCTGATCCACCGGGCGCACGGGTCGATGGACTCGGTGCTGGTGCAGGCGGTGGCGTTCCCGGTCGGGGTCGCGCTGCTGGGCCGCACGGCCGGGCTGGCGGCCGAACGGAGCGTCCGGCTGGCGGAGTTGACGCGGCGGCTGCGGGCCGAACAGGAGGCCCGGGCGGAGCAGGCCGTGACGGAGGCGCTGACCGAGGAGCGGGTGCGGATCGCCCGGGAGCTGCACGACGTGGTGGCGCACCACCTGTCGGTGGTCTCGCTCCAGGCGGGCGTGGCCTCGTACGTCTTCGAGAGCGACCCGAAGACCGCGCGCGGGGCGCTGGACACCATCGCGGAGACCGGCCGGGAGGCGCTGGACGAGCTGCGGCGGATGCTGACCCTGCTCCGGGTCGGGCCGGACGGGTCGAACGGGCCCACCGAGGACGGTACGGAGGTGGACGAGGGACCGGCACCGGGCCTGGGCCGGGTCGAGGAACTGCTCGCCCGCGTCCGAGCCGCCGGCGTTCCGGCCGAACTCCGTTGCGAGGGCGAGCCGTTCGCGCTCCCGCCCGGGATGGACCTGTGCGCGTACCGGGTGGTCCAGGAGGCGCTGACCAACGTGCTGAAGCACGCCGGCCCGGCCACCGCCACGGTCCGCGTCCGGTACGGGCCGCAGCGGCTCACCGTCCGGGTCACCGACGACGGCGCGGGCGTCGGCGGCGGGCCCTCGGCCGGGCACGGCCTGATCGGGATGCGCGAACGGGCCCGGGTCTACCACGGCACGGTGAGCGCCGGACCCCGGCCGGAGGGCGGCTTCGAGGTGCTGCTCACGCTGCCCGCCCCGGGCCGCTCCGAGGACGAGGGTGAGAACGAGGACGAGAACGAGGGCACGGGCACGGGCACGGACGAGGAGACCGGACGGTGAAGTCGATCTACCGCAGCCCGGAGGGGCGGCAGGCGGTGCGGCGCTGGTGCGCCGAGCGGTTGGACGCCTGGCCGGTGCCGCACGAGCACCTCCGCCTGACGGCGGCCGGGGCGGACACCCGGGTGCTGACGGCCGGTTCCGGGAAGGTGGTGGTGTTCGTGCCGGGCACCAACCTCAACGCGGCGGCCTCGCTGCCCTTCCTCTCCGCGCTGGTGGCGGCCGGGTGCCGGGTGCTGGTGCCGGACGTGCCGGGCCAGCCCGGACTGAGCGACGGACGGCGCGGGCTCTCCGGCGGGCGGCTCGACTGGTACGGCGGCTGGCTGGACGAGGTCCTGGAGCAGGTGGCAGCCGGACTCCCGGCACGGTCGGTGGTGCTGACGGGGCATTCGTTCGGGGCCGCCGTCGCACTCTCCGCCCGCTCCCCGCTGGTGCGGCGTTCGGTGCTGCTCTCCCCCGGCGGGCTCTGCGGGCTGCGGCTGACGCCCGGCCTGCTGGCCGCCTCGGCGGCCTGGTACCTGAGGCCCGGGCCGGCGCGCAGCGAGCGCCTGGTGCGGGCCATGCACGGTCCGGGGCACCTTCCGGCGCCGGAGCTGGTGGAGTGGATGACGCTGGTGGCGCGGCACAGCCGCTCCAGCGGGGCGCCGGGCCTGGCCGTGCCGCCCCCGGCCGGGGACCGCCCGCCCCTGCTGGTGGTGAGCGGCGGGCACGACGTCTTCCTGCCGCCGCGCCGGCTCGCCCCGGCGGTGCGGCGCGCGCTGGGGACGGAGCTGCGGGTGGTGGAGGCGGCCGGGCACCTGTTGGTGGACGAACACCCGGAGCTGCTGGCCGGGTTGGTGACGGCGGGGGACGCACCGGCCCGGATCGCCGCACCCGGGTCTGCTCTCCATTCGGACAGCTCGGACGGGCGGGGCGGACCGCCCCTATGATCGGCGCGCCCGGAGTGATCAAGCTCCACGCTCCCCCCGCCCCACGTACCTCCAGGAGGTCCCCCATGATCCAGCGAATCGGCAGCAACGCGCGCATGAGCGAGGCGGTCGTCCACAACGGCACCGTGTACCTGGCCGGCCAGGTCGCCGGTGACCTCTCGGCGGGCACCACGGAGCAGACCGTGCAGGTGCTGGCGAGCATCGACAAGCTGCTGGCCGAGGCCGGTTCGGACAAGACCCGCATCCTGCGCGCGGAGATCTTCCTGGCCGACATCGCCGAGTTCGCGCAGATGAACGAGGCCTGGGACGCCTGGGTGCCGGCCGGCGCCGTCCCGGCCCGGGCGACCGTGCAGGCCGCGCTCTACCACCCGGACGTGCGGGTGGAGATCGTGGTCACCGCGGCGGTCTGACCCCGCTGACGGCGGGTCACCGGAAAACCGTTCGGCGGGAGCGGCGGGCCGCTGCTAGCGTCGGAGGCATGAAGCAGCGCGCCCGCATGTTCCGCACGACGACGCCGGAGTACGTCCCGGCGCGCTGACCCATGACCTGAGTCCGAAGCCCCGGGGCGAGTGCCCCGGGGCTTCGCCGTGTGGTCGCTCGCTCCGCCGTACCGCGAGGAGACCACCGTGCACGACCACCGCCGACTCGGCCGTGAGCTGGACCTGTTCGACACCGACCGCCTGATCGGCGCCGGGCTGCCGTACTGGCTGCCCGACGGCGCGGTGGTCCGGCACGCCCTGGAGGAGTACGTCCGGGAGGCGGAACGCCGGGCCGGGTACCGGCACGTCCACTCCCCCGTGCTGGGCAAACGCGAGCTCTACGAGATCTCCGGACACTGGGCGCACTACGGCGAGGACATGTTCCCGCCGATGGAGCTGGGCGGCGAGCAGATGGTGCTGCGCCCCAGCCTCTGCCCGCACCACGCCGTCATCTACCGCTCCCGGCCCCACAGTTACCGCGAACTGCCACTGCGGATGGCCGAGCTCGGCGGCATGTTCCGGGCCGAACTCTCGGGCGTGCTCGGCGGGTTGACCAGGGTCCGGGCGATCCAGCTGAACGACGCGCACGTCTTCTGCACCCTGGAACAGGTCGCCGGAGAGGCCCAGGCCGCGCTCGAACTGATCCGACGGGCACACCGCGACCTCGGCATCACCGGCGCCCGCTACCGGCTCTCACTGCCCGGGCCCGGCGGCAAGTACGTCGCGGCGCCGGAGAAGTGGCGGCGGGCCACCGAGCTGCTGCGGGAGGTCCTGGACGCCTCCGGCGTGGCGTACGAGGCGGCGGAGGGCGAGGCCGCCTTCTACGGGCCGAAGATCGACGTGCAGGTGGCCGACGGAGCCGGGCGCGAGTCCACCCTCTCCACCGTCCAGGTCGACTTCCACCAGCCGGAGCAGTTCGGGCTGGAGTACACCGGGCCCGACGGCGCCAAGCACCGCCCGGTGATGGTGCACCGCGCGGTCATCGGCAGCGTGGAGCGGGCCGTCGCCCACCTGATCGAGCAGCACGGCGGTGCCTTCCCCACCTGGCTGGCACCCGTCCAGCTGGTGGTCCTGCCCGTCTCGGGAGCCGAACTCCCCGACGCCGAACGGCTGGTGGCGCGCTGCCTGGAGGCCGGCCTGCGGGCCGAACTGGCCGCGCCGGAGGAGGGGAGCCTGGGTGCGCGGATCCGGCAGGCGCGACTGGTGCCCTACCAGGCGGTGATCGGGGCACGGGAGGCGGCGGACGGCGCGGTGGCCCTGCGGCTGCGCGACGGCCGGCAGGTCCCGGGAGTGGCCGTCGGCGAACTGGTGGCTCGGATCGGCGCGGCGGTCGCCGACCGGCGATCGGAGCTGTGGGAGGAGGACGACAACCCGGCCGCCCCGTAGGCCCCGTAGGCCCCGTGGGCCCGTCGACCCCGCACACCGCACACGCCGGAAACGTCCGCCCCTCGGCCCGCCGACAGAGACGGCAGAGACGGCAGAGACGGCAGAGACGGCAGAGAACGCTCCGCGCGGTGGCCGGATGTGACAGAAGCCCGTCATTGCGGACATCCGCGGGCGGGCGGCAGGATCGGGGCATGCCCGCTCCGCACCGTGTGGTGATCGCCGCCTTCCCGGGAGTCGAACTGCTCGACGTCACCGGCCCCGCCGAGGTCTTCTCGGTCGCCACCCGGCTCACCGGGGCCGCCGGGGCCGCCCGGGCCGGGTACGAGGTGCGGGTGGCCACCGTCGACGGCGGGGCGCTGACCACCTCCAGCGGGGTGCGGCTGCTGGCCGACCTGCGGTTGGACGAGGTGCGCGGGCCGCTGGACACCCTGCTGGTCGCCGGGGCGATCGAGCCCGCCGGGGGCGGCGGGGCGGTCGAACCGGTGGTGGACCGTCAGGTGGTGGAGTGGGTGCGCCGGTCGGCGCCCCGGGCCGGGCGGGTCGGCTCGATCTGCGCGGGCGCCCACCTGCTGGCGGCGGCCGGGCTGCTCGACGGGCGGCCGGCCACCACGCACTGGCTGACCGCCGCCCGGCTGGCCTCCGACCACCCGGAGGTCCGGGTCGACCCCGATCCGATCTTCGTCCGGGACGGCCGGGTCTGGACCTGCGCCGGCGTCACCTCCGGCCTGGACATGACGCTCGCCATGGTCGCCGAGGACCACGGTCAGCAGCTGGCGCTGGCCACCGCCCGCGCCATGGTGATGTACGTCAAACGGCCCGGCGGGCAGAGCCAGTTCAGCGTCCCGCTCTCCGTCCGGGAGGCCGAGGACGACCGGATCGACGGGCTGCGGCGGTGGATCGCCGAGCACCTCGCCGAGGACCTGTCCGCCGAAGCCCTGGCCGCCAGGCTGCACTTGAGCGTGCGCCACTTCTCCCGCCTGTTCCGCGAACGGACCTCGAGGACCCCGGCGGTGTACGTGGAGTCGGCCCGGCTGGAGGCCGCCCGCCGGCTGCTGGAGGAGACCGGGCTCGGCCTGCCGGAGGTCGCCGCCGCGAGCGGACTCGGCTCGGTCGAGACGCTGCACCGGGTCTTCCGGCGCCGCCTGGGGACCACCCCGGCGGAGTACCGCCGCCGCTTCTGAACCCGTCGCGCCCGATCAACCGCCGTTCCCGCGCCGGCACTTCACCCTGCCCGTGTTCCCGAGGAGAACCATGCCCGGCACCACCCGCACCCAGGTCGTCCCGATCCCGGTGCTCGGCCGTCACGCCGTCAACGCCCACCTGCTGCTCGGCCGCCGTCCCGTCCTGGTCGACTCCGGCATCCCCGGCAGCGGGCGGCGGGTCCTCGACCGGATCGCCGCCCACGGGGTGGACCCGGCCGAGCTGGCACTGATCGTCATCACCCACGGCCACATCGACCACTTCGGGTCCGCCGCCGAGATCCACCGCCTCACCGGAGCGCCGGTCGCCGCCCACGTGGCCGACCTCGGACCGTACCGCTCCGGACGGGCCCGGGAGCCCTACCTGCCCAACGGGCCGATGGGACGGCTGATGGCCCGGCGGCGCGAACTGCACGTCCGCGCCCAGCCGTTCGAGCCCGGGCTGCCCGTCACCGGCGAGACCGACCTCGCGGACTTCGGGCTGGACGCCCGGATCGTGCCGACCCCCGGCCACACCGCCGGGTCGGTCTCGGTGCTGACCGGGGACGGCGAGCTGGTGGCCGGTGACCTGATCGCCAACTCCTTCATGGGCCTGCTCCCCGGCCGCCCCGCCAACCCTCCCTTCCACGACGACGCCCGGCAGAACCTCGCCAGCCTCCGCCGGATGCTCGCCCTCTCCCCCACCCGCCTGCACGTCGGCCACGGCCCGGCCCTGGCCCCGGAGCGGGTCCGCCGCTGGGCCGAGCGCGAGGACGCCCGGCTCACCCGGCTGGAGCGCTCCGGCCGCCTGCGCACGAGGACCGACTAGCCGTGCCGGTTCAGGGCGCGTACCGCGGGTCGCGGTCGACCAGCCGCGGCCCCGGGGCCCCACCCGTGGATTCCGCGCCGGTGCCGACGGCGCCGTCGTCGGCACCGTCGGCACCGTCGGTGCCGACCGGGCCGCGGGGGAGCAGCCGGTCCAGCCACTTCGGCAGCCACCAGTTGGTCCGGCCGAGGAGCGTCATGGTCGCCGGTACCAGCACCATGCGTACGACCGTGGCGTCGACGAGGATCGCGGTGGCCAGGCCGAGCCCGAACATCTTGGTGGAGGGGTCGTCGGCGACGGCGAAGGAGACGAAGACCGCCACCATGATGAGGGCGGCCGAGGTGATGATCCGGGCGGTGCCCGAGATGCCCTCGACGATCGCCGTGCCGTTGTCGCCGGTGCGCAGGTACTCCTCGCGCACGCGGGAGAGCAGGAACACCTCGTAGTCCATCGACAGGCCGAACAGGATGGCGAACAGGAACATCGGGATGAACGACACGATCGGGACCGTCGCCTCCAGCCCGATGAGCGCGCCTCCCCAACCCCACTGGAAGACCGCGACCATGATGCCGTAGGACGCGCCGATGCTCAGCAGGTTCAGCAGCACCGCCTTGAGCGGTACGAGGACCGAGCGGAAGACCAGCATCAGCAGCAGGAACGACATCGCCAGCACCGCGGCGACGAACAACGGCAGGCGCTCGCTGGTGCGTTGGCCCACGTCGGACAGACTCGCGGCGGCGCCGCCGACGTGGGCCCTGGCCGGGCCGGGACCGATCGCCGTGGGCAGCACGTCGGTGCGCAGCCGGGCGATGGTGTCGGCCGTGGCCTTGTCCTGGGGGCTGGTGGTCGGGAACACCACGAGGGTCGCGATGCCGGTGGCCCGGTCGGTGTGCGTCGGCACGACGGACGCGATGCCCGGGTCCGCCGCGACCGTCGCGACGAGCCGGTCCAGCACTCCCGGATCACCGGCGGGGTCCGCGGCGATGACGAGGGGACCGTTGGTGCCCGGGCCGAACCCCTCGGCGACGAGGTCGTAGGCCCGGCGCTCGGTACGGCTGGGGGGCAGTGAGCCGTCGTCGGGCAGGCCGACGCGCAGACCGAGCACCGGCAGCGTCGCGGCCAGCAGCAGCCCCGCCGCACCGGCCGCGTACGGCACCGGGTGCCGGCTGACGTGCCCGATCCAGCGGCGCCACCCGGCGGCACGGACGGCTCCTGCCGCCGGGTCCGGCCGCCGCGCGGGTCGGCCCGGCCTCCCGGTCCGCAGGGCCCGGCCGAGCCGGCCGATCCGGCCGGCCCTGGCCAGGCGTGGGCCGGCGGCGCCGAGGAAGGCCGGCAGCAGCGTCACCGACGCGACCACCATGATCAGGACGACGATCGAGACGGCGATCCCACCCACCGTCATGAACGGGACGTTCGCCACCGCCAGGCCGAGGATCGACACCACGACGGTGCCACCGGCGAAGACCACGGGCCTGCCCGCCGTGGCCACCGCCCGCCCCGCCGCCTCGCGGGGATCGAGCCCGCGCGCGAGGTACTCCCGGTGTCTGGCGAGCACGAACAGCGCGTAGTCGATGCCCACCCCGAGCCCGACCATGCTGCCCAGGACCGGTGCGAAGGCGGGGACGTCCGTCACCCCCGCCAGGACCGTCATCGTGGCGACCCCGACGGTCAGTCCGAAGACCGCCATGCCGATCGGCAGCGCGGCGGCGACCAGCGAACCGAAGGCCAGGAACAGGATCGCGGCCGCGGCAAAAAGACCGATCAGCTCGCTCACGCCGCCGTCGGGGTCGGAGAAGGCGTAGAAGAGGCTCCCGCCCATCTCGATGCGCAGGGGCAGTTCGGCGCGCAGCCGGTCGCCGAGACCGACGAGGGCGTGCAGGTCCTCGGCCGACAGCCGGCTCTGGTCGGGGTACTGCACCCGGACGACCGCGATCCGCCCGTCGGCCGAGACCAGGCCGCCGCGCACGGCGGCGTCCCCGCCCGCGTCGAGTGCCCCCACCGGGTCGCTCGTGCCGAGCACGTGCGGCAGCCGCTGCACCTCGGTCCGCAGTTGCGTGAGGGCGGTGCGCGCGCTGCCGGGGTCGAGGAACGTCGCACCGCCGTCGAGGGGGGTGACGACCACTTGGGCGGTCATCCCCTCCTGGCCGGTGCCGGCCCGCTCGATCAGCTGCGCGGCCCGTTGGGAGTCCAGTCCCGGAGCGGTCATCGAGTCCGCGGTCCGCCCGCCGACGGTGACCGCGGCGAGGACGGCGAGCGCGGCGGCAGCCAGCCATGCCGCGATCACCCGCCAGGGATGGCGGGCAGCGCTTGCGCCCAGGCGCAACAGGGCTTTCGAGAGCATCGGTTCCTCCAACCACCTCGGTGGCCGTCCTTGTACGGCCGCCGATGCCGAGGTTCGTCGCCACGGCGCGCCGCGGCATCGGCCCGCGGGCCGCAGATCCCCCGGCCCCGGGGCGGAGTGACGTCCCGTCCTTTCGGCCGATGCGCGGGACGGTGCGGTCCCTAGGCTGGGAACCGTGCTGCGAGACGACCTGCGAACCCTGTGGAACGAACCCCGGCCGCCCGGCGCGCCCGCCCGGGTGTGGCGGGACTGGGTGCTGCTCGCCGCGGCCCTGGTCGGTGTGGTGCTGGAGACCGGCCTGCGCGAGGACCTCGTGTGGCGGCCGGTGGCGGTGGTGTTCACCGTCTGGCTGTGCCTGCTGCCCCTGTGGCGCCGGACCCACCCCCTGGCGACGGTCACGCTGGCGTTCGGCTCGGTGATCCTGCTCCAGCTGGTCTCGCTGGCCGCCGCACCGCGCGGGCACGTCGGCCTGGACACCAGCGTGGTCGTGATCGTGCTGGTGTACGCGCTGCCCCGGTGGGGATCGGGGCGGGAGACCGTCCTGGGCGGCGCGGTGATCCTCACGGCCTTCGTGCTGGCGACCGTCGTGGACCGGACCCCGGCCACCGAACAGGTCGGGGGCTTCGTCTTCCTGATGCTGCCCGGCCTGCTCGGGGCAGCCGTGCGGTTCGGGGTGACGGCCCGTCAGCGGCAGTTGGAGCAGGTGCGCTCCCGCGAGCGCGAGCAGTTCGCCCGGGAACTGCACGACACGGTGGCCCACCACGTCTCGGCCATGGTGATCGTCGCCCAGGCGGGCCGGGTGCTCGCGGCCACCGACCCGTCCGCCGCCGTCGAGGCACTGGAGGGGGTCGAGGAGGAGGGGGCGCGCACGCTGGAGGAGATGCGGGCCATGGTCGCCGCGCTACGCGACCGCGGGGCCGGCGCCGAGCTGGCGCCGCTGGCCGGTGTCGCGGACCTGGAGCGCCTGGTGCGCACCCCGGGTGGGCGCCTCAGGGTCGACCTGGGGCTCGACGGCGAACTGGACACGCTGCCCCCGGCCGTGGACGCGGCCGTCTACCGCATCGTGCAGGAGTCGGTGACCAACGCCGTGCGCCACGCGGTCAACGCGACCGAGGTCGTCGTCCGGGTCACCGCGGAACCGCGCACGGTACGGGTGAGCGTGCACGACGACGGCCAGCGCACCGGCCGGGGCCGTGCCGGATACGGACTTGCCGGATTGCGCGAGCGCGCCGCCCTGCTCGGCGGCACACTACGAGCCGGGCCCGGTGCCGACCGGGGCTGGCACGTCGAAGCCGAACTGCCGAGAGGGAGGACCGAGAGCGGTGTCCATCCGCGTCCTCGTCGCTGACGACCAGGCCATCATCCGCACCGGGCTGCGGATCATGCTGAACGCCCAGCCCGGTATCGAGGTGGTCGGCGAGGCCGCCGACGGACGGGAAGCGGTACGTCTGGCCCGCGAACTGCGCCCCGACGTCTGCCTGTTCGACATCCGCATGCCCGTGGTCGACGGGCTGGAGGCCACCCGGTCACTGGCCGGCCCGGGCGTCGCCGATCCGCTGGCCGTGGTCGTCATCACCACCTTCGACCTCGACGAGTACGTCTACGGCGCACTACGGGCCGGCGCCCGCGGATTCCTCCTCAAGGACACCGGGCCGGACCTCCTGGCCCAGGCCGTGCGGTCGGCGTCCGGCGGTGAGGCGCTCATCGCGCCCAGCGTCACCATCCGTCTGCTCCGGGCCTTCGCGGACCTGCCCGCCGGCCGGCCCGCGGCCCAGCCGGTCTCCCCCGTCACCGCCCGCGAGGAGCAGGTGCTCCTCGCCGTCGCCCGCGGTCTGACCAACACCGAGATCGCCGACGCACTGCACATCAGCCTCAGCACGGTGAAGACGCACCTGGCCAGCCTGATGGCCAAACTCGGCGCCCGTAACCGGGTCGAGATCGCGATGTGGGCCTACGAGACGCGCCGCATCCTGCCCGGCACCTGAGCCGGGTGCCGGGCCGGATGCGGGTGCCGGGCCGCACCCGCCACGCGCCCTGGCCCAACGGTCAGTGGCCGGAGGCCAGTTCACCCGACAGGCGGGTGTGGAGGGCGGCGCTCGGGGTGTTCAGGCCGGTGAGCTCGACGGTCTTGCCGCGCTGGGCGTACTTGGCGGTGACGGCGTCCAGCACGGCCACCGAGGAGGCGTCCCAGACGTGGGCGCGGCTGAGGTCGATGGTGATCCGGTCCGGGTCGCCGGCGTAGTCGAAGCGGGTGACCAGTTCGTTGGCCGAGGCGAAGAAGAGCGCGCCGTCCAAGGTGTAGACCACCCGCCCGCCGTCCGGGTCGCGGACGGCGGAGAGCTCGGTGTGGTGCGCCACCCGGCGGGCGAAGACCGCCATGGCGGTGAGCGAGCCGACCACCACGCCGGCCGCGAGGTTGGCGGTGGCGACCACCACCACGACGGTGACCACCATCACGGCGATCTCCCCGGCCGGCATCCGGCGCAGCGTCCGGGGCATGACGGAGTGCCAGTCGAAGGTGCCGACCGAGACCATCACCATGACCGCGACCAGGGCCGCCATCGGGATCCCGGAGACCAGCGGGCCGAGCAGCACGCACAGCACCATCAGGAAGGCCCCGGCCAGGAAGGTGGAGAGCCGGGTCCGGGCGCCGGACACCTTGACGTTGATCATGGTCTGGCCGATCATCGCGCAGCCGCCCATGCCGCCGAACAGACCGGTGACGATGTTGGCGACGCCCTGGCCGACGGACTCGCGGGTCTTGCTCGACCGGGTGTCGGTCAGCTCGTCCACCAACTGGGCCGTCATCAGCGACTCCAGCAGGCCGACCAGCGCCATCGCCAGTGCGTAGGGGGCGACGGTGACGAGGGTCTGCGCGGTGAGCGGCACGTCCGGCAGGCCCGGCACCGGCAGCGAGTCCGGCAGCCCGCCCTTGTCGCCGACCGTCGGCACCGCGATCCCGGCGCCGAGGGTGAGGGCGGTGAGCACCACCACGGTGACCAGCGGCGCCGGGACCACCTTGGTCAGCTTCGGGGAGAACACCATCAGCACCAGGCCCAGCCCCAGCAGCGGGTAGACCGCCCAGGGCACGCGGGTCAGCTCCGGGAGCTGGGCCAGGAAGATCAGGATCGCCAGGGAGTTGACGAAACCGACCATCACGGAGCGCGGCACGAAACGCATCAGCCGCGCCACCCCGAGCGCTCCCAGCACGATCTGGAACACCCCGGCCAGGATCACCGCCGCCACCAGGTACCCGAGGCCGTGCTCCCGGTTCAGCGGCCCGATCACCAGGGCGACCGCGCCCGTGGCGGCCGAGATCATCGCCCGCCGGCCGCCCACCACCGCGATCACCACGGCCATGGTGAAGGAGCCGAAGAGACCGACCTGCGGCTCGACCCCGGCGATCACCGAGAAGGAGATCGCCTCCGGGATCAGCGCCAGCGCGACCACCAGGCCGGCCAGCACCTCGGTGCGCCAGACCCTCGGGTCCGACAGCCAGTCGGGGCGGAAGCGGCCGGCCGGGGAGGCGGGGGTGGAGGAAGACACGGCTGGTGGACCTCGTCGTGCTCGGGCCCGGCCCGGCGGTGGGACGGGGCGGTGCGGGTGGTCCGGCGGCGGGGCCGGGGAGGCAGTGGGTGACTCTACGGCCGGCCCCGGCGCCGTCGGCCGCCGTCGGGGCTACCCGACTCAACCCTCCCGACAGACCGTCAGGTCAGCGGCCGGGCAGCGGCCCTGACGGCCCGGAATCCGCTACCGGCCGCCCCGGGCCCCGTGGCAGCATGCCCGCCATGGAGACGAACGGAGTGCCCACCACCGAGGCCGAGGCGGTGCTGGAACTGCGGCGGATCGCCCACTCCTGGGTCGACGGCCGTCACGAGGAGCCGCACCTCCTGATCGAGGCCGCACTCCGCTCCCTCGACGCCGGCCTCTGCACGCCCTCGCTGCTGCACCTCGCGGCCCTGATGAGCGCCGAACACGACGAGGCCCCGGCCCTGTTCGACCGGGTGATGGACGAGCTCGGCTTCGGCTTCCACCCGCCGCAGGGCTACTGGGAGGGCCGCCTGGCCCTGGCCGGCTGGTGGGCCGCCGAGGTCACCGAGGGCTGGCTCGACCCGGGCGAGGGCATCGGCCTGGTGCTGGAGAACGTCGCCGACGCGTACGGCGTCTGCGAGGAGCTGGCACCCGTCCACGAGGTCATGGACTGGCTCTGGAACCGCACCGGCCCGCTGCCCCCACCGCAGGAGGTCGACGCGGCGATGGCCCGCGCCGCCCGCGAACTCGCCCGCCGCGTCCCGCTCCCCGGCCGTCCGTGGACGGATCGAACGGACCGGAGCACAGCTTCCGGGGGGTACGGTCAAGACATCGAAAAGTCATGATCAACCGACCGGAAACCCTTGATGATCATGATCGGAGCAAAACGGACAAAGGTCGCCGCTGGTTCCCGGCGGACCTCGATCGTTGCATGATCGATATCCCTGGTGGCGATGGACGTTCACGCAGCGTGAGAGGTTGTGCGGCGCTCCCCGGAGCATGATCATCCGCACCAAGTCATCAGGACCGATTTTGCCTAAGAACGATCAGGCCCTATCCGCATCAGCGGGCAGGGCCTTCTCACTGCCAACCCTGCGGCGGATATCCACCGTCGCGGTGCTCGGTCTGCTCGTGCAGACCGGCGCAGTGGTGGACGCGGTCGCGTCCACCGGCAGCACGCCGAAGCCCGGCGCCAAGCCCACCGCCGCGGCAACCCCCTCCGCCACCGAGGCCCCTGACGAGGCCTCGGCGCTGCTGGCGGCCCGGCTGAACAAGCGCCGGATCGAGGTGACCGGTGCCCGCACCGCCAACACCACCCTGTGGGCCAACCCCGAGGGCACCCTCACCCAGGAGATCGCCGACGGTCCGGTCCGGATGAAGTCCGGAGAGGCCTGGGTCCCGGTCGACACCACCCTGGTGGAGCGGCCGGACGGCAAGATCACGCCCAAGGCCCACCCGGAGGGCCTGGAGTTCGCGGGTGGCGACGCCGGCGTCAAGGTCGGCGACGCACTGCCGGGCACCGAGGCCGCCGCACGCGGCCGGCTGAAGGGCGCCGCCGGTTCGAACCAGGCCGCCGCCGCGGCCGACGCCCCGAAGCCGGCCGGTCAGGGCCTGGTGAAGGTCGGCAAGGGCCAGGAGCAGGTCGAGCTCGGCTGGCTCGGCAAACTCCCCAAGCCCAAGCTGTCCGGCTCCAAGGCCACCTACCCCGACGCCCGTCCCGGCGTTGACCTGGTGCTGGAGGCGACCCGGACCGGCTTCGAGCAGTACCTGATCGTCAAGGACCGCTCCGCGGTCTCCCAGGCCGGCACCCTCACCCTGCCGGTGGACACCACCGGCTACCGGATCGAGCGTCAGGCCGACGGCGGTATCCGCCTGGTGGCCGCGGAGGCCGGCAAGGCCCCGGTCCGCATCCCGGCCCCGGTGATGTGGGACGCCGCCGTCGACGAGAAGTCGGCGGAGCACCTGCACCGCGGCGCCGTCTCCATGGAGCTGCGCGGCGAGGGTGCCGGCGCCGAGCTGGTCTTCACCCCGGACGCGGCCTTCCTGGCCGACCCGAAGACGCAGTTCCCGGTCACGGTCGACCCGGCCGTGGACCGCGCCACCACCTTCGACACCTGGGTGCAGACCGGCGTCAACACCGACCAGTCCGCCTCGGCCGAGCTGAAGGTGGGCTCCTGGGACGGCGGCGCGAACGTGGCCCGGTCCTTCCTCCAGTTCCCGATCTCCAGCTTCAAGGGCAAGCAGGTCCTGGGGGCCACCCTCAACCTGTTCAACTTCCACTCGTACTCCTGTACGGCCAAGGAGTGGGAGGTCTGGAACACCAACGACGCCTCCACCGGCACCCGCTGGACCAGCCAGCCGACCTGGGGCCAGGAGTACGCGTGGTCCTTCGACACCCGTGACGTCGACACCGGCACCGACAACCACCAGTGCACCAACCCCGACGGCTCCGGCTGGGTCAAGGCCGACATCACCCGGCTCGCCTCGGACTGGGCGGGCACCGGCAACGACTACGGCTCCGTCGGCCTGAAGGCCGACAACGAGTCGGACTCCTACGCGTGGAAGAAGTTCTCCTCCGCCGAGGGCGGCGCCGTGCCGTACATCTCGGTGACGTACAACTCGGTCCCGCTGACCCCGAGCTCGGTGGACGTACTGCCCTCCGTCCCGGGTGACCCGACCTACACCTCCTCGGCCTCGCCCCGGTTCCAGGCCTTCGTGGCCGACCCGGACGGCGGCAGTGTCGGCGTCAACGTCGACCTGTGGCAGGGCTCCACCTTCCTCAACGGCATCTACCGCACCGCCCCCGCCGGGGCCTACTTCCAGGTGACGCCGGCCGACCTCGGGTTCCCGAACCTGCAGGAGGGCGTCACCTACTCGGTCTGGATGCGGGTCTCCGACGCGAACGCGCAGTCCGGCTGGGTCGGCCGCTCCTTCGTGGTGGACACCACCAAGCCGGGCGCGCCGTTCGTCACCTCGCCCACCTACCCGGCCGACGGCCTCTGGCACGGGGCGGCCGGAACCGCGGGGACGTTCACCTTCACCCCGCCCGCCGGCACCAACGACCTGATCGGGTTCGTCCACTCCCTGGACGGCGGCGCCCCGGTGACGGTCAACGCGACCAGTACCGCAAGCACCTCCATCACCCCGGGCACCGACGGCCACCACACCCTCAAGGTGCAGGCCAAGGACCGTGCGGGCAACCTCTCCGACGCCACCACCTTCGCCTTCCAGGTGGGCCGGGCCGGTCTGACCTCGCCGGTCGACGGCAGCAAGTCCGCCAAGCGCGTCAAGCTCTCGGTCGACGCGCAGGCCGACCTCAAGCGGGTGGTCTACCAGTACCGCCGCGGCCCGGGTGCCACCGAGTACAACGTCCCGCTCGCCAACCTCACCAAGGCCGACAACACCCCCGTCACCGACCCCAAGCCGCGCCTGGCGGACCTCGGCACGCACGCCAACTGGACCGTGGTCGACACCCTCGGCAACATCGGCGGCGTGGTCCAGGTCCGGGCGCTGATGTTCCCCGAGGACGGCTCCGGCACCGGCACCGCCACCGGCTGGAACACCATGACGGTGGACCAGAACGCGGACGGCGCGGCCACCACCCCGGTCGGCCCCGGCTCGGTCAACCTGCTCACCGGTGACTACACCGTGTCCAACACCGACGCCGACCAGTTCGGCATGTCGGTCAAGCGCACGTACGGCTCGCGCGGCCTCGGCCGCGGCTGGCAGCCCCAGGGCGAACGCCTGACGCCGGGCCAGCGCCAGGTCAGTGACCTGACCGGCTTCGTGGCCGGCCCCGCCGACGTCACCCGCTCCACCGTGCGCGGCCACGACAACTCCACCGACTCCCTCCTGATCAAGCCGTCCAACAGCTGGGCGTCCTACGCCGCGATCGGCCCGGAGTACACCCTCGGCCAGGGCATGAAGCCCGGCAGGACCTACCGCCTGACCGGCTGGATCTACGTCCCCTCGGCCTCCGGCCTCAACCCCGAGCGGGCCGACCTCGGCCTGCGCCTGGACGGTGTCTACCGGACCCCGGCCGGCTACAAGGACGTGCTCTCCCCCAAGGCCTCGTTCACCGACGGCTGGCAGCAGCTCTCGGTCGACATGGCCGTCCCGGCCGACGCGACCGAGGCCTGGTTCCGGCTGTTCAACGGCTTCGCGGCCGGCACCGGCAAGGAGGTCTTCTTCGACGACCTCTCGCTGAAGGAGATCGTCGCCCCGTTCGGCCCGCAGTGGGCCGGCGGTCCGGAGGCGGGCGCCGGCACCACCTACCGGTCGCTCTCCTTCCCGGCCTCCGACCTGGTCGAGATCAAGCACAACGACGACACCACCCTGACCTTCGCCAAGGGCGCGGACGGCAGCTTCTTCCCCGAGCCCGGGGCCGAGCGGCTGACCCTCAAGGCCGCCGCCGCCACCTCCGGCCCCATCGTCACGTCCTTCGGGCAGTGCCTGGAGGTGCCGAACGGTGCGCCCGGCAACGGCGTGAACCCGCAGTACGCCCCCTGCACCGGCGCTCCGAACCAGCAGTGGACCTACGGGGACGACCTGTCCCTGAAGGTGATGGGCTACTGCCTGGACAACCCGTGGGGCGCCACCGCCGACAACACCCGGATGGTGCTGTGGTCCTGCGGTTCGGGCAGCCCGAACCAGCAGTGGCGCCTGCAGGCCAACAAGTCGCTGGTCAACGGCCAGTCCGGCAAGTGCCTCGACGCCAACCTCGGCGGCACCATCTGGACCTGCTGGGGCGGCTCCTGGCAGATCTGGGACCTCCAGACCAACGGCACCAGCTACACCCTGACCGACATCGACGGCAGCGCCACCACCTTCGCCCGGCAGGCCGGCACCGCGAACTACCAGGTGTCCGGCGAGCTCGGCCCGGACGGCGCCTCCACCACCCGCTACCTCTACGACAGCACCGACGGCCGCGCACTCCCCACCCGCGTCATCCCGCCGGTGGAGCCCGGGGTCGACGACCTCAACCACTGCACCGTCGCCCCGCTGCCGCGCGGCTGCGAGGTCATGGAGTACGACTACGCGACCACCACCACGGCCGTCGCCGGCACCGCCGGTGACTTCACCGACCGGGTCCGCTCGGTGAAGGTCTGGTCCTGGAACCCGGCCACCTCCAAGCAGGAGGCCGTCGAGGTCGTGCACTACCTGTACGACGAGCAGGGCCGCCTCGCCCAGACCTGGGACCCGCGGCAGACCACCCCGCTGAAGGCGGCGTACACCTACGACGCCAACGGCCGGGCCACCCGGATCGCTCCCCCGGGCCAGCTGGCCTGGGACCTGGACTACGGTCAGGCCGGCGCCGACCAGGACCCGGGCCACCTGCTCCGGGTGCGCCGCGGCGCACTGGTCGCCGGCACCAAGAACCAGGTGAGCGGCGAGACCACCAGCCGCGTGGTGTACGGCGTTCCGCTGACCCGTGCCGCGGGCGGTCCGTACGACATGGCCGGTGCCGACGTCGCCCAGTGGGCGCAGACCGACGCACCGACCGACGCCACCGCCGTGTTCGGCCCCGAGGACGACCCGGGCACGCACACCGCCTCGGCCGCCGGCCCGGGCCCCGACGGCTACAAGCCCGCCGGGGTGCACTACCTCAACGCCTCCGGCAACGAGGTCAACACCGCCCTGCCCTCGGTCACGGCCAAGGGCGACATCTCCACCAAGGAGTACGACCGCTTCGGCCACGTGGTGCGGGCACTCGACGCCGCCAACCGGGCCGTGGCGCTGGGCACCCACCCGGACGCCACCCGTTTCACGGCCGAGCTCGGCCTGCCCACCGCCTCGGCGGACCGGGCGCGGCTGCTCGACACCCGCACCACCTACACCGCTGACGGCCAGGACGTCGCCGAGACGCTCGGCCCGCTCTACCGGGCGACCCTCGCCGAGACCATGGCGGGCCAGACCAACCCGGTCGCCGTCACCTCGGAGGCGGAGACGCTGCCCCAGCTGGGCGCCAACTACCCGCTGAAGATGGACGCCAACTGCTGCGGCCTGACCTGGTCGGGCGGCGCGCAGCTGAGCCTGCGCGGCACGGCCGTCGGTGCCGAGGACACGGTGCGGGTGAGCGTTCCCGAGGAGGGCGACTACGTCCTCAGCGGGCAGCTCACCAAGTACAACGACCACGGCATCGTGCAGCTGTCGATCGACGGCACCAACCTCGGTTCCCCGATCGACGAGTACGCCGCCACCCCGGCGGTGGCCCCCTTCACCACCGGGACGCCGATCCACCTGGCCCGCGGTGACCACTCGCTCAAGATGCTGGTGACCGGCACCAACGCCGCCTCCACCGGCGAGCGGTTCCACGCCGGGTTCGACACCTTCACCCTGACCAAGACCACCGTCAACCCGACGCTCCCGATGGGTACTTCGGTGCTCGCCCGGGACCACACGGCCAACACCTTCGACGAGGGCAAGCCCGACGGGCGCGCCTACCACCTGCCCACCACCATCGCCGACGGCGCCCGGATCGAGGGCTACGCCACCGACGCCGAGCTCCGCGTCACCAAGAACGGCTACGACGCCCCGATCGGCGGCACCGCCGGCTGGACGCTCAAGCGCCCGACCTCGGTGACCACCGACGCGGCGGGGACGGCGCTGACCACCTCCACCAAGTACGACGCCCAGGGCCGGACGGAGGAGGTCCGCTCGCCGGGCTCCGCCACCGCCGACGCGAGCACCGTGCGGAACGTCTTCTACACCGCCGGTGCCAACGCGGCCGACGCGGCCTGCGGCGGTCGCCCCGAGTGGGCCGGCCTCCAGTGCACCAGCGGCCCCGGCGCCGCGGTGACCGGTGCGGACCCGGCACGGATGCCGACCACGCTCCCGGTCAAGCGGATCACCGGCTACTCGCGGCTGGCCGACGCGGAGGTCGTCACCGAGACCAACGCGGGCAAGACCCGCTCCACCACGACCGTGCACGACGCGGTCGGGCGGATCACCTCGGTCGAGGTGACCGGCGGCGAGGGTCAGGCGGTGCCGAAGAAGACCACCGAGTACGACCCGGCCAACGGCGTCGCGTTCCGGACCACCACCGGCAGCACCTCGGTCACCAAGCAGATCGACGCGCTGGGCCGGGTGTACTCCTACACCGACGGAGCCGGCGGCACCACCACGACCGACTTCGACAAGTACGGCAAGCCGGTCAAGGTCACCGACCCCACCGGCTCCACCACCTACACCTACGACCGGGCCAAGGAGCCCCGGGGCATGGTCACCTCGGTGACCGACAGCGTGGCCGGCGAGTTCACCGCCACGTACGGTCCGGACGGCCAGCCGGCCGAGCAGACCTACCCCGGCGGCATCGTCCGCAAGGACACCCGCAACGCCTCCGGCCGGACGGTCGCCCGCAGCTACACCCGGGCCTCCGACGGCGCGGTGGTCTGGTCCCAGTCCCAGGAGCTCTCGACCCAGGCGCAGGTGGCCAGGAACACCACCTCCACCTCCACCCGCTCCTACACCTACGACCGGCTGGGCCGCCTGACCAAGGCCGAGCAGAGCACCGCCGCCGCCGGCTGCACGACCCGCACCTACACCTACGACAACCACTTCAACCGGACCACCCGGTCCACCTCGGCCCCCGCCGCCGGCGGAGCCTGCTCCAGCGCCGCCCCGGTCACCGAGACCCACACCTACGACAGCGCGGACCGGATCACCGACGCCGGTTTCCAGTACGACGCCTTCGGCCGGACCACCCGGACCGCGAGCGGGACGGTCATCGGGTACACCGCGACCGACCTGGTCGCCTCGCAGGAGACCGCCGACTCCCGGCAGACCTGGACCATCGACCCGGCGGGCCGCCTGTCCGGCTCGGTGACGTCCAAGAAGCAGGGTGACGGTTCCTGGGCGCAGACCGGCTCGAAGCTCAACCACTTCGGCGACGACACCGACTCCCCGCGTTGGACGGTGGAGGACACCACCGCCGGCACCTGGAGCCGCAACGTCTCCGGCCCCGACGGCGGCCTCGCGGCGCTCGTCACCAACACCGGCGCCGGCTCGACCCGACTGCAGCTGACCGACCTGTTCGGCAGCGTGGTGGTCACCACCGACACCGCCCTGACCGCCCCGGTCGCGCTCGAGTTCGACGAGTTCGGCATCCCGGCCGCGGGCCAGACCCAGTCCCGCTACGGCTGGCTCGGCGGCAAGCAGCGCTCCGCCGAGGCGCTCGACGGCGTCGTCCTGATGGGCGTGCGTCTGTACAGCACGGTGCTCGGCCGCTTCCTGTCCACCGACCCGGTGGCCGGGGGCAACGCCAACGCGTACGAGTACGTCAACGGCGACCCGCTCGGCAACTACGACCTCGACGGCCGGGTCTGCTGGAGCTGCAAGTGGAACTCGGCCAAGTCCGCCGTCAGCAAGAAGGCGAACGACATGATCGAGGACTGGGGCGCCAACTGGAAGCACAAGCTGGTGAACATGGGCGTCACGGCCGTCACGGCCACGGCGGTCGCCTTCTGCGTGGCCAGTGTGGTCTGCGGCGGTGCGGCGGTCGTGGTCGGCGGAGCGGCCATCTTCGCCGGTGGCCTGGCCGCGCACTACGCCGTCTCCACCCCGGAGGAGCGGCACGAGGGCATGGGCAAGTGGATCCCGTCCACCGCCGCCGCGATGGGCAAGGGCGCGATCTGCGGCCGTCTCTTCGGCCGGGGCTGCGGCACCGGTTTCGCCTTCGGCCCCTCGAAGGGCGCGGCCGCCCGGGCCGACTTCCGAGGTGGCAGGCCGCCCGTCCTGAGCGGTACGGCGTCGAGGTCGGAATGGGCCGGTGCGATCATCGAGTACGTCAACCAGACCATCTCCCGCATCCTGCGGTTCCTCTTCTAGTGCCCGGAAGGCAGGTCACGTGTCGGACAAGGAGAAGTGCGGAACGCGCGCGCACGTGTTCCTCGGCAACGGTGAGGAGGAAGGACCGGCCGGCTGGCCGGCCGTGCTGCGGGAGGCGTCCATCGGGATGCTCGTGATGGCGGGGCTGGCCGTGGTGCTCGCCCTGCTCGTCCGCCCCGGACCGGGGATCGCGGTGGTCGCGATCACCGTCGGCATCGTCCTCCTGGTGTCCGCCGGCTTCCTGGCGGCCGGGCACCGGGTGTCGTGCGCCGCGAAGAAGGGGTTGGTCGCCGTGTTCCGTTCCTGGGAGTTCGTCTTCTAGCAGCGGGGCCGGGGAGCCGACCTGACGGCCCGTGGGGTCCGTGATTCGTCACGGACCCCACGGGTCTTTTCGCTGCCCGCTCACGCCCCCTGAGCGATGATCCGCTCCGTCAGCTGCCGCAGGCCGGGCAGCGCCGCGAGGGTGGCCTTGCGGCGGGCCAGCAGCTCGCCGGTGGTGTTGATGCCGAGGTCGGCGACGGCGGCGGTGAAGTGCGGGGTGAGGCGTTCGTGGGTGTCCGGGGCGTCGACGGCCAGGACGGTGTGGCAGCGGGCGAAGGTGGCCACCGTCCAGAACATCGCCTCGCGGTGGTCGCCGCGCGCGACCAGGTGGTGGGCGGCGTCGATGGCGATCGGGCGGGCCTGCGGGGAGATGTCGGTGCTGAACGGGAACGGCGTGCGGGCCACCGCCACCGTCTCGTCGAAGGTGACGGCCAGGGTGTCGAGGTGGTGACGGACCTGACCCGGGGTCAGCTCCTCGGCGCCGAGCAGGCGCAGCAGCTCCGGGTAGTGCACGGAGAGGCCGTGCTCGGCGAGCACCTCGCGGGCGCGCAGGTAGCGCAGCCGCACGGTCGGGTTCCGCAGCGCGGCGACCAGCACCAGGTGGGTGGTGGCGCCGGTGGGGAAGAGCCAGCCGGTCACCTGCCGGTGCCAGGGCAGCTCCGGGTCGTGCTGCTCCAACCCTCCGGTGATCCTCTCGTGGACGCTGCGGCAGCGGGCCCGCACCAGGTCCGGTTCGGCGAACCGTGCCACCACCTCGGCCTGGAGCCCCGCCAGGGCGCCGCCCGGGTCGTCCACCACGGTGCCGTGCCGCAGGCCGGGGGCGAGGTGGTGGTCCGTCAGCACCCGTTCGGCGGGGTGCAGCAGGTCCCAGGGCAGGTGCGTCACCTCCAGCAGCACGCCCTGGTGGTCGAACTTGCCGGGCTTGAACCCCTCCGGTTCCTCCCGCGTGACGAGCACGACGTCCAGGTCCGAGCCCACCGGGAGTTCCGCCCCGTCCGGCAGGGTGGTGGTCGAACCGGTCAGGTACGCACCGAGGTAGCCGGGGTGGGCACGGCCCTCGGTGGAGATCCAGTGGCGGGCGGCGGCCCGTGCGGTGTCGAGTCTCACGAGCGCCATTCTGGCCGGACGCCCGGCCCGGGACGCCCTGCCGCCGCCGCACGGCGTGGCGCCCGCGGGGCCCGGCGGTCCGTCCGCGCGGAGCGGCGCTGCGCTGCGGGTCCGGCGGTCCGTCCGCGCGGAGCGATGATCCACTAGCCGCTCCGGCGGCCCGCCCGCAAGCGGATCGGCGAATTCCCTCGCCCCGGGCCCCGGTTCCGTCGACTCCGCCCCGGGGCCGGTCGCCGCCCGCCTAGGGTGCGTACCCATGGAACACGACCTGATACGGGAGTCGGCGCGGGCGGGGCGGGTGGTGCTCTGGGAGGAGTCGGCCCGGGACGGCGCGCAGGCCAAAACACTGATGTCGGCCGGCTTCAGGGTCCGGCTGGCGCGGGAGCAGGGCCGGATGTTCGGCGCCGACGGCCCCCGGCACGTGGTGTTCGCGGCCGGGTTCCCGGCCGTCTGCGGCGAGGAGTACGAGGCGGTGCGCCGGGTCGCGGCGGAGGCCGAGGGGGCGGTGAGCGTCGCGGCCGTCTGCCGCGGCCGGGCGGCGGACGTGCGGCAGGCGGTCGCCTCGGTGCGGGGCAGCGCGCACGCCCGGGTGATGGTGGTGGTGCCGGCCTCCGAGGCGATGGCGCACGCGATGGCCCGTCAACCCGCCCGCACCGCCCTGGAGTCGGCGGTCTCCCTGGTCAAGGAGGCCCGTGACCTGGACGCGTCGGTCGCCGTCGACCTCTGCTTCGCGGACGCCTCCCGGGCCGACCACGCACTGATGGCCGCGTACGCGGGCGAGTCGACCTCGGCGGGCGCGGGCACGGTGATCCTGGCCGACACCGTCGGATGCCAACTGCCCACCGAGGCCTCGGAGATGTTCACCCGGGTCACCGCCGCGGCGGGCGATGACGTGGTGCTCGCCACCCACCTGCACAACGACCTCGGCCTCGGCCTGGCCAACACCGTCGAAGCCCTGCGCACCGGCGTCCGGGTGGTCTCCGCCTCCTGGCTGGGCCTCGCCGAACGCAGCGGCCTGCCCGCCACCGAGCAGCTGCTCCTGCTGCTGGCCCACGACCCGGACCGCGCCGCCACCCTGCTGGGCACCGACGCCCCCGTCTGGTGGACCGCCCCCGACCTCACCGCCCTCCCCCGCCTCGCCGGGGCGGTCGCCGGGCACACCGGCCACCCCCTCACCGTCACCATGCCGGTGGTCGGCACCGGGGTGGGCACCATCTCCACCGGCACGCCGTTCGTCGATCCGCAGCTCTTCCAGCCGTACGACCACGAGCGGGTGCTCGGCACCGCCCCGCACGTCGTGCTCACCCACCTCGCCAACGCCCGCGTCGTCCGGGCCGTCGCCGCCCGCCTCGGCCACCACCTCGACGAACCCCGGGCCCGGACGGCGATGGCCTGGGCCAAGGCCAGGGTGTACCGTACCGGCCGCGCCGTGGTGGAGGACGAGGCCTTCGCCGCCTACCTCGACGGCCTCCAGGAGGCAGCGAAGTGACCACCCCTCAGACTCCCGAGGCGGTCCGCGCGGCCCTGCACCGGGGCACCGCCGTGGTCCTCCCCAACCCCGCCCCGCTCACCCACGTGGTGGCCGGCACCGACCCCCGGGCCGTCAACTCCGCCAAGGGCCGCCCCGCCGACCAGGCCGTCGCCCTCTGGGCCCACCACCCCCGGACCCTCACCGCCCTGGACGGTGTGCTCCCCCTCACCCCCGGCGTCCGCCGGCTGCTCGCCGAGGAGCGCGTCACCCTCCTCCTCCCCGTCCTCGCCGCGGCCCCCGCCTGGCTGGTCCCGGCCACCCGGGACGGCTGGACCATGCTCTTCGGCGCCCGCTGGGAGCCCGTCCTCCCCCTGCTCGACGACCACCCCGTCCTCTACGTCAGCAGCGCCAACCGCACCGGCCACCTCCCGGCCGCCACCACCGCCGAGGCCGTGGCGATGTTCCCGCCCGAGGTCCCCGTCCTCGCCTCCACCCCCACCCCCGGCCCCCGCGCGGCCACCACCACCCTGCGCCTCCACCCCGACGGCCGCCTCGACCTGCACCGCCACGGCGCCCAGGACCACCCCTTCCCGGACGCCGCCGCCTACCTCTCCCACGTCCGCACCACCTACCTGGACGGCGGCCCCGCCTGACGGCCGGGGCCGCCACCGCAGGTGCTCAGAACGCGGGCCCGTCGTTCAGCTCGAAGATCCGAAGGTCCGTCAGACGCACCGTGTACCAGACGTCCTGGTCCGACTGCTCGCCCCAGACCTCGGTCAGCCGCACCGAGGCGTACCCGTACTCCTGCTTCTCCTCGTGCACCCGCCACTCCCCCGGCACGTTCTGCGCCCGGAACACCGGATCCGCCTCGTTCTGCGCCGCCCAGGCGTCCAGCCGGACGTTCAGGTGCGGCGACAGGTACCGCTCCCGCACCGCCCCCGGGTCCTCCCCGCTCTCCCCCAGCACCGCCGCCCGGTACTCCTCGAAGAACGTCAGCACCCGCTGCGCCGCCGGCGTCCCCGCCCGCACCTCACTCCCGACCCCGACGGTCGCCACCGCCACGGCCTGCACCGGCACCGCCGCCAGACACCCGCCCACCACCAGGGCAGCCGCCAGCACTCTTCGCATCGCACTCGAACGGTTCATGCCCGAAGTCCACCACCGCCCCCACCCCGAACCCAGCACCGACAAGGGTGAATTCCCGGTCGTACAAACCGACTCCAACCCTTCCGCCGCCCGATGGCCAACAGGTGCACGCGGACCACGACCGGCCCCGGCCACGCGTCGGCGGACCGTGCGGCCGCCGGCGCCGCCACACCACCTCGCACGGGCCGATGGTCCTCCGTCCGGCCCAGCGTCCCGGGTACCGGAGGGGACCTTGGTCCCGTCCGTGGACCGCCCCGGGCTTGTCATCGTGGAGGTGGAGGCGTCGTCGCGTGACGGGACCGCGGCCCTGCTGCTCGGAGAGCGGCAGCCTTCCCCACCAGGGGCGCCCGGACAGGATCACTCCCGTGACCAGCCGCACCACCGCTCCCGGCCACGACACCACCACCCCCGGGGCCCGCCGGGCCGTGCCCCGCCGCACCCGTCCGAAGGCCGCGCTCTGGTCCTGCCTGGGCCTGGCCGCCGTCCTGGCCGCCTCCGGTTCCCTGCTGGCCGTGGCCCACCGTGAGGACGCCTCCACCGCCTCGGAGCAGCTCGACTCCCGGCTGCTGCCCACCCGCCGCCTGCTCAACGACTTCGTCGTCACGGTCCACCTCGGCGAGGCCGCGCACCGCGACCACCGGATCACCGGGGAGCCCGTGCTGCTGCGGCACCGCACCGTCCAGGCCGAACAGGCCCGCCGCCTGGCCGGCACCCTGGTCCGCCTCAACGAGGGGACGGCGCTGGCGGCCCGGGCCGCCCGGCTGGCCGAGGAGACCGACCGGTGGCGCGGCGCGGCACCCGCGTCCGGCGCGGACCGGGTGCTGGACGAGGCCCGGCTCCTCTCCGGGGACCTCCGCCGGGACAGCGACCGGGCCCATTCCGAGGCCGCCGTCGGCCGCGACCGGATACTGCTCGGCCTGTCCGCCTGTGCCGCCGCCCTCTTCGTCCTGCTGGGCTCCGTCCTGACCCTGGTCTGGCGTCGGATGCTGGTGCCGCTCGGCGAGTTGGAGCGCTACCTGCACCGCTCGGCGAGCGACGGCGGCGGCGGCAGCAACGGCGGCAACAGCGGCGGCGAACAGCTCCACCGGACGCCGCGGCGGCACACCGGCTGGATCGCCGACGCCTGGCTCGGCGCCGAGGGGGTCCGGCAGCGGCAGCGCGAGTCCGACCGGGCCGTCCGCCGGGTCCGCGAGGCCCTGGAGCGGGACGCGGTCACCTCCCTGGGGCTGCGTCAGATCCTGGTCTCCACCGAACGGCCGGGGCCCGGTGTGCGGGCGCACGGCGACATCGTGGCCGCCGAGGGTCTGATCGCCGGTGACTGGCTCGGTGTGCTCCCGCTGCCGGGCGGGGCCACCGCCGTCTTCCTCGGCGACGTCTCCGGCCACGGCATCGAGGCCGGCCTGCTGGCCGTCCGGCTCAAGACCGTGGTCGAGGTGGGCCTTCGGCTGGGCCGGGACCTGGACAGCACGGTACGGGCGGCCTGGCAGGCGCTCAGCGGCGAGGACGAGCGCTTCTCCACCCTCGCGCTGGCCGTGCTCGACCCCGCCTCCTCCACCCTGAGCTGGGTGAACGCGGGCCACGAGGAACCCTTCCTGCTCCGCGCCGACGGCACCGTGGAACGGCTGGCCGCCACGGGCCCGCTGATCCACCCGCTGCTGGAACCCGCCCCGGGGACCTGGGAGACCGCCACCACCGAGCTGCGCCCGGGCGATCTGCTCGCCCTGTGCACCGACGGCCTCACCGAGGGCCGCCGAGCGGACGGCGAGGAGTTCGGCGAGGCCCGGGTGGCCGCCCTCCTCACGGACCTCCCCGTCCACGGGCGCGAGCCCGTCGCCGTCACCCGGGCCCTCCACCGAGCGGCGGAGAGCTTCGGCGTCGACTGGGAGCGGGACGACATCAGCCTCCTGATCGCCACCCGCGCCACCACTCCCACCGCTCGTACCGCCTGACGACGGCTCAGCGGCGCGGCCGCTCCCACCTCAGGGCCGGGGCCGGCCCCGGCGCGCTCAGTCCCCGACCCGGCCCGCCTCGATCCGGCGGCCCTCGGTGGTGGTGACGACCACCGGGACGCCGTCCGGCACCTCGCCCTCCAGGGCCGCGAGCAGGCGGTCCAGCGGCGGGAGCGGGGCGGGGGTGCGGACGGTGACGTAGAGCGTGCGCCAGTGGGCCTGGGTGTCCACCACCTGCGCCTGCGGGGTGTCCGCGAGCCAGTCGGCCGCGGCGTCCGCGGTACGGGCGGTCCACAGGTGCACCAGGACCGTCCCGGCGGTGCTGGCCGCCAGCAGCAGTCCGACCGCCGCGAACAGCGCACCCACCGTCAGGTAGCCGCGTCGGCGCGGCCCTTCGCCCGCCTCCGCCCTGCCCAGGGCGGCGAAGACCACCATCCCGGCGAAGACCAGGGCCAGCAGGTTGGAGAGGAAGAGCACCAGCGCACCGAGCGAGAGCCACCAGGCCCCCTGCCCGGCGCACACCCCGACCACCACCAGCGGCGGCACCAGGGAGATCGCAATGGCGACCCCTGGCAGCACGGCGGCCACGTCCTTGCGGGCCAGTGCGACCGCCCCGGCGAAGCCGGTGGCCAGGGCCGCCATCAGGTCCAGCAGCCCGGGCGAGGTGCGGCCGGCCACCTGACTGTCCGACAGCAGGTCGTAGGAGGCGGGCACCACCAGCGAGGCCAGCGCCCCGACCGCCACCACCAGCACCACCCCGCCGAGCACGAACCTCCCGGCCGCCCCGCCCCGTCGGCGCACCGCGCCGAGCGCGATGCCCATGATCGGGGTGGAGAGCGGGGCGATGATCATCGCCCCGATCACGGTGGCCGTCGAGTCGGTGAGTACCCCTCCGGCGGCGATCACGGCCGAGAGCAGCAGCATGGTCCAGAACGCCGAGCGCTTGGCCGCCACGTCGCCGAAGGAGAGGTCGAGGTCGTCCGCCAGGTCGTCCAGCGACCGGCGTTGGTGCGTGGGCAGCACCAGGCTGCGCAGTCCGTCGAGCATCCGTCATACATGCGCCGCCACGCGCCCCTCCCAGCCCGTTTCGCGCGAACGCCACCCGTCCGGAGCCGCTCCCCCACGCCGACCCGTCCCGCCCTCGACGCCGGTTCGCCGAACGCGAAACCGTGCACGTCCGCAGCCGGCACGGGCAGGCTCCGGGCATGACGCGCATCGAGGTCGTCCTCGGAGACATCACCGTGCAGGACACGGAGGCCGTGGTCACGGCCGCCAACGAGTCGCTGATGGGCGGTGGCGGGGTGGACGGGGCGATCCACCGGGCGGCCGGGCCGCGGTTGGCGGAGGCGGGGGCGGCGATCGGGCCGTGCGATCCGGGGGACGCGATGGCGACGCCGGGGTTCGAACTGCCGCCGCCCGTGCGGTACGTGATCCACACGGTGGGGCCGGTCTGGGAGGGCGGGGAGGAGGGCGAGGCCGAGGTGCTGGCCTCCTGCTACCGCCGGTGCCTGGAGGTCGCGGACGCCCTCGGTGTCACCAGCGTCGCCTTCCCGGCCATCGCCACCGGCGTCTACGGCTACCCGGCCGAGGACGCGGCGCGGATCGCCGTGGCGGTGCTCGGCTCGGCGGCGACCTCGGTGGAGCTGGTCCGGCTGGTCGCGTTCGACGAGGAGGCGGCGGAGCACCTGCTGGCCGCCCTGGCTGCGGGCACGCGCTGACGCACCGCCCGACGCACCGCCCGACGCGCTGACGCGCCGCCCCCCGACGGACCGTCAGGAGCGCAGCGGCACCGGCGGTTCGACCGCCTCGACGGCGGCGACCAGGGGGGCCAGCTCGGGATTGCGGGCCGCCTCCTCCAGGACCTCGCGGAGGGCGCGCTCATTGGTCGGCCGGGCCTCCTCCAGGAGCTTGAGGCCCTCCTCGCTGACGTTGGTGTAGATGCCCCGGCGGTCGGTGGGGCAGAGGTAGCGGGCGAGCAGGCCGCGGTCCTCCAGCCTGGTCACCAGGCGGGTGGTGGCGCTCTGGCTGAGGACGACCGCGTCGGCCACCTGCTTCATCTGGAGGTGCCCGCCCTCCCCGTCGTGCTGGCGGCTGAGCACGTCGAGCAGGGAGTACTCGCGCACGCTCAGCTCGTGCTCGGCCTGGAGGGCGCGCTCGACGTGCGCCTCGATCCGGCCGTAGAGCACGTAGAGGGCGCCCCACCCGTTGGCGAGGGCGGTCAGCGCGGGGTCGGTGGCGGTCATCGGCCGCTCTCCTTCCGTCGGTGGCGGCGACGGCCTCCAGGATACGGCCCGGAGGGGACTACCGGCCCGAGCCGGTAGGAAGCCCCCGCAAGCACTTGCCCACCCCCAGCGCGATGCCCGCATTTGCCGATAGCCCGCGTCTGCAACTATTGTCGAAGCACGTAAGGCGCACACGCAACAACCGTACGGAGGGCAGCCATGCCTCTCGCGCTCCTCGCCCTGGCCATCGGGGCATTCGGCATCGGGACCACCGAGTTCGTGATCATGGGCCTGCTGCCCCGGATCGCCGCCGACTACGGCGTCACCATCCCCAGTGCCGGCCTGCTCGTCACCGGCTACGCGCTCGGCGTCGTGATCGGCGCCCCGCTGATGACCGCGCTCGGCACCCGGATCAGCCGCAAGACCATGCTGATGCTGCTGATGGGCCTGTTCGTGGTGGGCAACCTGCTCTCCGCCGCCGCCCCGTCCTTCCCGCTGATGCTGGCCGGACGGATCGTCACCTCGCTCGCCCACGGCGCGTTCTTCGGCATCGGCTCGGTGGTCGCCGCCGAACTGGTCGCCCCCGAGAAGAAGGCCGGGGCCATCGCCACCATGTTCACCGGCCTGACGGTGGCCAACATCGTCGGCGTCCCGCTCGGCACCTTCGTCGGCCAGGCCGTCGGCTGGCGGGCCACCTTCGCCGGGGTCGCGGTGCTCGGCGCGGTCGGACTGCTCGGCATCGCCCGCCTGGTCCCCGCCCTGCCCCGCCCCGAGGGCGCCCACCTGCGGCGCGAGCTGACCGCCTTCCGCAACCCCCAGGTGCTGCTGGCGATGGCGATGACCGTGCTCGGTTTCGGCGGCGTCTTCGCCGCGATCACCTACATCGCCCCCATGATGACCAACGTGGCCGGGTACTCCGAGGGCGCCGTCACCTGGCTGCTGGTCCTGTTCGGCGTCGGCATGTTCCTCGGGAACCTGCTCGGCGGCCGGTACGCCGACCGCAGGCTGATGCCCCTGCTGTACGCCACCCTCGGCGGCCTCGCCGTGGTGCTCGCCCTCTTCACCCTCACCGCGCACAGCAAGGTCCTGGCCGCCGTCACCGTCCTGCTGGTCGGCGCCCTCGGCTTCGCCACCGTCCCCCCGCTGCAGAAGCGCGTCCTGGACCAGGCCCACGGTGCCCCCACCCTGGCCTCCGCCGTCAACATCGGCGCCTTCAACCTCGGCAACGCCCTGGCCGCCTGGCTCGGCGGCACGGTGATCTCGGCCGGCCTCGGCTACACCGCCCCCAACTGGGTCGGCGCCGTGCTCGCCGCCGCCGCGCTGGTGCTGGCCCTCTGGTCGGCCGCCCTGGAGCGCCGCGCCCCGAGCGCACCGGCCACCGTGCCCGCCCGCGTCCCCGTCCACCACTGACGAACCGCCGCACGAACCGCTGAACGAACCGCCGCGCAAACCACCGACGAACCGTCACCCCCGCACCGAAGGAAGCACCACCATGAGCACCACCACCGTGACCCCGCTGAGCACCGCCGACGCCGAGGCCCTGGTCTCCGCCGCCCGGGCCGCCGCCGAGGCCGCCGGAGTCACCGTCAGCATCACCGTCCTGGACGCGGGCGGGCACCTGCTCGCCTTCCGCCGCGACGACCGCGCGGTCCTGATATCCGGCGAGACCAGCACCCGCAAGGCGTACACCGCCCTGCAGCTGAACGCCCCGACCGCCGACCTGGTCGACCTGGTCAAGCCCGAGGGCCCGTTCCACTCCCTCACCACCGCGCTCGACCGGCCGCTGCTCTTCATCGCCGGCGGCGTCCCGGTCCACGACCGCAACGGCCGCCTGATCGGTGCCCTCGGCGTGGGCGGCGGCGCCCCCGAGCAGGACCACTCCTTCGCCACCGCGGCCGTCGCCACCGTCGCCACCGGCCCCTTCCCGGAGCAGTCCAACTGACACCCGCTCAGCTGCCGCCCGGCCCCTCGGGGGCCGGGCGGCAGCCTCGCTAGACTGAGTCGATGATCATTTCATCCACCGACGATCCGATCGAGCTCGTCATCTTCGACTGCGACGGTGTCCTGCTGGACAGCGAGCGCCTGGCCGTGCGGGTCGACGCGGTCGTACTTGCGGCCCTCGGCTGGGAGTTGACCGAGGAGGAGATCGTCCACCGGTTCGTGGGGCGGTCGCACCGGGACGTCACCGCGCAGATCGAGGCCCACCTCGGCCGCACGCTGCCGGAGGACTGGGACGCGGAGTTCAAGCCCCTCTACGACCAGGCCTTCGCCGACGAACTGACGCCCGTGGACGGCATCGAGGAGGCCCTCGACGCGATCACGCTGCCGACCTGCGTGGCCTCCAGCAGCAGCCACCGGCGTCTGCGCAGCACCCTCGGCCAGGTCGGGCTGTACCCCCGCTTCGAGGGCCGGGTCTTCAGCGCGAGCGAGGTGGCGAACGGCAAGCCCGCCCCCGACCTCTTCCTGCACGCCGCCGCCACCCTCGGTGTCGAACCCGCCCGCTGCCTGGTGGTGGAGGACAGCCGCTTCGGCGTCGCCGCCGCCCGCGCGGCCGGAATGCGCTCCCTCGGCTTCGCCGGCGGCCTCACCCCGCCCGCCTGGCTGGAGGGCCCGGGCACGACGGTCTTCACCGACATGCGGGAACTCCCCGCCCTGGTCGCGTCGGCCGGCTGAACCGACCGCGCACGGCAGAGCATCCGAACGGCAGGGCACCCGAACGGCGGAGCGCCCGAACGGCGGCGAACGACATCGAGGGGCGGCACCGGAGGACTCCGGTACCGCCCCTGCCGACCCGGCCGGCCCCGTCAGAGGTCGAACTCGTCCGGGGTGACGGCCAGCGCGAAGCAGGCTTCGCGGACGACTGCCTGCTCGGTCTTGTCGAAGTCACCGTCGGCGCCGCCGATGACGATGCCGATCTGGATGACGGCACGCGCCTCGACGGGCTTCTTGGCGACCTTGCCGATCACCTGGAGCAGCGTCACCTTGCCGAGCTCGAAGTCCGAGGTGACGGTGGTCAGGTAGTCGTCGAAGCGTCGGTGCAGGTCCGCGGAGTCGAAGTTCTGCAGCACCGGGTTGGTGGCGATCAGCGCCGCCACCCGCTGACGCTCGGACGGGTCGACCGAACCGTCCGCGGCGGCGACCAGGGCGCACATCGCCATGGCGGCGTCGCGGAAGCCACCGCTCTTCAACTCGTGCTTCTTGCTCTCGAGTTGACTCTGCATGGTCTGGGCGGACTGCTTGAGGCGGTCCCACAGGGCCATCGGGGTTCTCTCCCTTACGGGTGGTGCTGACGTGCGTGCTACAGGTGGGGGGCGATGGCCGGCATCAGGTCCTGGAAGGTGCGGCCGCGGGCGGGCTCGCCGATCGCGGAGAACTTCCAACCGCCGCCCTCGCGGCGGACCTTGGCCATGATCTGGGCCGTGTGCGGTCCGCCGCCGGTGAGGGTGTAGCGGGCCAGCTCCACCCCGGTGGACTCGTCCACCAGGCGGCAGAAGGCGTCCTGCACCTGCTCGAAGGTCTGCCCGGTGAAGGAGTTCACCGTGAAGACGATCTGCTCGACCGTCGCGGGCACCCGGGCCAGGTCGACCACGATGCTCTCGTCGTCACCGCCCGCGCCGGCACCGCCGACCAGGTTGTCCCCGCTGTGCCGGACGGAGCCGTCCCGGCTGGTGAGCTGCTGGAAGAAGACCACCTCCACCAGCCCGCCGCCCTTGTTGTAGAGGACGGCGGAGGCGTCCAGGTCGATGGGCCGGGAGGTGAGCTTGGCGAAGAAGCCCTTGGCCGCGGCGGCCCGCCAGCCGAGGCCCATCCGGACCACGCCGAGCGCGCCGCCGTCGGCCTTGGCCAGGCTGATCCCCTGGCCCTTCGTCAGGTTGATGCTCATGCTGCTGCCCCTTCTCGCCGGGTGTGGCGCCCGGTCAGATCGCGACGCCGAAGTCCTGAGCGATTCCCGCCAGACCGGAGGCGTAACCCTGCCCGATGGCGCGGAACTTCCACTCGGCGCCGTTGCGGTACAGCTCGCCGAAGACCATCGCGGTCTCGGTGGAGGCGTCCTCGGAGAGGTCGTAGCGGGCGATCTCGGCGCCGCCGGCCTGGTTCACCACCCGGATGAAGGCGTTGCGGACCTGGCCGAAGTTCTGGCCGCGGCCGGAGCCGTCGTAGATCGAGACGGGGAAGGTGATGCGCTGCACGTCGGCGGGGACGGCGGCCAGGTTGACCTTGATCTGCTCGTCGTCGCCGTCGCCCTCGCCCGTGCGGTTGTCGCCGGTGTGCTCGACCGAGCCGTCGCCGCTCTTGAGGTTGTTGAAGAAGACGAAGTCGCCGGTGGAGCGGACCTTGCCGTCCTCGCCGAGCAGCAGCGCGCTGGCGTCCAGGTCGAACTCCGTGCCGGTGGTGGAGCGCACGTCCCAGCCCAGGCCGATGACGACGGCGGTCAGGCCGGGCGCCTCCTTGGTGAGCGAGACGTTTCCACCCTTGCTGAGGCTGACGCCCATGAACGGTCTCCTTCGAGTCGTGGTGCCGTCGGCGGAGCTGACGGTGTTTTAAATCTACAGCAATGTAGAAGTAAAGAGACCGTAAGATCCCCTGCGGGGAGGCCGTTCGGGGCGGCCTCGCTACGATGAACGGCCGACACCGCCGCGACGTGCCCGAGGAGGACCGATGGTGCGAGACACCGATCCCGAGCCCGAGCCCGGCCACGGCCGGGACCGCGGCTCCCGCCCGCGGCGGCGCGGGCAGGGTGAGCTGGAGGCGCAGATCCTGCACGTGCTGCACCGCGCCGGGCGGCCCGCCTCGGCCGCCTGGGTGCAGGAGCACTTCGACGGCGAGCTCGCCTACTCCACCGTGATCACCATCCTGACCCGGCTGCACGAGAAGCAGGCCGTCACCCGGGTCCGGGACGGCCGCGCCTACCTCTTCACCCCCGCCGCCGACGGGGCCGGGCTGGCCGCCCTGCGGATGCGCCGGATGCTGGACGCCGAGAGCGACCGGCAGGCCGTCCTGGCCAGCTTCGTCACCGCCCTCTCGGCCGACGACGAGCAGCTGATCCGCGCCCTGCTCGGCTCCGACGCCCCTCCCCCGAACGGGAGTTGAGCGCTCCGTGGGCGTCTTCGTCTTCCTCCCCCTGATCCTGCCGCTGACCGCGCTGCCGATCGCGCGCCTCGCCGAGCAGCACCTGCACCCGCGCACCACCACCCGGCTGCTCAGCTGGATCAGCGGCGTCCTGGCCCTCTGCTCCACCCTCTGCCTCGGCCTGCTCGGCGTGGTCGGCACCGCCCAGATCCCCGGCAACCCGCTGCCCGACGCCTGGGCCGACCCGGAGGTCCGGGCCGCCGTCCCCTGGGACGAGGCGGTCGGCACCGGCTCGATCGTCGCCCTGGCCGTGGTCGTGGTGACCGCCGCCGTGACCCTCGGCCGCCACCTGCGCGGCCGCCTCCGGGCCCGCTGGGCACTGGCCCCGCTGGGCAGCAGCGCCTCCGGTTTCGATTCCGGCTCCGGGGTGGCGGTGCTGGACGACGAAGCCCCCTACGCCTACGCCGTCCCCGGCCGCCGGGGGCGGATCGTGGTCTCCACCGCGATGCTGGCCCACCTCGACGAGGACGAGCAGCGCGCCCTGTACGCCCACGAGCGCGCCCACCTGACCGGCCGTCACCACCGCCACCTGCTGGTGGTCCGGCTGGCCGCCGCGGTCAACCCCTTCCTCGCCCCGCTGCGCGACGCCGTGGTCTTCGCCGCCGAACGCTGGGCCGACGAGGAGGCCGCCGAGGCCGTCGGCGACCGCCGCCTGGTGGCCCGCGCGGTCGGCCGCGCCTCGCTCGCCCTCCCCCGGCCCCCGGCCACCACCGCCCTGGCCCAGTTCGCCGCACCCGGCCCCGTCCCCCGCCGGGTCGCCGCCCTGCTGGCCCCCGGCCCGGCCGTCCGCCACTGGCCCCCGGCCGCCAGCCCGGCCGGCCTGGCCGCCCTGGTCGCGGCGGCGGGCACCACCGTCTCGGCGATGTCCTGCCTCAACGCCTCGGCGGCCCTGCTGCTGATCCTGCACACCGCGACCGCCAGCCACGGGATCGGCCCGGGCTGACCGGGCGTCAGCGCCGTGTGCCAGAGTCTGCGCATGCTGGAGATCACGGTACGAACAGAGGGCGGGGACCGGCTGGTCCGGCCGACCGCCGAGGAGCTGGCCGCGCTGGTGGCGCGGATCGGCGCGGACGAGGACAACTTCCTGGTCCTGCAACGGGTACCGGACCTGCCCGACGTCTTCGCGCAGGTCTGGCACCGGACGGGTGACGTCTACGCGGTGGAGCACCGCGACGGCACGGTGGACCGGCACTTCGGGACGTTGTTCGACACCCCGGAGGCGGTGACCGCCGCCCTGACCGGCTGGGCCCGGCAGGAGACCGGCTGGGACGCGGGGCGGGCGTGGGAGCGGCTGGAGTTCGCCCCCTCCCCCGAGGTTCCGCCGCTCGACCTGAGCGAGCCGGACCGCGCCGTGCTGGAGGACCGGCTGCGGCTCGAACTGGCCGCCGGCTACACCGACTTGGACCGGCTCGCCGAGCTCGCCGAGGACCACCTGATCACCGCCGAACGCCGTCCCGTCTCCCCCGGGCAGGCCAAGGCCCTGGCCCGACGGCTCTGGCTGGAGCGCGTCGGGCAGCAGTCCGCCTGGCAGGGCGAGACCGATCCGGAGCGGCTGACCCGGGCCTTCGCCGCCCTGGAGCGCGGCGGCATCACCGCCCGCGAGAACTTCGCCTGCTGCGGCAGCTGCGGCCATGCCGAGATCGGCGGCGTGGCCCCCGCCGAAGCGCGCGGCTTCGTCTACTTCCACGCCCAGAGCACCGAGCACGCCGCCGCCGGACACGGCCTGACGCTGCACTACGGCGCCTTCGAGGACTCGGACACGACCACCCTCGGCGTCGGCCACGAGGTGGTGGCCGCCCTCGATGCGGTCGGCCTCCGCACCGACTGGGACGGCACCCGGGACCGCGCCCTCACCGTCACACCGCTCGACTGGCGCCGCCGCCTGGTGGGTTAGGGGCCGGCCCCATGGTGGGAACCGGACGGGCCGGCGGGGCGTCCTCGCTCACGGCGAGAAGGGGGATGATCACGATGCGACGACGGAAGCTGCTCGGCATCGGCGCCGGGCTGGCGGTGCTGCCCGCCGTCTGGGCGGTACGGCTCGCGGTGGCCGAGGACGCGCCCGGCTGGCACACCGAGACCGCCCCGCTGGAGCGGGTCTTCCCGGAACTCGGCCCGCTCACCGACGCACGGTGGGTCAGCAGCCGGGACGACGACGACCGCGGCGTCCCCTCCCCCGAACTGGTCGTCTCGGGCTACGCCCGGCTGGCGCCCGGCAAGCTGGACGCCCTGACGGCGGCTCACCCCTTCGCCCCCGGCACCCCTCCGGCGGGCACCTCCTGGTTCGAGAAGCCCCTGCAGCAGGGTGCCGGACCGAAGGACCCGGACTGGGTGCGCTCGGACTCCCTCGACCGGGACGGGAGCGGGGCGAGGGTCACGTTCTGGTTCGACCGCCGCACCGGCACCGTCCGGTTCTGGGCGCTCAACCCGCACGCCTGAGGCCTGAAGCCCTAGAACGCCGGGTCCTCGCCGGTGAGGCCGTCGACCGACTCCCGGATCAGGTCGGCATGGCCGACGTGGCGGGCGTACTCCTCGACCAGGTCGAGGAGGATGCGGCGGAGGTTGGGGCGCTCGCCGTTGCGGGCGGTGTAGGCACCGAGCTGCTCCAGGCCGCCCTCGGCGAGGGCCGCGTCGACGACGGCCCGGGAACGGGCGGCCGCCCCCTGCCAGAGCGCGTACAGCTCCTCGGGCGTGTCCTCGGCGGCGGAGCGGTGGTCCCAGTCGGGGGTGGCCTCCCAGTCGACGGCGTCCCAGGGCGCGCCGACGGGTTCGCCGAGCCAGAGGCGGGCGAAGTGGCTGTCCTCGATGTGCGCCAGGTGCTTGAGAAGCCCGCCGAGGGTGACGCCGGACGCGCCGACCGTGGCCCGCAGTCCGGCCGCGTCCAGCCCCGAGGTCTTCCAGGCCAGCGTCGCCCGCTGACGTTCCAGGGCGCCCACGACCGCCGCCGCCTCGGTGCCGGCGAGCGGGGGCTCCGGCCAGGTCTCCGCAGTGAACTCGATCATGGCGATGACCCTAGCCACTCGTCCGGACCGGCCGTTCGATAGGCCTACTGCCGCGCCTCGGCCCGGGCCTCCCGCCGGGCGGACGGGACCAGGCCGGGGGCGGCGCGGAAGGAGAAGGCCTCCAGGAGGGGGCGGCGCTTGGTGTTCTGGAAGGCGGCGACCCGCCAGCGGCCGCCCGACTCCCGGACCAGGGTGTAGGTCTGAACCTTCGTCAGCCTGCCCTTCGGGGAGGAGCCCTTGTAGGTGTCGCCACGCGAGGTGACCACGGCGAGGCCGGGGGCGGGGAAGCGGACGTCCAGGAGTTCGTCGGCCAGGCGGGTGCCCTTGAGGAAGCCGGCGAACAGGACGCGGTGGCTCGCCACGATGTCGCTGCGGCCCCGGTAGTGGGTGCCGACGTAGGTGACGTAGCCGGCGTCCTCGGTGAACTCGGCACCGTAGGCGTCGGCGTCGTGGCGGGCCCAGGCATCGGCCAGGCGGGCGAGGACCTCGGTGACGGCCTGGCGGTCGGTGCTGTGCGTGGTCATGGCGGCCCCTTCCGGGATAGGGTGGGATAGCTGCACAGATGCAATATCTGCGCGCATGCAGATAAATGTAAGGGGACCACCGCGCCATGGCAACCGACCGGCCCGCACCGGGCGACGAGCACGAGACCTTCCGCGCCTACCTCGACGCGGTCGGGCTCAACGCGATGGCCGCCGCCGCGGCGGTCGGCCTCCAGCCCTCGGAGTGGTACGCCTTCAGCCAACTGGCCCTGGCCGGCAGCCTCACCTCGGGCGAACTCTCCACCCTCACCGGCCTCACCACCGGCGCCACCACCCGCCTGATCGACCGCCTCGAACGGGCCGGCTTCGTCCGCCGCACCCCCGACCCGGCCGACCGCCGCAAGGTCGTCGTCGCACCCGTCCCCGAAGCCCTCCCCCGCATCCTCGCGGCGGTCACCCCCACCCGCCACCACCTGGCCCGGGTCCTGGACCGCTACACCCCCGAGCAACGCGCCGTCCTCTTCGACTACTTCACCCACGCCGCCCCCGCCTTCCGCGAGGCCACCGAGGAGCTCCGCCGGGCCGCGCCGGACAGCACCGCGCCCCGGTGACCGGTCGGGACCGGTGCACCGGGGCGCGGGGAGCCGACCGGACGTCGGCCGGAGCTCAGCGGGGTGGGATCAACGGCCCTGCAGGGCCTTGACGTTGTCGCCGAAGGACCAGCCCTTGGAGCCGTCCCAGTTGATGGACCAGGTCATCAGGCCCTTGAGCTGGCCGCCGAAGGAGCCGTAGGCCTGGCTGACCAGGCTGGGGGCCATGTAGCCGCCGCCGGCACCGGGCTGGGCCGGGAGGCCGGGGACCTGCTTGTCGTAGGGAACCTTGATGGTGGTGCCCTGGATGGTGAGGCCGTTGTTCAGGCACTGGGTCTGCTTGGTGAAGCCCTCGACCGTGCCGGCCTGGTAGGAGTCACCGGCGCAGCCGTACATGCTGCCGTTGTAGTACTGCATGTTGAGCCACCACAGGCGGCCGTTGTCGACGTACTTCTTGATGATCGGCAGGTAGGAGCCCCAAATCGAGCCGTAGGTGACGCTGCCGCCGGTGACGTACGCGGTCTCGGGGGCCATCGTCAGGCCGAAGCCGGCCGGCATCTGGGCGAGCACGCCGTCGATGATGCGGATCAGGTTGGACTGGGAGGCGGAGAGCGAGGTGATGCTGCCGCTGCCGGAGAGGCCGGTCTCGATGTCGATGTCGATGCCGTCGAAGTTGTACTTCTTCAGGATCGGCACCACCGTGGCCACGAACTTGTCGGCCACCGTGCTGGAGCTCAGGTCGATGCCCGCGGCGGCGCCGCCGATCGACATCAGGAGCGTCGCGCCGGCCGCCTTGGCCTGGCACATCTCGGCGGGGGTGGAGACCTTGACGCCCGCGTCCATGCCGTCCTGCCACAGGACGGTGCCGTCGGAGAGGATCACCGGGAAGGCCGCGTTGATGACGTTGTAGCCGTGGGCGGCGATCCGACTGTCCGTGATCGGCACCCACCCCATGCCCGGGTGGACGCCGTTGGCGGCACCGTCCCAGTTCTCCCAGTAGCCCTGGAGGACCTTGCCGGTGGGCTTGGGCTTGGTCGGGCAGGTGTCACCGGTACCGCTCGGCGAGGGGCTGGTCGACGGGCTCGTGGAGGGGCTGGTCGACGGGCTGGTGGAGGGGCTCGTCGAGGGCGAGGCGCTGGTGGACGGGCTCGTCGACGGGGACGGGCTGGTGGACGGCGAGGGGCTGGAGCCACCGGGGCCGGTGAGCGTGAAGTCGTCGGCGTAGTAGGCGGGTTGGCCGTACCAGCCGTGCACCCAGATGGTCACCGAGGTGGTGCTCGCGCCGGTGCCGAAGTTGACGCTGAGCTGGCCGTAGGAGGCGCTGCTCGGGGTCCAGGTGGAGGTGGTGCCGGTCAGGCCGTTGCCGGTGGCGCCGAGGTAGACGTAGCTGCCCTGGACCCAGGCGCTCAGCGAGTACTGGGAGTTGGGCTGCACGCTGATGGTCTGGCTGCACTGGCCGCTGTCCTGGCCGCTGGGCGCGGCCTTGAGCGCCGAACTGCCGCCGTGCACCGGGCTGGTGACCACCACGCCGGAACCGGCCGTACAGGTCCAGCCGGAGAGTCCGCTCTCGAAGCCGGGGTTGGCCACCAGGTTGGGGGCCGCCGCCCCGGCGGTGACCGAGCCGGCCACCACGAGACCGGCGCCGACCACGGCGGCGGCACTGACACCCGCGAGGGTGCGCCGGGCGAGGTTCGGCGTGGCCTGGGCGTGGCTGGTCCGGGTGGGCCGCGGCGCGCGCTCCACCTCGGGGCGGTGGCCGCCCGACGGACGCGGAGTACGGGACCTCCGACGGAACATGGTGTGCTCCCTTCCCGCCGGGGCGTCGTGGAGGTGTCGACGCGTGGGGGCGCGACGCCCGGCCGTGGGTGAGGTGGGGGACATGTGGGGATGTGCCGGACCGGATCGTAGGAGCGCCGGAAAGGGCACGTCAATAGGTCTGGACCAATCGGACGGTACGGGCACCCGCCGAGCTCGGACGATCCGCCGGGATCGACCCCGGGGAGGAGTGGTACTCCGTCAGGAGGGGTGGGGCCGAAGGGGGTTGGGAGGAGCACGGGCCCGGGGTGGCGGGAGCCGGGTCCTCGGGCGGCCGGGCGATGTGCCGGTGCGGGGGCGGTTCCTAGGGTCGGTGGACGTGACCGGAGCTTGCCGGCACGCATCCCTCCGCCCCTCCCCGAGGAGTCCGTCCATGACCGACCGTCAGTCCCGCCGACTGCGTCCGCTCGCCGTCCTGCTGGTGGCCGCGGCCGCACTCGGCGTCGCCTCCACCCTGCCCGCCTCGGCGGCCCCGTCCGAGACGGGCCGGCGCGACGCCGTCCGGTCCGGGCTGGAACTGCTGGTGCAGCAGGACCGCTACCCCGCCGCCCTGGCCGCCACCACCGACGGGCGCGGCCGCACCCGCGACCTCACCGCCGGGGTGGGCGACCTGCGCACCGGCTCCCGGGTACCGGTGGACGGGCGGGTGCGGGCGGGCAGCAACACCAAGACCTACACCGCCGTCGTGGTGCTCCAACTGGTCGGCGAGGGCAAGGTCGAGCTGGACGCCCCGATCGAGCGCCACCTGCCCGGTCTGGTGCGCGGCGAGGGCATCGACGGCCGTGCGATCACGGTCCGCCAGCTGCTCCAGCACACCAGTGGCCTGCCCAACTACACCGACTACATCGCCGCCGAGGTCTTCGGCAACCACCACCGCTACTACCAGCCGCGGGAGTTGCTCGACATCGCGCTCGCCCACAAGGCGACCTCCGCACCCGGCACCGCGTGGGCCTACAGCAACACCAACTACGTGCTGGCCGGTCTGCTGATCGAGAAGGTCACCGGCCGACCGTACGCGGAGCAGATCACCCGGCGGGTGATCGATCGCCTCGGGCTGCGGAACACCTACTTCCCGGCCGTCGGCGAGGAGACCATCCGCGGGGCCCACCCGCAGGGGTACCACGTCGCGGAGCCGGGCGCGAAGCCGGTGGACGTCACCGAGCTGGACCCCTCCTGGGGCTGGGCGGCCGGTCAACTGGTCTCCACGCCGAGCGACTTGAACCGCTTCTTCGCCGGCCTGCTGAACGGGCGGCTGCTGAAGCCGGAGCAGCTCGCCCAGATGCGCACCACCGTCCCGATGCCGACCGGCCCCGGCGGCGTGGCGGGCGAGCGGTACGGCCTCGGCCTGATCAGCACCCCGCTCAGCTGCGGCAAGGTGGCCTGGGGCCACGGCGGCGCGACCCCCGGCTCCTACACCGTCCCGGGCGTGACCGAGGACGGCCGGGCCGCCACCATCGCCGTCACCGCCAACCTCGCCCCCACCCGCCAGGGCCCCGAGCACGTCGCGGCGCTGCTCGACTCGGCACTCTGCGCCGGGTAGCCCCCGCACGCACCGCTGCCCTCCGACCGGGATCCGGTCGGAGGGCAGCGGTCTGTGCGCTGGCACGGAGTCAGCCCTTCAGCCCGAGGGCGGTGCGCAGTTCGCGGTTGGCGGGCCCGAAGTCGAGGCCCGCCAGGCCCTCGGCGGCGGCCCGGGCCGCCTCGGACTTCGGGTCGGCGCGCAGGGCCTCGGCCCAGCGGGCCTCCTGTTCCACCTCGGCCCGGTACTTGGCGACGGCGGGCCGCAGGTGCTCGCTCCAGGTCGTCCGGTCGAGCGCCAGCCGGGCGGTGTCGGTGGCGTCGACCAGCCGGCGGGCCCATGCGCGGTAGGTCTCCGGCGCCTCGCCCGGCTGCTTCTCCGGTGCCAGGGTCAGCACCTGTTCGACGCCGCGGGTGGCGGCGAAGTAGGCGTTCTGCTCGGCCGTGAAGGACGTCGGGTCCTGGCGGACCGAACCGGTCCTGAGGTCCTCGGACTGGACCAGGCAGAGCGCCTGCATGTGGTTCACCGGGCCGACGTACCCGGCCTCCGCCCCCTCGGGCAGGGCCGCCTGGTCCAGCACGTAGTCGTAGTGGGCGGCGAGGCAGTGCCGCTGGACCACCGCGTCCTCGGGGTACGCGGCCCCCGGCAGGTTGGCCAGCCCGGTCACCTCGGTGCGGTGCGGCCGGTCGCAGGGCACCACGCTGACGGTCGGGGGGACCGGTCCGCTCAGGCCGAGCTCGACCACGCACTGACCGGTGGTCAGCTGGCTGACCAGCACCTTGCCGTTGCCCTTGGCGATGCCCAGCACGTCCGGGACGACCAGTGACAGCACCAGGATCCAGAAGCCGGAGAGGCAGAGCCCGAGGATCGCCCGGCTCCGGCCCAGCCAGGGGTTGTTGCCGATGGCACGCAGCGCGAGCACCCCGAGGACGACGCCCGCCACCGCCCCGATCCCGGTGAAGCCGAGGGCACCGGCGGCCAGGGAGGCCGTGGCCCTCCGGTCCTTCCCCGGCGCCGGCGGGCGCTCCCCGGCGGGCGCTTCGGTGGTGGGGGCGGACTGCTGGTCGTGGACCTGTGACAACGCCGGGGCTCCTCGTGGGCAGGGATCCGCTGGTACGCGGCCCCGCGACGATAGCCGGACGCACCGTCACCCCGCCGCTGATTAACCCCTGCCGCTGATCAACCCCCCGCCGCTGATCACCCCCCACCGCCCGGCCGGGCGGTGACCAGACCGGACTCGTACGCGGCGATCACCGCCTGGGCGCGGTCCCGGACGTCGAGCTTGCCGAAGATGCTGGTGATGTAGTTCTTCACGGTGGACTGGCTGATCTCCAGCGCCTGCGCGATGGCCGCGTTGTCGAGGCCCCCGGCGATCAGGCGCCAGACCTCCACCTCACGGGGCGTCAGGTCCCCCGCCGCCCCTCCCTCCACCGCGGCGGCCGGGACCGGGGCGGCGGCGGGCGAGATCCGGACGTGACTGGAGATCAGCCGGGTGAGCAGCCGGGGGGCGACCACCGCGTCGCCCGCGTGGACGGTGCGGATGGCGGCGGCCAGGTCCTCCGGGGAGACGTCCTTGGGCAGGAAGCCGTACGCGCCCGCGCGCAGCGCGGCCACCACGTACTCGTCCATGTCGAAGGTGCTGAGGGCCAGCACCCGGGCCCCGGGCAGCACGGCCGCCAGCCGCTCGGTGGCGCCGACGCCGTCCAGCACCGGCATGCGGATGTCCATCACCACCACGTCGGGGCGCAGCTCCACCGCGCGGGCGACGGCCTGTTCGCCGTCCTCGGCCTCGCCGACCACCTGGAAGGACGGGTCGGGCGAGAGGATCAGCGAGAGGCCCCGCCGCACCAGCGGCTGGTCGTCCGCGATCAGGACCCTGATCACCTGCTGCTGGTCGGTCATCGGTTCTCGTCCCCGTTCTGGACGGCGGCCTCGGCGCTCTCGGCCGGGCTCAGCGGTAGGTCGGCGAGGACGGCGAAGCCGCCCTCCGGCAGTGGACCGGCCGTCAGGGTGCCGCCGTGCAGGGTGACCCGCTCCCGCATCCCGACCAGCCCGTACCCGCCGGGGCCGGCCTCCGGCGACGGCCCGGCGCCGTCGTCGCGGACCTCCACCGCGACCGACTCCGGACGGTACGTCAGCCGCACCTCGGCGCGGGCCGGTCCGGCGTGCTTGCGGGCGTTGGTCAGCGCCTCCTGGGCGATCCGGTACACCGTCAGGCCGACGGTCGGCGGCAGCGGCCGCCGCGCGCCGTCGACGGTGAGCACGGCCGGCAGTCCGGCCCGCTCGGACTCGGCCACCAGCCGGTCGAGGTCCTCCACGCCGGGCTGGGGCGCGGCGGGGGCGTCGTCGGGCTCGTCGCCGGTGCGCAGGACGTCGAGCAGCTGCCGCATCTCGCGCAGCGCCAGCCGTCCGGAGGCCTCCAGGGTGACCAGGGCCTCCCGGGCCACCTCGGGGTTGGCGAGGTTGGCCCGGGCGCCACCGGCCATCAGCTGCATGGTGGTGATGTGGTGGGCCACGATGTCGTGCAACTCCCGGGCGATCCGGCGGCGTTCGTCGGCCACCGCACGGTCGGCGAGCAGCTGCCGGTTGGCCGCCACCTCGCGCTGCCAGCGGTTCACCGCCAGGCCGCCGCCGACCACGAACAGGACCGAGAGCAGCGGGCTGATGCTCTCCTGCCAGGTGACGGCGCGGTCGTACGTCTGGCTCCAGGAGAGCAGTGCCGCCGTCGCCACGGCCGCCACCGCCGTCACCCTGGGCGGGCAGGCCCGGGCCACCGAGAACACGCCGACGATCAGGGTCGCGCCGAAGTGGGTGGGCAGCCGCAGCAGCAGGGTGGCCAGCACGTCCAGCAGCACCACGGCGGCCAGCACCGGCAGCGGACGGCTCCGGCGGAAGAGCAGTGGCAGGGCGGCCGCCGCGACCAGCAGCAGGCCGACCACGCTGACCCGGTGCTCGCCGGTGGGGTCGCCGAAGAACACGTAGCTGAGCACGTTGAGCGTGCACGCCCCCGCCGCCACCAGGGCGTCGGTGTGCGTCCAGGGCACCCCCTCGGCCTCCGGCCCCCGCCCGGGATGTGCTCGCCCGCCCATGTCCGTCCTTCCGCATCCGCCTCACCGCGCTGATCAGCGCCGATGCCCTCATTCTGTCAGCGCCCCGGGGCGGCGGGCATGGTCCCCACGGCCGATCACCGGGCCGCCGGACCAGGACCACGGTCCCGGGTGCGGACCGCCCCGGGGAGCTGAGGCCCCGTCACGGATCGTCCGCTGCCACGACGCCCGGGGCCATCCCGGCTGATGAGCTGTGAACAGGCCGGGAACCCCCGGTCGCACCGCTCGAACCGGACCGCCGCCCGCGGTCCGCCGGAGGAACACGTGATCCGCGCACTGACCGGGTACTCGACCAGGAATCCCTGGCGAGTGATCGTCTTCTGGGTGGTCCTGGGCATCGCCCTCGGCGTCCTCAGCCCGATGCTGCTCTCCCGCGTCACCCAGTCCAGCACCGGGGACTTCCTGCCCCGCAGCTACGACTCCGCCGCCGCGCTGCGGATCGCCGAGGAGCACTTCGGGGTGCGGCCCGACGCCACCACCGTGACCGTGCTGGTCGCCCGGGCCGACGCCAAGCCGCTGACCGCCGCCGACCGGCAGCGGATCACGGCCCGTTCGGCCGAGCTGGCCGCGCACCGGGTGGAGATGCCGCGCAAGGAGGAGGAGCCCGCGTTCCTGGTCCCGGACCGCTCGCAGACCCCCCGGGTCGCCCCGGCCGTCCAGGCCCCCGACGGCTCCTTCGACCTGCTCACCGTCGAACTGACGGGCAACCAGACCGACGAGGGCGTCCAGAAGGTCTTCCGCGCCTTCCGCGACGACGCCCGCGCCCGCTTCGCCGCCGACGGGCTGCGCAGCGGCTACACCGGCGCGCTCGCCGAGATCTCCGACACCGCCGAGGCCAACCGGACCGCGACCGTCGTGGGCGGCGCCCTGGTGGTCGCGCTGATCGTGCTGCTCAACGTGCTGGTCTTCCGCAGCGTCCTGGCCGCCGTACTGCCGCTGCTCGCGGTGACCTTCATCGGGGGCGTGGCCAACGGGGCGGTGGCCGGGATGGCCACCCTGACGGGCCTCCGGCTGGACGCGAGCACCCCCGGCCTGATCTCGGTGGTCCTGCTCGGCATCGGCGTGGACTACCTGCTCTTCCTGCTCTTCCGCTTCCGCGAGCAGCTGCGCTCCCGGCCCGGGCAGCCCGCCCGGGAGGCGGCCGCCGAGGTCTCCGGCCGGGTCGGCACCGCCATCACCTCCGCCGCGCTCACCATCGTGGCCGCCTTCGCCACCCTCGGCGTGGCGAGCTTCGGGCAGTTCCGCTCGCTCGGCCCGGCGATCGCCGTCGCGGTGCTGGTGATGCTGCTCGGCAGCCTCACCCTGATGCCGGCCCTGCTGGCCGCCTGCGGACGGAAGATGTTCTGGCCCTCGCGCACCCTGCGCCACCACCCCGCCCCCGGCTCCACCGCCGAGCGCTTCGGCCTGCTGGTGGCCCGCCGTCCGCTGGCCGTACTGCTCGGCTCGGTCGCCCTGCTCACCGCGCTCGCCGCGGGCATGGCCGGCATCCGGATGGACTACGGCCAGGGCGGCGCCGCCTCCACCACCCCGGCCGCCGCCACCGCCGCCGAGATCGCCCGCGCCCTCCCGGCCGGCGTCTCCGACCCCACCAGCGTCTACCTCACCGGCAGCTCCCTCGCCCCGGCCCGGCTCGACGGTCTGTCAAAGGCCCTGTCCGGTACGGAGGGCGTCGGCCAGGTCACCCCGGCGGTGCTCTCCCCCGACGGCCGGGCCGCCCGGATCGACCTCTACCTGACCGCCGACGCGCAGAGCGCCCGCGCCCGCGAGCTGGCCTCCGGCCCGGTCCGCGCCACCGTCGCCGCCCACACCCCGGCGGGCACCGAAGCCCACGTGGGCGGCACCGCGGCGGTCTTCGCCGACGTCTCCGACGCCGTCGACCGCGACCTGCGGCTGGTCTTCCCGGTCGCGGCCGCCCTGATCGGCCTGATCCTGCTCCTCCTGCTGCGCAGCCTGCTCGCCCCGGTGGTCCTGATGCTCGCGGTCGGCCTCGGCTTCGCGGCCACCCTGGGCGCCTCCACCCTGCTCTTCCAGCACGGCCTGGGCGAACCGGGCGTCTCCTTCACCCTCCCGCTCGTCCTCTTCCTCTTCGTGGTGGCCCTCGGCACCGACTACAACATCCTCATCACCGACCGGATCCGCGAGGAGATGCGCCGGCCCGGCCCCGCCCGCAGCGCGGTGGCCCGCGCCGTCCGCCACACCACCCCCGCCATCGCCACCGCGGGCCTCGTCCTGGCCGGCTCCTTCGCCTCCCTCGCCACCACCCCCGGCAGCGCCCAGGTCGCCTTCGCCCTGACCCTCGGCATCCTGCTCTCCGCCTTCGTCCTCTCCCTCGCCCTCGTCCCCGCCCTCGCCGCCCTCCTCGGCCGCTACCTCTGGTGGCCCCTGCGCCGCCCCGAGCCCGCCCCTCCCGCACAGACCCGGGAGGCGGCCCCGGCCGCCGAGTACGCACCCCGTCACTGATCCCGGCCTCCGGCCGGCCGGTCCAACCGGCCGGCCACAGGCCTGTTTCTGAAGTGATCTTCAAAGCCGCTCATTGACAGCTGCGACGAGCGGGCCCGTCCCGCCACGGCGCACCCGTACGGGTCCACCGTCTTCCTGTCCACCGGCAACAAGGGCTCCAGCCTGGCCCCCTGCGCGTTCGTCAGATCTCCCCGCCGCACCTGAGGATCAGCTCAGGCCGTGATCTACTTCCACTCATCGTGCTGATCAACGAGAAGTCGAGGCCATGACCGACCACTGCTGCGAGGCGATGACGAGCCGGGCGAACTGGCACTGCGACCGGCACGACGACCCCTTCACCTGCCCCGACGCACTGATTCGATTCAGCGTCAAGTTCCAGGAGTACGGGCTGATCATCCATGACGGCGGCACATCGAGCATCGAAATCGACTTCTGCCCTTGGTGCGGACGGCGTCTCCCCGAGTCCCAGCGGGATCGATGGTTCGACGAACTGGAGCGCCGCGGGATCGATCCGTGGGAAGACGAGATCCCCACCGAGTTCCAGGACGGAAGCTGGCTCGCTTCGCTGCATCAGGAGTGACGAAGCAGCCTTTGATCCACTTCTGTAACAGGCCCTATCCGCAGTTGTCCGGCAGGAGCGAGTGGACCTTGCCGAGGGTGGGCGAGGTGCGCCGGACGACCTGGGCGCGGACGAGCCGGACCGCGGGCGGGATCGCGACGGGGACGGGGCTCCGGCTCCATCGCAGCCAGAGGGCCAGGTGACCGAGCTCGGCGGCCTCGGCGAGCTTGTCGAGGGACCAGAGCTTGGTGCTGCGGTCCACCTCGATGCTGATCGGCCGCCCCTTTCCCGAGCGGTGGTGGAGCTGGAGGTCGAGCCGCCCGGCGCGGCCGCCGGCTCCGCCGCGCCGGGCCGAGGGCAGGTCGACCTCCCGGTGGACCCGGTAGCCGAGCCCCGAGCCCCAGTCCGCCACCGTGTCCGTGAGGAACGCGGTCACCTCGGCGGTGGACAGGTCGGTGAAACTCCGACGGTTGAGCCAGGCCCGGAGGGAGCGGGCCGCCGCGTCGACTCCGGCTTCGGTCATGGGCCGAGTATCAGGGGTGCCGCTGACACTTCGTCACTCGCCCGCTGGCGGAGCCAGTGGCACCGCGTACACCGGCTCCTGGCCGTACCCCGTAAAGCCGGCCCTGCGCAGGATCGGACCGGAGGTAGCCGGATTGGCCTTCACCAGCGCCATCCGCGCCCCGTGCTCCGCTGCGTACCCGAGCCGGGCCGCCAGCAGGGCCCGGTAGACCCCCTTGCGCTGCCAGGCCGGGGCCACCACACCGCCCGTCAACCGCGCTACGCCGCCGACCAGTTCGACCCCGCTGGTCCCGGCGGGCTCGCCGTTGACGTACGCGACCAGCGTGCCGCCCTCCCCCGCCGCGACCGTCCGCGCGTTCCGCAGCGCCGCCGCCTCGATCCGTTCCCGGGGCGGCAGTTCGCCGCCGAAGCCGGTCACCGCCACCTCGGCCCCGTCCCGCGAGGAGGCCGCGTCGGTCGCCCACCGCAGCTCCACCTCGACCTCCGGTTCCCGGAGCCGCGGCGCCCCCTTGCCCAGGTCCGCCGCCAGGACCTCCAGCTCCAGCTTCACCCGTCCACCGCGGGCCACCAGTTCCTCCGCCAGCCCGGCCGGGTGCCCGATCAGCACCTGCCAGTCCAGTACCGGTACCCGGAACTCCCGCGCCCGCTGCACCACCGCGTCAACTGCCGCTCCCAGCGGCCCGTTCGGCGTGAACGACACCACCGAGAGGTCGAAGTCGTAGTACTCGGGCAGCCGCACCATCCGGTACCCGTCCGTCCCGACCACCTCGGCGTTCTCCGGTTCCCACACCCAGGCGGCACTCGCGGCGGCGACATCAGCAACAGAAAGTCCCATGCCCAGGACCCTAGAAGATCACCACCGGGAACTCCGTGGACGACCGCTCCGCTGTTGCAGAACCAGGACACCCCGGTGACGGTCCGCCGAGGTGCCCCACGGAACCCCCCGACCGCCGGCGGGCCTCAGGAGACGAACCCCACCACGCCGAACCCGGGCTGCGCCTGCGCCCGGCGCAGCCAGCCGATCACGTCCATCACGGCCTCGACCACCTCCGGCTCCAGCGGCGGGGCGTGGCCGTCGCGCTTGGTCTGCTCGAACTGCTCCAGCGCCGCCAGGCACTCCTCATGCGTCCACTCGCCGCAGCGCGGCAGCTCGTAGTGCGGGATCGGCTTCGGCAGGCCGTCGTAGTAGCCGAGTTCGGCCACCGAGACCGCCGTGATCCGCAGCGCCCGCAGCCCCTCGTCGACCATCTCCAGCCAGGAGCCCCGGAACGGCGAGAAGGAGGAGTTGTCGAGGAAGCTGCCGGTCAGCGCGCACAGCCGCTTGTAGGCGTAGCCGTACTGGAACGCGTACTGCGCCGGCGCCGCGAACGGCCCGCCGTGCACCACCGCCCGCAACGCCTCGAACGCCGTCGGCGCACCGTTCGCGATCTCCGACGAGAACCACTCGTCGTCCGCGGCCAACTCCTGCCCGAAACCGCCGCGAACGGCCTCCAACAGCCCCTCGTCACCGGACCCGACGAGCTTGCGGGTGGCCTCGATGTCGAGCAGGTACACACTCAGCGAAGAACTCATGATCCCTAAGCTATCGGTGCCCACCGACACCCCTCCCGTTCGGAGCCCCGAAGTGCTGCCACCCCTCACCCCTCCCAGCGAGTACACCGCGGTCGTCCTCCGCACCGACTTCGGCGACGAGGCGGCCTGGCGGGCCGTCAAGGCGGCGTGCTCCGAACTCTGGGGCGAGGCCGCTGTCCACTTCGTCGACGATCCCGCCTGGACCGGTGCCACTCCGGAGGCGGTGATCGCCGCAGCGTCGGCCGACGAGGACCTCTGCGTGGTCTTCCTCGCCGACCACCTCACCATGCGGGACCCCGAGCACACCCTCCTCGCCGTGGCCGTCCTGACCCGCGACGAGTGCGACAGCGACGAGGAGTTCGAGGAGCACGGCGGATCCGTCCGCACCGTCCCGGCCCGCCTCCACGACATCCACGCGAACCTGTCGATCGCCAACCTGGACTTCGGCGACGTCCGCGCCGCCGTCGGCACCGACGGCGTCTTGCGGTCCTTCTAGTCAGCCACCGGTGCCCGCCGAGGGTTCGGCCTGCCAGGCCGAAAGGCGGTGGTGGGCCGGGCCGCTGACGGTGCGGGCGCCGGCGGTGCAGGCGGCCCAGCGGAGGTCGTCGGCGGCGAAGGCGTCCTCGCCGTGGGCATCGACCCAGAGGGAGAGGGTGCCGGGGGCGGCGTGGGTGACGTCCCACCAGGTCCAGGTGCGGAAGGGGCAGTCGAGCTCGAAGCGCCAGAGCCAGTTCTCCAGGGACCAGCCGCTCCCGTGGCCGGCCGCGGTGTAGCGGGCGGCTCCGGCGCGCGCGAAGCCGGGCACGGGCCCGTCCTCCGCGCAGACGGCGGCGAACCAGGCCGGCACCGGCCGCGGGACGACCCGGGAGTCGACCCGGCCCTCGACCACCGAGCGGTCGAGGGCGGCGCCCAGCACGGCACGCAGCCGCGCCGCGTACTCCCCCACCGGTCCGTCGGCCTCCACCAGGAAACGGCTCAACCCGGGCGGGCCGCCCTCCGGACGGGAGCCGACCCGGTCCCGTTCGTCGAGGAGCGCCTCTTCCTCCTCGTCCAGGAACTCATCGCTCACTCGGCCCAGCCCGCGAGGTTCGAGTACGACTCGAAGGAGTACCGGGTGTCCCGGGTCCACTCCTCCCCGGTGACCCGCTCGTACGCGCGGTCCGGTACGTAGAGCAGGCTCTCCGCCCAGACGTACCCGTCGGCGAAGGGGGCGAAGGCCCCGGGGTCGTGGAGGACGCGCTCGAAGACCTGCCGCCCGGCGGCCACCACCGCCGCGCGGGTGTAGAGGAAGGCGTCCCCGGAGAGCTCCCGGCCGTACTCGCGGCGGTCCAGGCGGTACAGCGCCCAGGAGAGTTGTTCGGCGAAGCCCTCGACCCGGTCCACCGGGGACCGGGCCAGCTGCTCGGTCAGGATGTCGGCGAGCAGCTCGGCGTCGTGGTCCGTGTCGGGGCCCGGCGGCGTGCAGTCCGCGATCAGTTGCCAGAAGGTGTCCTCGTCCATGGCCGAAGAGCCTGCCGCACGAATGTGACAGTCCGGGAACGGTTCGGGCCCGATCGGCGTCCTGGGAGGCATGGACATGCGCAACACGCTTCAGGGACCGAGTCGGCGTCAGATGATCGGCGGGGCCGCCGCGATGGGGGTCGCCGTGCTGCTACCCGCCGGGAGAGCCTCCGCCGCGCAGGGCGGCAACGGCGTGACGGAGCGGCTGCGCGCACTGGAGCAGCAGCACGGCGCCCGGCTCGGTGTGTACGCGCACGCCGCCGACTCCGGCCGCACGGTCCGCCATCGGGCCGACGAACTGTTCCCGCTCTGCTCGACCTTCAAGACCCTTGCCGTGGCCGCCGTCCTGCGGGACCTGGACGGCCCGTTGGACCGTGTCATCCACTACACCGCGCAGGAGGCCTCGGACTCCGGCCACGCGCCGGTCACCGGCGACCCGAAGAACGTGGCGTCCGGTCTGACGATCGAGCAGCTCTGCGACGCCACCATCCGGTTCAGCGACAACTGCGCCGCCAACCTGCTCCTGCGCGAGCTCGGCGGGCCGGAGGCCGTCACCCGCCTCTGCCGCTCGCTCGGCGACCGGGTGACCCGGCTGGACCGGTGGGAGCCCGCGCTCAACTCGGCCGAGCCGGGCCGGGTCACCGACACCACCAGCCCGCGCGCCCTGGCCCGGACCAACGCGAAGCTGGTCACCGGCCGCGCGCTGGACCGGGCCGACCGGGAGCGGCTGACCGCCTGGCTGCTCGGCAACACCACCGGCGACGAGCGCCTGCGGGCCGGCCTGCCGAAGGACTGGCGGGTGGCGGAGAAGACCGGCACCGGGGCCTACGGCACGGCCAACGACGCCGGGGTGGCCTGGCCCCCCGGCCGGGGGCCGGTCGCCATCACCGTCCTGACCACCCATCAGGACCCGAAGGCCACCGCCGACGCACCGCTGATCGCGGCGGCCGCCGCGATCGTCGCGGAGGCGCTCGCCTGACGACGGGAGCCAGCACACCGTGACCGCCGCCACCGCCGCGAGAACCGCGGGCCGGTGGCGGCGGCGCGTTCGGGAGCGGTGGTGGGACGCGGCTCACACCGGCGGGTGTCACAGGACGGGGCGCTGTCCCGTCACGGGTGGCAGGAGAACACGACATCCACCAAGAACCCGGCCGACCGGATCGACGTCCTGACCCGCCGGCCGGCCGGGAACCACCGGGTGGGACAGTTCCACTGAGCAGCCGTCAGGACACCGGAGGGGGAGCCCGTATGAGCAAGGTCGAGGAGTTCGAGGAGCTGCGGCCGCTGCTGTTCTCGATCGCCTACCGGATCCTGGGCAGCGTGAGCGAGGCCGAGGACGTCGTCCAGGAGGCCTGGCTGCGGTACGACGCCTCGGCGACCCGGCCGGATTCGGTCAAGTCCTTCCTGTCGGCGACGGTGACCAGGCTGTCGATCGACGTGCTTCGCTCGGCGCGGGTTCGGCGGGAGGCGTACGTCGGGCCGTGGTTCCCGGAGCCGCTGCTCAGCGATCCGTACCAGGACCCGGAGCGTGCCGCCGAGTTGGCGGACTCGGTGTCGATGGCGGCGCTCCTGCTGCTGGAGCGGCTCGGCCCGCTGGAGCGGGCGGTGTTCCTGCTCCGGGAGGTGTTCGGCTTCGGCTACGACGAGATCGCGGAGGCGGTCGGCCGCTCCGAGGCGGCCTGCCGCCAGCTGCTGGTGCGGGCCCGGCGGCACATGGCCGAGGGGCGGCCGCGGTTCGCGGCGGACCGTACGGAGCGGGACCGGCTGGCGGCCCGGTTCTTCGAGGCGATGGCGGGCGGCGACATGGAGGGGCTCCAGCAACTGCTGGCCGCCGACGTGCAGTTCGTCGGGGACGGGGGCGGCAGGGCGCCGCAGCTGGCCCGTGCCGTCAGCGGGGCCCGGAACGTGGCCCGGCTGCTCGCCTCGGTCTTCCCGGTCCTGCTGCGGATCGACGTCACCCTGGAGGCCCGGGAGGTCAACGGCCAGCCCGGCGCCGTCTTCCGGGACCGGGACGGGGCGGTGCTCCAGGCCCTGGCGCTGGACGTGCTGGACGGCCGGGTGCAGGCCGTGCGGGTCGTCCTCAACCCGGACAAGCTGCGCCACCTCGGCCCGGTGGCGGACGCCTGGGCGGTCAGCGAGGAGGTGCGACGGGCCCGCCGCACCCCCTCCTCCTGATCCGCCGTCAGCCGTCAGCCGTCAGCCGATGGTGATGCGGAAGATCTTGTCGGCGCCGTCGGCCGCGCCGCCGTTGTTGTCGGCGTTGGTGGTGGTCAGCCAGAGCTGGTCCGCGCCGGGCACCTTGGTGACGGTGCGCAGGCGGCCGTAGGTGCCGACGTAGTAGGAGGTGGCGCCGCCGACCGTCTCGGTGTCGCCGTTGATCGGGATGCGGTACATCCGGGTGCCCTTGAGGGCGGCCATGTAGATGACGTTGCGGACGATGGTGATGCCGCTCGGGGAGGCCACGTTGACCGCCCAGGTGGCCTTGGGGTTGGTCATCCCGGCGGTGGAGCAGGTGCCCTCGCAGGTCGGCCAGCCGTAGTTGGCGCCGGGCTTGATGAGGTTGAGCTCGTCGTACTTGGAGTCGCCGAACTCGGCCTCCCACAGCCGCCCGTTGCGGTCGAAGGCCAGGCCCTGCGGGTTGCGGTGGCCGAGGCTGTAGACGTAGTTGCCGAAGGGGTTGCCGGGGGCCGGCTTGCCGGCCGTGGTCAGGCGCAGGATCTTGCCGTTGAGCGAGTTCTTGTCCTGGGCCAGGGCCTGGGTCTGGGCGTCGCCGGTGGTGGCGTAGAGATAGCCGTCGGGGCCGAAGGCCAGCCGGCCGCCGTTGTGGTAGCGGTTCTTCTTGATGCCCTGGAGCAGCACGGTGTAGCCGCTCAGCGCGCTGCCGTTGTAGGTCATCCGGACGATCCGGTTGCCCTCGGAGGCGGTGTGCATGAAGTAGACGTACTTGTTGGCCGACCAGTCGGGGTCGATCGCCACGCCGAGCAGTCCGCCCTCGCCGTCGGTGGTCACCGCGTTGGGCACCGTGCCGACCAGGGTCTTGGAGCCGTCCTTGCCCTGCCGGAAGACCTTGAACGAATCCCGTTCGGTGACCAGGGCGGTGGAGCCGTCGGGCAGCCAGCCGATGCCCCAGGGGACGGTCCAGCCGGAGGAGAGGGTGACCGGGGAGCCGGGCACGCCGCCGTCGGCGGTGCAGGCACCGGTGGTGAAGGTGACGGGCGCGGAGGCCGGGGAGTACCCGCCGGCGGTGTCCCTGGCCACCACGGTGAGGGCGAACGGGGCGTCACAGGCCAGGCCGGTCACGGTGGTCGTGGTGGCCGGCGGGGTGCCGGTGACGGTGGCCAGCACCGCGCTGCCGCTGCGCACCTCGTACGCCAGCACGCCCTTGTCGTCGCTGGAGGCTCCCCAACTCAGCGTCGCGGAGCTGGCCTTGACGTCGGAGACGGTGGGCGTGCCGGGCGCGGTGGGCAGCGGGTCGGTGCTCGCGGTGGTGGTGCAGTCCACGGCCGGGGAGGCCGGGGAGGCGTTGCCGGCCGCGTCGCGGGCGATCACGGTGAGGTTGTAGGTGGTGCTGGGGGCCAGCCCGGTGAGCACCTTGGCGGTGGCGTCGCCCGGAGCCTCGGAGAGCTTGTTGCCGTGCTCGTAGACGTCGTACGCGCTGACGCCGACGTTGTCGGTGGCGGCGGCCCAGCCCAGGGTCAGGCCGTTCGGGCCGATGCCGGAGCAGACGCCCTGGCCGGGGCGGGTCGGCGGCACGGTGTCGGCGGTGACGCCGACGGTGATCCGGTCCAGGTTGGGCCCGCCGCCCGCGGTGGTGGCGGTGGCCCGGACGGTGTTGGCCCCGGCGCGCAGCGGCACGTTCAGGGTCCTGACGGCCCAGGTGTCCCAGTTCGTGGTGGCCGGGAAGGAGACCCCGGCGGCCACCACCGCGCCGTTCACCACCAGGTCCATCGGGCGGTCGGCGGTGGTGCCGTTGGCGTACCGCAGGGCCAGCGGGGCCGTCCCGGCGGTGGCGGCGCTGACGGTGAACTCGACGTACGAGCCGACCGCGTTGACGTAGTCCACGAAGCCGGTGCCGGTGAAGCCGGTGTGGTTGGTGGCCACCGCGGCCTGGCCGAGGGCGGCGTCCTCGGCCTGGTAGTCGCTGCTCGGCGCGGTGACCTCCACCTCCAGGTAATCGAGGTTGGGCAGGCCGTCGGCACTGCTGGAGGTGAGGCGGACCTTGTTGGCCCCGGCGGCGAGCTGCGCCGTCACGGTGGCGGTGGTCCAGGTGTCCCAGGTCCCGGTGGAGGGGAAGGACCGCGCGGCGGCCACCTGGGCCCCGTTGACGGTGATGTCGGCGGGCCGGTCGACGGTGGTGCCGTTGGCGTAGCGGACGGACAGCACGCCGGTGCCGGCGGTGGCCGCGTCGACCGTGAACTCGACCCAACTGCCCACCACGTTGTCGCCGTTGACGAATCCGGCCCCCGAGTATCCGGTGTGGTTGGACTCCACCGCACCCTTGGTCACGGTCGCGTTCTCCGCCTCGTAGCGGGCGGCCGCGGCCGGCGCCGGGGGCACCGCCACCGTGCCGAGCACCAGGGCGGCGAGGGCCCCGCCGGTGGCCGCGAGGTTCCTGACTCTCATCCGATTCTCCTTGCAGGTCGGGGAGTTCGCCGCCGACTCCGGGGCGTGGACGCGAAGTCCCCTGCCGGGCGGGCCCGTTCAGAATCCCGGCCCGGGCAGGCACGGTCAAGGGTATGGTTAGGAAACTTTCCGAACCACCACGGCCCGGTGGATTCAGGCCAGTTCCCGTGCCTCGCCCGCGAAGACCACCCGGCCCCGGTGCAGCACGTACGCGAGGGCCTGCGGCGCCAGCGCCTCGGGCACCCGCTGCGCGGCGATCACCACCGTGGCGCCGGCGGCGGCGCGGTGCAGCAGTTCGCGGTGCAGCCAGGCGGCCCGGGACGGGGCGAGGCCGCGCTCCGGCTCGTCCAGCAGGAGCAGCCGGGGCGAGCGGGCCAGCGCGGTCACCAGGGCCAGCAACTGCTGCTGACCGCCCGAGAGTTGCCCGGCCCGGCGGTCCGGCGGAAGGGCGGACGCCACCTCCTCCGGCACCGCGCCGTCCGCCCGCCCCGCCGCCCGCCCCGCCGCCCGCCCTGCCGCCCGCAGGTGCTCGGCGACGGAGAGCGAGGGGAAGACCGCGCGCTCCGCCGGGACCAGCACCAGCCCCCGCCGGGCCCGGTGGTACGGGGTCAGCCGGCCGATCTCCCGCCCCCGCCAGTACACCTGACCCCCCGTCGGACGGCAGAGCCCGGCCAGCACGTGCAGCGCCGTGGTCCGCCCCGCCCCGTTCTCCCCCAGCAGCAGGGTGACCCGGCCCGCGGCGAAGGCCAGGTCCACGCCGTGCAGCGCCTCCAGCGGCCCGTACCCGGCGCGCACCGCCCGCAGCCGCGCCTCCGTGCTCACCACTCCCCCACCTCGCGCACCGTCCCCCGGGCGGCGATCCGGCCGGCCCGCATCAGGTGGACCACCGGGGCCAGCCGCGCCACCAGGGCCGGGTCGTGCTCGACCAGCAACAGCGCCTCCCCGTCGTCCGCGAGCGCCCGCAGCACCACCGCCAGCCGCTCGGTCTCCGCCGCGTCCAGCCCGGCGGCCGGCTCGTCCAGCAGCAGCACCCCGGGCGCCCCGGCCAGCGCCCGGGCCAGCTCGACCAGGCGCAGCGTGCCCGTCGGCAGACCGTCCAGCGCCCGCCCGCGCAGGCCGGTCAGGCCGAACAGGCGCAGCGCCCGCTCGGCGGAGCCGGTGTCGCCCCGGGCCTGTTCGGCCCCCAGCAGGGCGTGCTGACCGACCGTCAGGCCGGGGAAGACGGCGATCCGCTGGAAGGTGCGGGCCAGGCCGAGCCGGGCCCGGGCCGGGGCGGGCAGCCGGGTGACGTCCCGGCCGTCCAGCAGCACCCGGCCCGCGTCGGGGCGCACCGCGCCGGCCAGGCAGTCCAGCAGGGTGCTCTTCCCGGCGCCGTTCGGGCCGACCAGGGCGGTGATCCGGCCGGGCGGCACGGCCAGGTCCACCCCGTCCACGGCCGTGATCCCGCCGAAGCGGCACACCAGTCCACGCACCGTCAGCCGTGAGCCCGCCGGGCGCGGACCCGCCGCCGTCACCCCCATCGCGCCACCGCCCTCGGCAGCACCGCCGCCAGCCCTCCCGGCAGCCGGCCGAGCCCCGCCGCCAGCACCCCGACCACCAGCGCCGAGGCCCCCGGCCCCAGCGCCGCGTCCAGCGCCACCAGCGCACCCGCCGCGAGCACGGCCGCCACCGCGCTGTCCGCCCCCGCCACCAGGACCGCGGCGGACCAGACCAGCCCGCGCACCGGATCGAACTCCGCACCGTCGAAGGCCCGCCCGGCCATCCCGAGCAGCCCGCCGCCCAGCGCCGCCAGGCCCGCCCCCGCCGTGAACGCCAGCAGCTTCAGCCGGGCCACCCGCACCCCGGCGGCGGCCGCCGCCCCCTGGTCGTCCCGCAGCGCCGCCACCGCCCGCCCGAGCCTGCCCCGCCGGAACAGGTCCGCCACCAGCAGCCCGGCCCCCAGCAGCACCAGCTCGGCCGCGTAGAACGCGCGGTCCGGCTCCAGCCAGGACGGCCGGGCGAGCACCAGGCCGGCGGTGGCGTACGGCTGCTGGAACACGAAGCGGCTCAGCGCGGTGGCCACGGCGAAGGTCACCAGCGCCAGCGCCAGCCCGCTGCGCCGGATCGCCGGCCACCCGGTGAGCAGCCCGAACGGAAGCGCCGCCAGGACCGCCAGCAGCAGCGCCCACCCCGGCGCCAGCGGGGGCAGGCCGGGCAGCCGGCCCGTCGTCAGCAGCGCCGTGCCGAGCGCCCCGAGGCCCGCGTACCCGGCCTGCCCCAGCGAGAGCTGCCCGCCCCGGCCGGTCACCACCGTGACCGAAAGCAGCACCAGTGCCAGGGCCGGCAGCTGCACCGCCCAGCGCAGCTGCTCCTCCCCCAGCGCCAGCGGCGCCACCAGCACGGCGGCGGCGAGCACCCGGCCGCCCGGAGCACCGCGGCCCCCGCCCGGCAGCGGCGGGACGGGACGGCCCCGGCCGCCGAGCAGCAGGGTGGCGGCCAGCAGGGCCACCACGAAGAGGTTCGCCTGCACCGCCTGAGTGAGCGTCAGCAGCGCTCCGGGCGGCCGCAGCAGGGTCAGCTCGCTCTGCGCGACGCCGATCACCAGCCCGCCGGCCACCGCGACCGGCAGGCTGCGCAGCCGGGCCGCGACCGCCACGGCCACCGTCTCCAGCACCAGCAGCGGCAGGCCGTACGGATCGAGCAGCAGGTTCGGCGCCAGGACCACGCCGACCAGCCCCGCGGTGAACGAGCCGAAGGCCCAGCCGACGGAGGCGACCCGGTCGGCGGGCAGGCCGGAGAGCTCGGCCAGCCGGCGGTCGTCCACCACGGCGCGCAACGTCGTGCCGAACGGGGTCCAGCGGGTCACGGCCGCCGTCCCGAGCGCCAGCAGCACCACCAGGGCCAGCTGGACGGCGGTGTCCAGCCGCAGCGCCCGTCCACCGGGGAGCGCCAGCGGCGTGGCCGGCACCAGGCGCGGGGCGTCGGTGTACGGCGTGGCGCCCCAGACCACCACCGCCAGGCCGATCAGCAGCACGAAGACGCCGACCCCCGCGACGGCGGCCTCCGCCGGGCCGGCGCCCCGGCGGTGCAGCGGCCGGAAGACCAGCAGGTCCAGCAGCAGGCCGAGCCCGGGGGCGGCGAGCAGCAGGCAGCAGGCGGCGGCGAGCGGGAGCGGCCAGTGCCGCACCACCACCAACTCGCGCAGCAGGAACGCGACGACCATCGCCTGCGCCCCCTGCGCCAGGTTGAGCACCCCCGTCGCCCGGTACCCCGCGACCAGCCCCACCCCACCGAGCGCCGCCGCACTCCCCACCCCCAACCCGGCCAGCGCCAGGTCCCCCACCAACCCGTCACCCACCACCGGCCCCGCCCCGCGGCGGCCCGTCGGGCCCCGCTTCGGAACCACCCACCCCCGGCCCGTCGACCCCACCCCGGGGCGGCCCGTCAGGCCCGGGCCCAGGCCCGGGTTCGGGTTCGGGTTCGGGTTCGGGTTCGGGTTCGGGTTCGGCGGGAAGCGCAGCACCTCGCCCTGGCCCCGAGTCCCCCAACGGCGACGCGACACGGCCCGAACCGCCGTCGGACACCGACCCGGAACCACCCCCGTCGACCAGCGCCTCCCCCGGCACCACCCCGCCCCGCGGCGGCGTGCCGGGGGCGGCCGGGCCGCCGTCGCCGGGGTCCGGGAGGAGCGGGGGTGCGCAGATCGGGCAGGCCGTCAGCTGCCGCTCCCGGACGGCCTCCGGGGGGAGCCGGAGTGCGTCGGCCTTCCCCGCGACCAGCGGGCAGTCCGCCCGGTGGCTGAGGGTGCCGGCCGGGACGGCCCACCAGCCGGGGCCGGAGGGCGGGGCGTCGGGGAGCGGTTCCTGACGGTCCGTCGGCGCCGCCGGGCGTCCACCGCGCGCGGCGGCCAGCACCGCCCCCGCGACGATCAGCGCCGCCCCCGGCACGGTGGCCGAGGCCAGGTACGGGAGCTGGCGTGCCGCGAACTCCTCGCCCGAGACGCCGAACCACCCGAGCACGCAGAGGAGCACTCCGGCCACGGCCACGCACCACCCGAGCCGCCCGGTTGCGCCGCGCCCGGGTTCGTATTGCAATCCGCCCATGTATCCGCCTTGATGGAGATACCGGAGACGTTGGCAGCTGGTACCTGGAGCAGGCTCCAGGACACACCGGTCGGGGCCTGGCAGTTCCCGCGGATCAGCCGAGCACCCCACCCGACCGAAGACCTGACCGATTTCCCAGCCGAACCGGCCGGAGCCGGACCGACCGCGGGGCGGCCCGCACCGGCCGGGAGAGCACGGTGAGAGAGCATGAACGTCACCTCACGCCCCGGCACCCGCACGGCCGCCCTGCTGCTCGCCGCCCTGCTGGCCGCCGGGGCCGGTCTGACCGCCTGCGGCGACGACACGGACAAGACCACCCCGCCCGGCAAGGGCGAGACCACCACCAGCGCACCGGCCACCGGCGCCACCACCACCGCCACCGGTGCCGCCACCGCGCCGGCGGACGAGGCGGCGGCCAGGGCCCAGGTCAAGCAGAACTTCGAGAAGTTCTTCTCCCCCTCCACCGACCTGACCGCCAAGGCCGCCCTGCTCCAGAACGGCGAGCAGATGCTCCCCGTCCTCCAGGGCTTCGCGCAGGACCCGAGGGTCGGCCAGGTGCAGGCCGCCGTCGACAAGGTCGCCTTCACCTCCCCCACCGCCGCCGACGTCACCTACGCCCTCTCCCTCCAGGGCACCGTGGTCGCCCCCGACGCCGCCGGGAAGGCCGTGCTGGAGAACGGCACCTGGAAGGTCTCCACCGCGACCCTCTGCGGCCTGCTCGCCCAGAGCGGCGCCACCGCCGTCCCCGGATGCGGCTGACCCGCCTCCCCGCAGCAGCTGCGGCCCTGCTGCTGGTCCTGGCCACCGCCTGCGGCAGTCGCCTGCCGCAGGCCCGCTTCGGCCCGGCCGGCAACGGGGTGACGGGCAGTGAGATCCGCATCGGCCTGCTCGCCTCGCTGTCCGGCCCGACCGGCGCCGAGACCTTCGCCGGCCCCCGGTTCGGCGCGCGGGCCTTCTTCGAGGAGCTCAACGCTCGCGGCGGCGTGGGCGGCCGCACCGTCCGGCTGGTCGAGTGCGACGACGGCGCCACCGGGGCCGGCAACCAGGACTGCGCGCACCGCCTGATCGACCGGGAGCACGTCTTCGCCCTGGTCGCCACCACCGTGCTCGACTACGCGGGCGCCCCGTACGTGAGCGCGAGCGGCGTGCCGGACGTGGGCGGCCAGCCCGTCGGCACCGCGTACGAGCGCTGGCCGCACCTGTACTCCGTCTACGGCAGCTCCGCGCCACGGGACGGCCGGTCGGTCGGCTGGGACGGCACGCTGTACCAGGGCACCGAGGCCTTCCGGTACTTCCGCGAGCGGCTCGGCGCCCGCAGCGCGGTGGTGGTCGGGTACAACCAGGCGGACTCGGCCCGGTACGCCGGGCAGTTGGTGGACGGGCTGGCCGCGGAGGGGTACCGGGTGGAGCGGCACACGGTGGACTTCGCGCTGCCGGACTTCCCCTCGGTGGCCGCCGCCGTGAAGGCCCGGGGTCTGGAGCTGGTGCTCGACGCGCTGGACCAGCGCGGGAACGTGGCGCTCTGCCAGGCCCTGGAGGGCGCCGGGGTGCGGCCGCTCGCCAAGGTGACCACCGTGCAGGGCTGGTCGGAGACGGCCCGCGAGCTGTACCGCGCCACCCCCGGCTGCCGCCGGGCGCTCTGGGTCACCGCCTCCTCCCGCGCCTACACCGACACCTCCCACCCGGAGGTGCGCGACTTCCGCGCGGCGATGGCGCGTTGGTACCCGGAGCGGGAGGGGCGGCTCTCCGGCTGGGAGCTGGAGGGCTGGGCCGCGGCGCGGTGGCTGGCCGACGCGATGGCCTCCTGCGGCGAGCAGCTGACCAGGGCCTGCACCGAACGCTTCGTCAACCGGCCCCAGCCGTACGACGCGCACGGCCTGTTGCTGCCGGCCTCCTTCGTGGTGACGCCGCCGCCGGTCGGGCCCGGGCGGGCCTGCCTGTCGGTGGCGCGCTGGCAGGACGCGGCGGAGGGGGGCCGGGGCGGCTGGGTGGGCGAGGGTCCGCCGTTCGGTTCGCTCTGCTATCCGGACGTCCTCCGTCTGCCGTACCGTCCCTGACGGTCCGTCGGGTCCGCCCGCCGTCCGGCGCACCGGGCCCGGGAGTGGGCCTCGCCACACCTCGGAGGCTCCTCGACACGCCCGCGCCCCACCGCCGCCAAGCTGTTACCGGACTGTTGACGAGGAGTCAACTGTGCCGTGGCGCACACCGATATGGTCTACGCGCGCAACCGTTCGCCGACCGGCCAGGACGCGGCAGGTACCCGGAAGTGTCCGGATTCTGTCACGACCCGCGCCCGTACGGCGGTCACGGGCGGGCGCCGGAGCGGTGATCAGTGCGATACTCGGACAGTTCCGACGGATGGATGACGCGTCAAGAGGCGCGTACACCCGGGGGGACGAGTACGGGACGGAACGAGGGAGGCGCGGCATGGGAGCACTTCGCGACGAGCACCACAACGGGTGGCTGATGCCCTCCGGCCACTACCCGGCTGCCGTGTACGAGGATCAGTGGCCGACCCAGGAGAATGCCGTGGCGGTCCCCGCCCCGGCGAAGATCGTCTCCCTGAAGCCGACCGGCTTCGAGGCCGCGCGCGCCGTCGGCGAGCACATCCGTTCGGGCACCCCGGTGGTCATGGACGTGACGGAGATGTCGGACGCCGAGGCCAAGCGGATGGTGGACTTCGCCTCCGGCCTGGTCTTCGGCACGATGGGCGGCATCGAGCGGATCGCCCGCCGGGTCTTCCTGCTCACCCCGGCCGACGTCGAGGTGATGGTCATCGACCGCCCCCTCGACGAGACCGGCTTCTACAACCAGAGCTGACGCCGCACCGGCCGTGAGAGGCCCGGAGCCCCCTCCCGGGGCCCGGGCCTCTCCGTCGTCCCGGCCGCCGCCCGCGCGTCGCCCCGTTCCCGGGCCACCGGCCCGCACGGGGGCCGATAGGGTCGCCGGTATGACTGACCGTTCGATCGCCTCCCCCGCCGAGCCCGTGGCCGAAGGGGTGCGGCCGGCCTCCAAGCAGCAGCACGACGAGGCCGTGCCGCCGCTGGAGCGGGCGGCCCGGGCCGGCGAGCCGGGTGCGGCCGGGGCGCTGGCCGAACTGCTGGTCTCGCAGGGGCGGTTCGACCAGGCGGTGCCCTGGCTGGAGCGGGCCGCCGGGGAGGGCGACGCCGGGGCCGCGCGGCGGCGGGCGGTCCTCGCCAAGGACCGGGGCGACTGGGAGGAGGCCGAGCGGTGGTACCGCTCCGCCGCCGGACGGGACGGTGACTGCGCGTTCGGCCTGGCCGAGCTGCTGCGGGCCGGGGGCGACGAGGCCGCCGCGCTGGAGTGGTACGACCGGGGCGCCGGGCTCGGCAGCCTGGCCTGTCTCACCAACGGCGCGGTGCTCCGGCTGCGGCGGGACGGCGACCGGGCGGCCGCCGAGGAGCGCTTGCACCGCGCCTCCGCGGCGGGCGACCACGTCGCGGACGAGGCCCTGGACGCCATCGGGCGGGCCTGGGGCTTCGCGGCCGCCGTCGAGGAGGCGCTCGCCCGCCCGGACGACCCGAAGGAGGTGCTCGACGCCTTCCCCGGCCGGGACGCCTTCGCCGCCTACCCGCACCTGGTCGACCTCGCCGAACCCCTGTACCGCCGGGCCGCCGGGCTGGGCGTCGAGGGCGCCGTCCACGCGCACGCCTCAACCCTGGACGCGGCCGGGCACTTCGACCGGGCCCGTCAGCTGCTGGCGGCCGCCCACGCCGACGGCGACGTCGAGGCCGCCTACCGCCTGGGCCTGCTGCACGACCACCGCGCCCGGCTCGACGAGGCCGAGCACTGGTACGGGCTGGCCGCCGGGCAGGGCCACGAGGACGCCTGCTGGAACCTCAGCCAACTGCTGTTCCGCCAGCGCCGCCTGGACGAGGCCGCCCACTGGTTCGGGCGGTTCACCACCGACGACTTCGCCGCCCGCCTGGGCGCCGTCGAGGAGCTCCGCCTGGCGCCGGACAACCTGCTGGACCCGGCCGACGAGCAGCGCCTGCCCGGGCTGCGCGGCCGGGCCGAGGCGGGTGACCCGGAGGCCGCGCTGGAGCTGGCCCGCCTGCTCGACCACCGCCGCGACCAGCCGGAGGCCGTCCGCCACTACCGCCGCGCCTTCGAGGGCGGCCGCCCCGAGGCCGGGCTCGCCCTGGGCCGGATGCTCACCCGGCGCACCGACACCGCGCCCGCCCACGTGCTCGACCTCTACCGCCCGGCCGCCGACGCGGGGGACCCGGAGGCGCTGGAGGAGCTCGCCCGACTCCAGCTCCGCCTGGAGGACATGGCGGGCGCCGAGCGCAGCCTGCGGCGCGCCGCGAAGCTTGGCGTGGCGAAGGCCGCCTGGTGGTGCGGCAGCAAGTCCGACGAGTACGGCGACCGGCAGGAGGCCGTCCGGCTGTGGCGGATCGCCGGCGAGGCCGGGGAGGCCCTCCCGGCGTTCGAGGCCGGGCGGGCGATGGTGGCCGACGGCGACGCCGCCGCGGCCGAGCCGCTGCTCCGGCTGGCGCGCGAGTCCGGGCAGGAGCGCCGGGCCGCCTACTGGTTCGCCCGCGCGCTGCTCGCCCAGGAGGGCAGGCTGGAGGAGGCCGTCGACGCCCTGCGGGTCGCCCTGACGGTCTTCCGGGAGGCCGGCGGCCGCGGCCCCGGCCCGTTCGGCCGCGGGCCGGAGGACCCCCGGCTGGAGCTCGCCGAGGCCCTGCTCCGGCTCGACCGGCTCGACGAGTGCGGCACCCTCCTGACCGCCGTCCTCGACCAGTACCCGGGCCACCGCGACGCCCCGGCGGTCGCGGCCCGCCTCGCCGCCCGCCAGGGCGACCAGGAGGCCCTCGCCCGGCACCTGGAGACCCTCGCCCGGAACGGGGACGCGAACCGTCCCGGCCTGACCGAACGTGAGATCACCGAGCTCCTGCGGCAGGTGACGCACCAGCACCCCTGACGGGGCCCCGGGCGGCGGAGAAGTGCAGCACGAACGGCACACCGGCGGCCCGCGGCGTCCACCCCCGGGCCAGCGCGGCGCGGATCCCGGCCGCGACCTCGGCGGGCAGCACGAGCTCGGCCGGGTCGAGCACCGGGGCCGGCCCGTCCGGCCGGCCGGTCTCCACCACCAGGGTCGTCCCCGGCTCGTCGGCGTCCTCGACCGCGTAGGCCAGGGTGCCGCCGTCCATGTCGCAGCACCAGTGCTTCCTGCTCATCCGCCAGCGGTACTCGACGCCGCCGACCGTGATGCGCCGGGAGCCCTTCCTCACCAGTGCCACGTCCTGCCCTCCCCGTCCCGGCGTGCCTGCTCCCGGTGGTCTCCCGGCCGGGTCAGTGGAAGACGATCGCGTGGCCCTCGGCGAGGCCAGCCAGGCACGCGCGGTGCAGCTGGTGCCAAGCGTAGCGCTCGGCCTCGAACCACCCCTCGGTGTCCGAGGGTTCGTCGGTGGCGTAGCCGGCCGCGTCCACGGCGATGCCCAAGGCCGGTGCGATGCCGAGGAGTTCGCGCAGCAGCCGCTGGGTGGATCCGACCATGCCGCCGCCCGCGACGCCCGCGGCGGCGGGCAGGAACAGCGGGTCGGCGAAGTCCACCGGCACGTAGTAACCGGCGTTGTCCGCATGGCAGATGAGGTGCGAGGCGAACATCGAGGCCTCGTCCTGGACCAGCTCGCAGGCGGCCTCCCACTCGGCCCCGTCCTCCGCCACCGGCCCGACCGGCTCACCGCGGCCGGCCAGCACCAGCACCCGGCGCAGCCGGGTCAGGTACCGGTAGGGGAAACCGCCGGAGAAGCCCGGGTCACCGGCCGGCCCGTCGAGCGGGGGCTCCTGCCAGTCGATGCCCTCGGCCGTGAGCGCCGCGGCGAGCCGGTCGAAGGCGCGCCGGTGGTACTCCAGGCCCTCCGCGTCGTTGCGCGCCTGGTCGTGCAGCATCCCCACCGAAATCGAAAGTCCCATGCCGCGCAGCCTAGGCAACGGCGCCGACACCGGGCCGGACCCGTGATCCTTCGTCTCAGATGATCCTCCGAAGACAAGAATGAGACATCAATGTCTCATCTGCTCTACACTCGACCCATGGCCACAGACCGCGACTCCGTCCTCGAAGCCGCCGTCGGCGTGCTCTCCCGCCGCCCGACCGCCCACCTCGACGAGATCGCCCGCGCCGCCGGGATCAGCCGTGCCACGCTGCACCGCACCTTCCCCGGCCGCGAGGCGCTGATCCGCGAGGTCGGCGCGCTCGGCCTGCGCAAGTTCGCCGCGGCGCTGGACCACGCGGAGATCGAGAGCGGCAGTCCGGAGGCCGCCCTGCGCCGCCTGGTGGACGCCGTCGTCCCCGACGCCGCGCTCTGCGCCTTCCTGGCCGGGGAGAACCAGCTCTTCGACGACCAGGAGATCAACGACCTCTGGGAGGTCCAGGACGCCCGGGTCCGCGCGCTCTTCCTCCGCGGCCAGCAGGAGGGCGTGTTCCGCGTCGAGCTCTCCGCCGGCTGGCTCAGCGAGGCCTTCTTCGACCTGGTGGCCGGCATCGGCTGGGCCGTCCAGGACGGACGCCTCGCCCCCCGTGACAGTGCCTACTCGCTCGCCGAGCTCTTCCTCGGCGGTGCCCTCAGGAGCCCTGAACAGAAATGAGCACCACCCACGCCGCCCGTTCCCGCTGGCTCGGCCTCGGCGTCCTGGTACTGGCGGTGACCCTGGTCGCGCTCGACGCGACCGTGCTCTCCCTCGCCCTGCCCTCGATCAGCGAGACCCTGCACCCCAGCGGCACCCAGCTGCTCTGGATCGGTGACGCCTACTCCTTCGTGCTGGCCGGCCTGCTGGTCAGCATGGGCGCGCTCAGCGACCGGATCGGCCGCAAGAAGCTGCTGCTGATCGGCTCCACCGCGTTCGGCGCGGCCTCGCTGCTGGCCGCCTACTCCCCGAGCCCCGGCTGGCTGATCCTGGCCCGCGCGCTGCTCGGCATCGCCGGCGCCACCATCATGCCCTCCACCCTCTCGCTGATCCGCAGCCTCTTCCCGGACGCCCGGGAGCGGGCCACCGCGATCGGCATCTGGGGCGCGGGCGCCACCGCCGGCGCCGCGCTCGGCCCGGTGGTCGGCGGCGTGCTCCTGGAGCACTTCTGGTGGGGCTCGGTCTTCCTGCTCAACCTCCCGGTGCTGGCCCTGCTGCTGGTGCTCGGCGGCTGGCTGCTGCCCGAGTCCAGGGACCCGAAGCCGGGCCGCTGGGACGTGCTCAGCGTGCTGCTCTCGATGGCCGGTGTGATCGGCGTGGTCTACGCGGTCAAGGAGGCCACGGCCGACGGGCTCGGCCACTGGCCGATCCCGGTGACCTTCGCGCTCGGCGCCACCGCGCTCACCGTCTTCGTCCGCCGCCAGCTCCGGCTGGAGTCCCCGCTGCTGGACGTCCGGCTCTTCGTCAACCCGCGCTTCACGGCCGCCGTGCTGAGCTCGCTGGCCTCGCTGATCGGGCTCTCCGGCGTGATCTTCTTCATGTCGCAGTACCTCCAACTGGTGCGCGGGTACTCCCCGCTGACGGCCGGTCTGGCCGAGCTGCCGGCCTTCGTCGGCGCCGTGGTCGGCGGTCTGCTGACCGCCCAGCTGGCCCGCCGGGCCGGTGTCCGGGCCACCCTGGCCGGCGGTCTGCTGGCGATGGGCGCGGGCGTCGCGGTGCTCGGCTGGGTGCACCAGGGCAGCCCGTACCTGCTGCTCGGCGCGGCCTTCCTGGCCGCCGGCGCGGCCGAGGGCGTCGTCTACACCCTCTCCGCCGACCTGGTGCTCACCGCCGCGCCGCCGGAGAAGGCCGGTGCCGCCTCCGCCGTCTCGGAGACCGCCTACGAGCTGGGCACCGCCCTCGGCATCGCCCTGCTGGGCTCGGTGGTCACCGCGATCTACGCCGGCTCCCTGGTGATGCCGGCCGGCACCGAGGCCCTGGCCGGCGAGGCCGGGCAGTCGATCGGCAACGCGGTGCAGGCCGCCTCGGCCCTGCCCGCCGAGCTGGGCGGGCAGCTCACCGCCGCCGCCCGGACCGCCTTCGTGCACGGCATGAACGTGGCCGCGATCGCGGCGGGCGCCCTGCTGCTGGCCGCCTCGCTGTTCGCCTGGTGGAAGCTGCGCGGCCAGGACGACCCGGCGGCGGCCGAGCGCCCCGCCGACCACCTGGTGCACTGAGCCACGCCGAAGGGCCCCTGACACCACGTCAGGGGCCCTTCGGCGTCAGCGGTAGCGGTAGTCCAGCTCCAGCTCGGCCCAGACCACCTTGCCGTCCTTGGTCTGTCGGGTGCCCCAGCGGTGCGCCAGCTCGCTCACCAGGTGCATGCCCCGGCCGCCCTCGTCCTGCTCGGCGGCGGTCCGCAGCCGCGGCGCCTGCCCGCCCGAGTCGGCCACCTCCACCGTCAGCGTCCGGTCCCGGAACAGCCGCAGCCGGCGCGGCGCCTCCGCGTGCAGCAGCGCGTTGGTGACCAGCTCACTGACCATCAGCTCGGCGAAGTCCGTCAGCTGGGCCAGCCCCCAGGCCCGCAGGGTGTCCCGGGTGAACTTCCGGGCCCGGCTGGGGGCCGGGCCGTCGCCGTCCAGGTGGAGGGTGGCGATCCGGTCGGAGGGGATCGGCAGCGCCCGGGCCATGATCATGGCGATGTCGTCCTCGGTGCCGTCGCTCACCAGCGCGGCCAGCGCCGCGTCGCAGCTGGCCTCCAGGGTGCGGCCGCGGCCGGAGAGCACCTGGGCCAGCAGGCCGATGCCGTGGTCGATGTCCTCACCCCGGCGCTCCACCAGCCCGTCGGTGTACAGCGCCAGCAGGCTGCCCTCGGTCAGGGTGAACTCGGTGGACTGGAAGGCCACCCCGCCCACCCCGAGCGGCACGCCGGGCGGCAGCTCGACCGCCCGGGAGACCCCGTCGGGGCTGACCTTGACCGGCGGCAGGTGCCCGGCCGAGGCGATCGTGCAGGTGCCCTCCACCGGGTCGTAGACGGCGCAGATGCAGGTGGCGAACTGGCCCTCGCCGATGCCCATCGCGGTCTCGTCCAGCCTGGTCAGCACCTGCTCGGGCGGCATGTCCAGGGTGGCCAGGGTCCGTGCCACGGTGCGCAGCTGACCCATCGTCGCGGCCGCCCGGATGCCGTGGCCCATCACGTCGCCGACCACCAGCGCGACCCGGCCGCAGGAGAGCGGCACCACGTCGAACCAGTCGCCGCCGACCTCGCTGACCAGGCTGCTGGGCAGGTAGCGGTAGGCGATCTCCAGGCCGAGCGTGCGGTGGATCTCCTGCGGCAGCAGGCTGCGCTGGAGGGTGAGCGCGGTCTCCCGCTCGCGGCGGTAGAGCCGGGCGTTGTCCAGTGCGATGGCGGTGCGGGCCACCAGTTCCTCGGCCAGCGCCACGTCCGCCGCCGAGAACGGCTCGGGGTTGCGCATCCGGACGAACTCGGAGCCCCCGAGCACCATCCCGCGGGCCATGATCGGCACCATCAGGTAGGAGTGGATGCCGGCCCGCACCCCCGGGGCGACCCGGTTCGGCTCGGCCACCAGGGCGGCCAGCACCTGCTCGTCCACGTGCGGGCGCAGCAGCGGCCGGCCGCTGCGCAGGCACTCGGTGTAGGTGCGCTTGGAGTCGTACTCGGAGGTGGTGCCGACGGCGTCGGCGGCGCTGGTCATGCCGGCCTCGTACGCCTCGCCGACCGCCACCGCGCGGAGCTTGACGCCCCGGTCGGGCTCCAGCTGTGACGGTTCCTCACCCCGCAGCACCGGCTCCAGCAGGTCGACGGTGGCGAAGTCGGCGAACCGCGGGATGACGGCCTCGACCAGCTCCTCGGCGGTGCGCTGGAGGTCCAGGGTGGTGCCGATCCTGGCGGTGGCCTCGGCCAGCAGGGCGAGCCGCTCCTGGGCCCGGGAGGCGCGGGCCTCGGCCTGGAAGCGCTCGGTCACGTCGATGATCGAGGAGGAGACGCCCAGCACCTGCCCGGTGGAGTCCTCCAGCCGGAAGTACGAGGCCGACCAGGCCCGGTCCCGGCGCGGGTCGCCGGGGGTGCGGCCGTGCGAGCGGGCGTCCACCACCGGCCGTCCGGTGGCCAGGACCTGACGCATCACCGCCTCGATCTCCGAGGAGTTGATGCCGGGCAGCACGGCGTTGATCCGGCGGCCGAGGTGCTCCTCGACGGGGAGACCGTTGATCCGGGCCAGCGCGTCGTTGAGGCGGACGTAGCGCAGCTCGGTGTCGTAGACGGCCATCCCGATGGGCGACTGCGCGAAGATGCCGTCCAGCACCGCGAGGTCGCCCTCCACCTGGCGCAGCGCGCCGAGGTCGGAGGCGGTGGCCAGCAGCAGCCGCTCGCCGCCCGGGCCGGTGATCGGGTAGGTGCGGAACTCCAGCTCGACCCGGTGGCCGTCGCGGTGCCGCACCGCGTACACCCCGGACCAGCCCTTGCCGGCCATGATCTGACGGAACAGCTCCTGGGCGGGCTCGAACTCGGTGTCCGGGATCAGCAGCCGCCCGGCGTAGGCACCGACGGCCTGGTCAGCGGTGTAGCCGGTGAGCGCCTCGGCGTCGCCGCTCCAGTGCAGGATGCGGCCGTCGCCCTCGATCAGGGCGGTGGCCAACGGCACCAGCCGATGGCCCGTCAGGTCTGCCGGGGCGGCACCCGCCGCCGGGCCGGTGCCGTCCGGTGTGTTCCGCTCGCTGCCTTGCATGATCAGGGGATCACCTGTCAGGTACGTTCCCCGGCCGGGCCGGGCCGGATCGGCTCTCCACCAGACTGCACTTCCCCGGGTGCGGGTGCGACTGCTGGTCCGTCAGGTGGAGTACGTGGTGGGTGGTCAGGGTGCTGGCCGGGCCACAGGCTACGACAGTGGACGCCCGTTCGGACATGGTCGTGCAGGACCTTGGACGATCTGTGACCTGCCGGGCCACGGTCGTGTCACGGCCGGGGCCCGGCCTCAGCCGCTCCGGCTCCCGGTGAGCGCCGCGTCCAGGGTGCGGGCCCACTGCCGGACCACCCCGGCGCGGCGCTGGCCGTCGTCGGTGAGCAGGTTGGCCAGGCCCAGGCCACGGGCCAGGTCGAGGGTGGCCTGCACGGTCTCCCGCACACCCGGGTGGGCCTCGTCCGCGCCGAGGAACTCGACGGTGGCGCGGTGCGCCTCCCGGCCGATCTGGTTCTCCAGCGCGACCAGCCGCTCCCGCAGCGGCTCCTCGGTGGCGGCGGCCACCCACAGGTGCAGCGCGGCCCGGAACAGCGGCCCGGTGTAGAGGCGGACGATCAGCTCGACCACCGCCTCCGTCCGCCTCTCCTCCGGCGGCGCCAGGCCGTCCAGGTGGGCCCGCAGGTCCGCCAGCCGCTCGGCCGCGACGTGCTCCACGGCGGCGGTGAAGAGGTCCTCCCGGGTGCGGAAGTGGTGCTGGGCCGCGCCCCGGGTGACACCGGCCCGCTCGGCCACCACCGCGACGGTGCTGCCCTGCCAGCCGAGCTCGGCCAGGCACTCCACCGCGGCCTCCAGCAGGCGGCGGCGGGTCGCCCGGCTGCGGTCCTGCTGGGGCATCCGGGCGGCCGGGGTGGTGGCCGGGGTGGTGGTCATGGCGGCCTCTCTGCCAGGTCCGTGGTCCCCGCCGATCCTGCCAGACCGGCGGGGCGCCCCCGGGCCCGCCCCTCCTGAGCCGCCGTCAGTCCTGGCGCTCGCGCAGCTGCCGGCGCAGGATCTTGCCCGCCGCCGACTTGGGCACCGCCTCCACGAACTCCACCGCCCGCACCTTCTTGTACGGGGCCACCCGCTCGGCCACGTACGCGCTGACCTGGTCCTCCGTCAGCCCGCTGCCGGGCGCCCGGACCACGAAGGCCTTGGGCCGCTCCTCGCCGTCCGCGCCGCGCACCCCGATCACCGCGGCGTCGGCCACCTCGGGGTGGGTGAGCAGCAGCGCCTCCAGCTCGGCGGGGGCGACCTGGTAGCCCTTGTACTTGATCAGCTCCTTCACCCGGTCCACCACGAACAGGTAGCCGCGCTCGTCCACCAGGCCGACATCGCCGGTGTGCAGCCAGCCGTCCGGGTCGATCATCGCGTCGGTCTCGCCCTTGCGGCCGAAGTAGCCCTGCATCACCTGCGGGCCGCGGAACAGGAGTTCGCCGCGCTCGCCGACCCCGAGGTCGGTGCCGGAGCCGTCCAGGCCGACCACCCGCAGTTCGGTGGAGGCGACCAGCTTGCCGACCGTGCCGGCCGGCGGGTCCTCGTCGTCCAGCGGCACCACGTGGGTGACGGGCGAGAGCTCGGTCATCCCGTAGCCCTGGTGGATCCGGTCCAGCCCGAGCCGGCGGGCGGCGGCCTCGGCCAGGTCGGCGTCGAGCGGGGCCGCGGCGCTCAGCACGTAGCGGACCGAGGAGAGGTCGTACCGGTCCACCAGCGGGTGCTTGGCCAGGGCCAGCACGATCGGCGGGGCGGCGAAGACCCCCTCGATCCGCTGGTCCTGGATGGTGCGCAGGAACTGCTCCAGGTCGAAGCGGGGCAGCACCACCACGGTGGAGCCGCAGCGCAGCGGGTGGTTGAGCAGGGCGGTGAGCCCGTAGATGTGGAAGAAGGGCAGCACCGCGAGGATCCGCTCGCCCCGGCCGGTGGCGTGCACCGAGTCGGTCTGCAGCAGGTTGCTGCTGATGTTGCGGTGGCTGAGCATCACGCCCTTGGGCAGGCCGGTGGTGCCGCTGGAGTAGGGCAGCACCGCGATGTCGGTGGCCGGGTCGATCTCCGGGCGGGGCGCGGGGGCGGTGGAGGCGATCAGGTCGGCGAGCGAGCGGTGGCCCTCGGCCCGGTCGCAGACGAATATCTCGGTGACCGGCACGCCGTCGGCGGCGACGGTCTTGGCGGCCTCGACCGCGACCGGCAGGAACGCCGAGATGGTGATGATCCAGCGGGCGCCGCTGTCCTTCAGCTGGCCGGCCAGCTCGGCGGCGGTGGTCAGCGAGCTGACCGTGGTGACGGTGGCCCCGGCCCGGGTGGCCCCGTAGAAGGCGATCGGGTAGGCGATGGTGTTGGGGCTGTAGAGCGCGATCACGTCGCCCTTGCGCACCCCGGCCTCGGCCAGCCCCGCCGCGAACCGGAGGCTGGCGCCGTCCAGTTGGGCGTAGCTGACGGACTCCCCGGTGATCCCGTCCACCAGGGCCGGCTGGTCCGGGTGCTCGGCCACGTTGCCGAGCACCGCGTCGTGGATCGGCAGGTCGAGTGCGTCGATCGCGGGGTAGTCACTGCGGAACACCATGCGGTCCTCCAAGCCGGGGGTGGGTGGTGCGGGCCCTCCAAGAGTGCCGCCACCACGCCTTTCCCGACAGGGGACCGACCCACCCCGTGTGCCGCCGCAGGGCCCGTCAGGCCGGGTCGAAGGCCGGTGGGTAGACGAAGTCCCCGCGCAGGGACGGCTGGTAGGAGGCCAGCGGCCGCACCTGGAAGAACCGGCCCCAGGTCGGGTCCGGCGCGTTGACACCCAGGTCGGTACTGCGGCGGAAGCCGTAGCGCCCGTAGTACTCCGGGCTGCCGAGCAGTGCCACCAGCGGCTCCCCCAGCGCGTCCGCGCCCCCGACCACCGCGTGCACCAACGCCAGCCCCACGCCCTGCCGTTGGTGCCCCGGCAGCACGCTGATCGGGCCGAGCCCGACCACCGGCACCCCGTCCACGTGGGCCCGGCTGCACACCACGTGCCCGACCACCTCGCCGTCCGGCCCCTCGGCCACCATCGACAGCTCCGGGATCCAGGCCGGCCCGGCGCGCAGCTGGTCCAGCAGCTCCACCTCGTAGGGCTCGACGGTCTCCAGCTTGGCGAATGCGGCGGCGGTCACGGCCCGGACGGCGGCCACGTCGGCGGGGGTCTCTCGTCTGATCAGCACCGGCACAGTGTGGGGTCGACTGCCGTGCCCCGCAAGGGATTTACCCCTCCCCCGGCCGGCCTTCCGCGCAGCTCGGATACCCATAGGGGTATACTCACCTCGAAGCCCCCACCCCCGAGGAGTCACCCATGTGCCGTCGCACCACCTGCCGCACCTGCGGCAAGGCCACCCACGCGGGCTGCGGCCTGCACGTCGAGCAGGTCCTGGCCGGCATCCCCAAGAGCGCCCGCTGCGACTGCGACCCGTCCACCCGCAAGGGCCTGCTCGCCCGCCTGTTCGGCCGCTGACGCACCCCGCCCGTCGACCAACCCCCCTCTTGCCGCGGCGGCTATACTGAACGTGTTCAATATCTGACCGGCCGCCGGGGGCCCTGATGGATGTCGTCGCACGTGTCGTGATCGTTTCGGTCGCGACCTGGATGGTCCTCGTGACCCTCTACGTGGTGCCGGCCCTACTGCTGCCGCAGTGGATCTACTACCTCTACTCGCCCTTCACCGTCGGTCTGTGGTTCCTCTCCCTGCTGGCCGGCCCCGCCGTGGCCTGCGCGGTCAACCGGGAGTGGATCCGGACCGGCCGTGCCTGACCCGCCGTCAGGCGCCGGGCTCCCGGAGCGGGAGCGGGGTGTCCCAGTCCAGCAGGCGGAGCAGGGCCTCGTCGGGTCGGGTGGACGGGCGGGCGGAGTCCTCGGGCGGGGGCCCGTCCTGCGGACCGGAACCAGCCGGAGCGCGGCTGGCGGTGAGACGGGCGCTGGTGGCGGTGTTGAGGTCGGTGCGGGGACGGCGGTGGTCCTCGTAGGCGGCCAGCGCGGCCTCGGCCGACGGGGCGTCACGCAGGGCCTTGGCCAGCACCACCGCGTCCTCCAGGGCCATCGACGCCCCCTGGCCGGTGGCCGGGGAGGCGGCGTGGGCGGCGTCGCCGATCAGCACCACCCGGCGGCTGCGCCAGCGGTTCCCCGCCGGCAGGTGGAGGGCGTTGGTGACCATCAGCTCCTCGCCCGTCCCCGCCACGATGTCCGCGCAGGGCGTCCGGTCCGGCCTCAGCAGCGGCTCCAGCCAGGCCCGCCACTGCGCCGGCGCGGTCCGCACCCGCTCCTCGGTGCCCACCGGCGGGGCGGCCACCCGCGCGAACCAGAAGGTCCGCCCGGCCGGAGAGACCAGGTAGCCGAAGGCCGCCTCGCTGCCCCGCACCATGGTGATCAGGCCCGGGCCTGCCACCGGCGGCGCGGCGGCCGTGCTGTACCCGTAGAACACCCGCTGCCCGGCGTACTCGGGGCCGGCTCCGCCGGGCTCCAGCCATCCGCGCACCGCCGAGTGCAGCCCGTCCGCACCGACCAGCAGGTCACCGGCCGCCGAGGAGCCGTCGGCGAAGTGCGCCGTCACCTCCTCCTCCGTCTCGGTCACCGAGGTGAGCCGGGCACCGTGCCGCAGCGGGATCCCCCGCCGCCTGACCTCGCGCTGGAGCACCGCCCCGAGCTCGGCCCGCCGCAGACAGCGGTACCGGGCCAGCGGCCGTTCCACCTCCCCGAGCGGGACGGAGGCCAGCTCCGCGCCCCGGGCGTCGAGCACGTTCATCGCGGTGACGTCGAAGCCGACCCCGGCCACCGCCCGCTCGGCGTCGAAGCCGGCCAGTGCCCGCATGCCGTTGCTGGCCAAGGTCATGAAGGCGCCGATGTCCTCACCCGTGTCCGGGTGCGCCTCGTGGACCACGGGCCCGTGCCCCGCCTTGTGCAGGGCCAGGGCCGCCGCCGTCCCGGCGATCCCGCCTCCGACCACCACGATCCGCGCCATCCGCCGCCCCCTCTTGCCGTGTCCCGGTCACCCGCCCTCCCATCCTGGCAGAACGGCCACACCGCCGTGGTCGGTTGACGAACCATCGGCACGCCGACGGCCCGGGCATGTTGCCCGGGCCGTCGGCCGTCACGCGGTCAGCCGTGCGAGAAGGTCACCTTCGGGAGCACCCGGTCCAGCCACCTCGGGGTGTGCCAGGCGGCCCGCCCGGTCAGGCGCAGCATCACCGGCAGCAGCACCAGCCGCACCAGCGCCGCGTCCAGCAGCACCGCCACGCCGAGCACGATGCCCATCTCCTTGGGCGGCAGCGGCCCGGAGATCGCGAAGGTGAAGAAGACCGCGACCATCACCCCGGCCGCCGCGAAGACCACCCGCCCGGAGTGGGCCAGCGCGCCGACCATCGCCCGGCGCGGGTCACCGGTGCGCTCGTACTGCTCCTTGGCGGAGGCGAGCAGGAAGACGGTGTAGTCCATCGCGATCGCGAAGATCATGGCGAAGAAGAACACCGGCGCCCACCCGTCCAGGAAGCCCTGCGAGGTGAACCCCAACAGCCCGGCCCCGTGGCCGTCCTGGAACACCAGCCGGGCCACGCCGAAGGCCGCACCGGTGGAGAGCAGGCTGGCCAGGGTGCCGAGCGCCGAGATCAGCGGGGCCCGCAGGGCGACCAGCAGGAGCAGGAAGCCGAGTGCCATCACCACGCCGATCACCAGCGGGGTCTTGGCGGTGAGCAGCGCCTGGAGGTCGAGGTTCTCCACCGCCGCGCCGCCGACCAGCGCCCCGTCGGGCAGCTGTGCCCGCAGCGCGTCCACGGCGTGCTCCAGCTCCGGGCTGGACGGGTCCACGGACGGGACGGCCTGGATCAGCGTCAAGCCCGAACCGTCGGCGGCCGGCTGACCGGGCATCACCCCGGCGATGCCGGGCGCGGCGGCCAGCTGCCCGGCGACCGCCTCGGCCTGCCCGGCCGGGGCCACCACCTGGAGCGCGCCCGGCGCGCCGGGGCCGAAGGCCTGCTGGACGGCGGTGTACCCGGCCCGGGCGTCGGCGTCCGCGGGCAGCACGGCGATCGAGGGCATGGCGGTGCGCAGGCCGATCACGGGCGCGGCGAGCGCGAGCAGCGCCACCAGGGCGAGCGCCCCGTACCGGACCGGGTGGCGCCAGAGACGCTCGCCCCAGGCGGCGAAGCGCGGGGAGCTGTGCCCGGCCCGCCGGGCCCAGGGCAGGGCGACGGCGTCCACCCGGTGGCCCAGGCGGCCCAGTACGGCCGGCAGCAGGGTGAGGGTGGCGGCCAGCACGAAGAGCACCGCGAGCATGATGCCGCCCGCCATCGAGCGGAAGGCCGGGGAGGGCACCAGCATCACGGCGGAGAGGCTGACCAGCACGGTGGCGCCGGAGAGCAGCACCGCCTTGCCGGCCGTGTCCATCGTCTCGGCCACCGCCCTCCCGTCCGAGCCCCCGGCCGCGCGCGCCGCCCGGAACCGCACCACCAGGAAGAGCGCGTAGTCGATGCCCAGGGCCAGGGCGAACATCATGGCGAAGTTCATCGCCCAGATGGAGACCGGGAAGAGATGGCTGATCAGCACCAGCGAACCGGCCGAGGCGGCCAGCCCGGCCATGGTCAGCAGCAGCGGCAGCCCGGCCGCGACCAGCGAACCGAAGGCCAGCACCAGGATCGCCAGGGTGACCGGCCAGGACATCACCTCGGACTTCATCATGGCGTCGTGGTTGGCCTTGTTGAAGTCGCTCCAGAGCACCGAGGCGCCGGTCGCGTGCACCTCGACGCCGCCGCCGGAGAGCGCGGCGAGCGGGCCCTTCAGGTCGTCCGCGGCGCGCACCATGTCGTCCGGCGAGGCAGCGGCCCCGGCCAGCAGCACGGCGGTGCGGCCGTCCTGACTGACCGTCGCCCCCGGCTGCGGCGGCACCACGGCGGAGATCCGCGGATCGGCGGCGGCCAGCTCCCCGGCCCGGTCGATCACCTGCCGGACGGCCGGGTCGCTCACCGGGCGGTCGGCGGCCACCACGATCTGCAGCGCGGTGGAGGCGTTCCCGGCGAAGTGCCGCTCGGCGAGCTGACGCACCTTCACCGACTCGGACCCGTCGGCCTGCCAGCCTGCGCCCGACAGCGCGGTGGTCACCTGCGGGGCGAACGCGCCCAACGCGGCGACCACGACCAGCCAGCCGACCAGGACGGACTTGAAGTGCGCCACCGACCAGAGACCGAGCCGGCCCAACAGGCCTGGACGCGACGGTGGTTCGGAGACTTCGGGGGTGACGGCCGCCAGCGTGCTCATGAGTGGCTCCTATACGGGTGGGGGTATGCGAAAGGGCGAAGAAGAGGCCCGCCGGGGCGGGCCTTCGCGGCGGCCGGCGCGGCCGGCCGGCGCGCGGCTCAGTCGGTCAGGACGGCGAGTGCCGCTCGCAGGCGCTCCGCCGCCTCGTCGGCGACGGGGGCCAGCTCCGGGTGGCCGGTGAAGCCGACGAGCAGCTGCGGGTCGGCGGCCTCGACCACCGTCCGGCCCTCCTCCGTCCGCACCACCACGTTGCACGGCAGCAGCAGCCCGATCCGGCGGTCCACCGCCAGCGCGCGGTGCGCGAGCGGCGGGTTGCAGGCGCCGAGGATGAGGTAGTCCTCCATCTCCTCGCCGAGCTTCGCCCGCAGGGTGGCCTGGACGTCGATCTCGGTCAGCACGCCGAATCCCTGCCCGGCCAGCGCGTCGCGCACCCGCGCGACGGCCTCGGCGAACGGGACGTCCAGCGTGACGGTCAGACCCTGCTCCATGCTTCCACTCCTTCTCTGGATACCCCTGGGGGTATGAATCACGTCAGCCCGAGGCCCGGCCCTGCCCGGTCCGGCTCGCGCGACACGTCGGCCGCCGGCCCCGGGCCCGCCGCAGGCGGGGCGGCGCCGTCTCCACCTCCACGGCTCCGACGCCTCCTCCACCATACCCCAGGGGGTATCCCATCAGCTCTTCCCCCACCCCGCCCGGCTCCGTACGGGTGGAATCGCCGCGCCTCCCCCGGGCCGGTCCGACCCGTACCCGCCTCCGGTGTGACCGTGAGCACGCAAGGTTCCCCACCCGGAAGTGAGGCCGTCACGCCCATGCGACGCACCCCCGCCCGCAGGCTCGCCGCCGCCCTGCTCACCCTCTCCACCCTGCTCCCGGCGACCCTCGCCGCTCCCCCGGCCCAGGCGCAGCACCGCCCCACCGCCCTGGCCCCGGCGGCCCACCCCGCCGCCACCGTCTCCACCGCCGGCCTCGATCCGGCCCTGGTCGCCCGCCTGGACGAGGCGATCGAGCGCGTCCGGCAGGAGACCGGCACCCCCGGAGTCATCGCGGGGCTCTGGCTGCCCGGCCGCGGCGAGTACCTCAAGACCTTCGGCGTGGCCGACAAGCGGACCGGCGAGCCGATGGACCCGGCGATGCACTTCCGGATCGGCAGCGAGACCAAGACCTTCACCATCACCGCCCTGCTCCAACTGGTGGACCAGGGCCTGGTCGACCTGGACGCCCCGATCTCCACCTACCTGGAGGGCGTGCCCTGCGGTGACGAGATCACCATCCGTCAGATGGCCGAGATGCGCAGCGGCCTGTACTCGTACACCTTCGACCCGGACTTCCAGTACGACCTGCTGAGCGACCCCCAACGCTCCTTCACCCCGCAGGAGTTGCTCGGCTACGCGTTCAAGCACGACAACGTCTTCCCGCCCGGGACGCAGTTCCAGTACTCCAACACCAACACCGTGCTGCTCGGCCTGGTGGTGGAGAAGCTCGGCAACCTACCGCTGCAGGACTTCCTCCTGCGCAACGTCACCGGCCCGGCGGGCCTGGACGAGACCTTCCTCGCGCACGGCACCGCGCTCCCCTCCCCCTACCCGCACGGCTACACCAACCAGACCCTCAGCGGCGAGGTCGAGGACTCCACCCACTGGAACCCGAGTTGGGCCTGGGCCGCCGGGGCGATGGTCTCCGACCTCTGCGACCTCCGGGACTGGGCCAAGGTGCTGGCCACCGGCGAACTGCTCTCCCCGGCCACCCAGCGCGAACGTGAGAAGTTCGTCCCCGTCCCCGGGCTGACCGACGGCGGCTACGGCCTCGGCCTCTTCGCCACCCACGGCTGGATCGGCCACGACGGCTCCCTCCCCGGCTACGAGTCCGTCACCATGTACCTCCCCGAGGCCGACGCCACCATGGTGATCCTGCTCAACACCGACGTCCTCCACGACGGCCACGAACCCAGCGGCCTCTTCGCCAAGGCCGTCACCGAGATCGCCACCCCGGACCACGTCTACACCCTCCCCAGCAGGCCCTGACCACCGCCCTGCGGCGCGCCTCCGGAGCCCGGGCTCCGGAGGCGCGCCGGCACTCTCCTCAGCTCCGCTCCACGCTCCCGGCCGCCCGGAAGGCGCGGCGGTACGCGGCCGGGGTGGTGCGCAGGGCCTCGTGGAAGCGGCGCCGCAGGTTGACGGCGGAGGAGAGGCCGACGCGGTGGGCGATGGTCTCCACCGGGAGGTCGGTCTCCTCCAGCAGGGCGCGGGTGGCGGCCAGGCGCCGGTCCAGCAGCCAGCGGCCGGGGCTGATGCCGAGCTGCTCGGTGAAGCGCCGGGTCAGGGTCCGGGCCGAGACCTGCGCCCGGAGCGCCATCTCCGCCACGCTCACCGGCTGGTCCAGCCGGTCCGACAGCCACTCCAGCAGCGGCGCCAGCGAGTCCGCCACCGGCCCCTCCTCCGGCAGCTCGGCGTACTGCAACTGGCAGCCCTCCCGGTGCGGCGGCATCACCAACTTCCGTGCCACCCGCAGCGCGTGGGCCGCCCCGTGGTCGGTCCGCACCAGGTGCAGGCAGAGGTCGACGGCCGCCGCCGAACCGGCGCTGGTGGCCACGTCCCCGTGGTCCACGTACAGCACCGCCGGGTCGACCCGCACCCGCGGATGACGCACCGCCAGCTCCGCGGCCCGTGCCCAGTGGGTGGCCGCCCGCCGCCCGTCCAGCAGTCCGGCGGCGGCCAGCACGAAGGCCCCCGAGCAGAGTCCGACGATCCGCGCGCCCCGCCCGTGCGCCCGCCGCACCGCCGCGACCACGCCCTCCGGCACCTCGCCGCCGCCCCACCCGGGCACCAGCACCGTGTCCGCCCGCTCCAGCGCCTCCGGACCCGCCGCCACCGTCACCTCGTAGCCGGCCTCCGTCCGCACCGCCCCCGGCCGCTCCGCGCACACCTCGAACGCGTACCGCGCGGCCCCGCTCTCCCGGAACACCTCACCGGCGCACCCCAGCAGGAAGACCGACTGCGGCGGATGCAGCAGCGCCACCACCCGGTGACCGGCGCTGGACCTCTTCGACCTGCTCGGCGGCGGCGTCATGGCGCGAAAGTACCCCATCATGTCGTTCCGGACACTGGGGGCGGCCCCCGCCCCGGGCCAGGATCGAGGGCGTGACCACTGCACAGCTCACCCGCCCGACCGTCCAACACCCCTTGTGGGAGCGCCGGTTCACCCTCTACTTCACCGCCCGGGCGGTCTCCCTCCTCGGGGACGCGATGATGCCGGTGGCCGCCGCCCTGGCGGTCGGGGCCCTGTACGGGGTGTCCGGTGTGGGCGCCGTCCTCGGCGCCTGGACGGGGACCTTCGTGCTCCTGGTCCTCTTCGGCGGGGTGCTCTCCGACCGCTTCGGCGCACGGCGGATGATGGTCGGCGCGGACCTCGTCCGGGTCGGCACCCAGGGCGTGCTGGCCGCCGCCTTCCTCGCCGGGCCGCCGCCGTTCTGGCTGCTGGTCACCATGGCCTCGCTGGCGGGCGCGGCGGTGGCGATGTTCCTCCCCGGCGTCAACGGGATGGTCCCGCTGGTGGCCCACGACCCCCAACGCGCCAACGCCACCCTCAAGGTGGCCGACGCCCTCGCCCACCTCCTCGGCCCCGCGCTGGCCGGCCTGCTGATCGCCCTCACCGGCGCGGGCGCGGTCTACGCGATCGACGCCGCCACCTTCCTGCTCAGCGCCCTCTGCCTCGCCCTGCTCCGTCTCCCCGCGTCCCCTCCGCCTCCCCGCGCTTCCCCCCGTTCCCTCCTCCTCGACCTGCGCCAGGGCTGGCGGGAGTTCCGCGACCGCCCGTGGATGTGGTCGGTCATCCTGGTCTGGCTGTTCTACGGCGTGCTGCTCTTCGGCCCCCTGGTCCCGCTCGGCTCCGTCCTGATCGGCGACCGCCTCGGCCCCGGCACCTACGGGCTGGCCGTCTCCTTCCTCGGCATCGGCACCGTCCTCGGCGGCCTGCTCGCCCTCCGTCTGCGCCCCGCCCGCCCCCTCGCCGCCGGCGCGGCGGTCCTCACCCTCTACGCCGCCCTCCCCCTCGGCGTCGCCCTCACCACCTCACTCCCCCTCCTCCTCACCGCCCACGTCCTCGGCGGCGCCGCCCTCGCCTTCTGGTCCGTCATGTGGGCCACCAGCGTCCAGACCCACACCCCGCCCGCCGTCCTCAACCGCGTCTCCGCCTACGAACTCGCCGGCTCCATCTCCGGCATCACCCTCGGCCAACTCCTCGCCGGCCCCGCCACCCACCTCGCCTCCCCGTCCCAGCTCCTGCTCCTCTCCACCGCCACCTGTCTCGCCGGCTGCGCCGCCCTGCTCGCCGTCCCGGCCGTCCGCACCCTCCGGCGGGCCGCCCCGGGCCCGGACCTCCCGGCGAATCCGGTCGACGCGGGACCGCGCGGCTCGTAGCCTCCGGTCATGACCGATCCGGCCGGAGCACCGAGCGCCTTCGAGAACCGCTGTGCCAACACCGCGCGCCTGCTGGCGCCGTGCGTCGGGTACTTCCTCGAGCGGATCTCCTTCGACTCCTCCGGCGAGGAGGACGCCCTCGACCTCGCCCTCCGGGAAGGCCCGTGGAAGCCGGACGTCGTGATCTCGCTCTCCCGCGTCCGCCACCTGTCGCTCGGCAACCCGGCCTCGCTCTCCGGCAGCTTCGTCGACGAGATCTCGCTGGTCCACCTGCCGAAGCTCCCGCACGCCTGGCCGGCCGGGGCCGAGCGCCTCGTCAAGCGGTTCGACGGCCTGGAAGAGCTCGTGTGGCTACGGATCGTCGGACCGGCCACGGTGGACGCCGTCGCCTCGCTGGCGACCGTGTACACGGCGATCAGCGACGACGAAATCTCGGCCGCCCCGAAGCGGAATTGACGGACCATCAGCCCGACGTCTTGTCATACTTCGCGGATGACCGAACAGCTCGCGGAGCGAGCACGCCACTGGCTCGACGAGCGCGGCGTCACCGAGACCCCCACCGGCTGGACCGACGCCGGGACCCCGGGCCGGACGCTCACCGCCAACGAGGTGGCCCACGCCCGGGCCGGCGAGGCCCTGACCGACGACGCCCTCGACGCCGAGCGGCAACTCGACCTCGCCTTCGGCCTGCTGGACCTCCTGGACGACTACTGGGTGACGTGCGAGATCCGCTTCGCGGACCGCGGCCCCGGCGGACCGCTCCCGGCCGACGCCCTGTGGTCCGGCTACCGCCGCCGGCTGGAGGCCGAACGGAACGCCGAGGCCGTCACCTACTCGCTCTGGGTCGACTGGTTCGAGGACCGCGCGACCTCCGCGACGGCCTTCGCCGAAGTCCTCGGCCACGACGTCGACCGCATCGTGGCAACCGGCTCCGACCCCCTCCTCCGCCGGGCCGCCCGCGTCCTGGCCTGCTCGGGCCCCGTCCCGTGGCCGGCCAAGCGGCGGGCCTACGCCACCGCCCTCGGCCACCCCACCCTCCACGAGCCGCTCTTCCAGGGCCTGTTGACCAGCTACCACGACCTCTACGGCGACCTGGAGCCGACCTCCGCCCTCGCCCTCCTCACCCGCCTCGACCTCCCGCCGGACACCCCCCACCTCACCGAGCTGCGCACCGTCCTCAGCGCGGGCCACCGCCACCACTCCACCGACCCGCACGCCTGGGACCTCGCGTCCCGGCCCCGGTAGCCTGCCCGCCATGGACGCCACCTCCCCCGTCGCACGGTTCTACGACCGACTCGCCGCGGACTACCACCTCATCTACGGCGACTGGGAGAGCGCCCTGGCCCGCCAGGGCGCGGCCCTGGACGCGGTGATCCGCTCCGCCCTCGGCCCCTCGCCCGCCACGGTGCTGGACTGCGCGTGCGGCATCGGCACCCAGGCCCTCGGCCTCGCCCTCCGGGGCCACCGGGTCACGGGCACCGACCTCAGTCCCGTCGCCGCCGAGCGCGCGGCCCGCGAGGCGGCCCGGCGCGGCCTCACCGTCCCCACCCGGGCCGCCGACATGCGGGAACTCCCCTTCGACGACGGCTCCTTCGACGTCGTCGTGTGCGCCGACAACGCCCTCCCCCACCTGCTCACCGCGGCGGACGTCCGCACCGCCCTGAGCGAGATGCGCCGCGTCCTGCGGGCCGGCGGCCTGCTCCTGGTCAGCACCCGCCCCTACGACGAGATCCGCCGCTCCCACCCCGTCTCGACGGCCCCCCAGCTCCACGGATCCGGGAGCGAACGGACCGTCACCTTCCAACTGTGGGAGTGGCACGAGGACGGCGAACGCTACGACCTCGAACACTTCCAGCTCCACCCCGAGGGCAGTGGCTGGACCACCAAGGCCCGCCGCACCACCTACTGGGCCCTCACCCGGGCCCAACTCACCGACCTCGCCACCGAGTCGGGCCTCGAATCCCCCACCTGGCTGGCCCCCGAGGACAGCGCCTTCTTCCAACCCCTCCTCACCGCACGCGCCCCACGCCCCTGAACAATCCGGAGGCGGCGGACACCGAGGGGCGTCTACGCTGCGGCAATGACCGCTCAGCCGCCCCGCCCCCTGACCTTCGAAGCCGCCCAGGCCCTCCACCTCCTGCACCGCTCCCCCCTCGCGCCCGGCCTGAGCGAGCGGGAGCTGGACGCGGTCGAGGAACGGTTCGGCTTCCGGTTCGCGGCCGACCACCGGATGTTCCTCCGGGCCGGGCTCCCGCTCGGCCGCAGCTGGCCCGACTGGCGCGACGAGGAGGCGGCCGACAAGCTGCGCGGCCGCCTCGGCTGGCCGGTCGAGGGGACGCTCTTCGACGTCGGTCACAACTCCTTCTGGCACCCCCTGTGGGGCGAGCGCCCGGAGGAGAGCGAGGAGGCGGTCCGGATCGCGGAGGCCTTCCTGGCCGACGCCCCCCAGCTCGTGCCCGTCTTCAGCCACCGCTACCTTCCGGGCACCCCCGGGGAGTTCGGGCACCCCGTCCTGTCCGTCTACCAGACCGACATCATCTTCTACGGGGCCGACCTCGCCGACTACCTCCTCCGCGAGTTCACCCGACAGGCACCCCACTCCTTCCACGCCCGCGCCACCGTCCCCTTCTGGTCGTACGTCGTCGGGAACAACAACTACGTCCCGTGCGACACCACCTACACGACGCCGTTCGACCCCTACGCCGAGACCGCCGAGGAGGCACTCACCGACCTGCGGATGCTGGCCCTCGAACGCGCCCTGGGGCGGCACGTCGCCACCGACCGGCTCGTCCGCGCCGGACTGATCGCCTCCGCCCTGGGCGTCGACTCGCCCTCCCTCGAACGACTCTCCGGGCTGGGGCAGTCCGAGCAGCCGGAAGCGGCCGCGCTCTTCGACCGGACGTTGGACGAACTCGGCCTGCTGCCGGGCCTCCCGACGGAGCAGTCCGAGATCCGCTGGGAGCTGGCCCGCTGGTGGCTCACCCTCGTCGTGCGGGACGCCGTCCACCCGGCGGCCGGCGCCGACCTGCTGGCCCGCGAGGTCTGGGCGCCGCTCGGCCGCCCCGATGCGCTCTTCCCGATCACCGACGACGGCGCCCGCCACGACTACTGGGTCGCGGCCCTCGGCGACTCCCGGGAGGCCATCGTCGCCCGGATCCGGGCCGAGGCCGCCCGGCTCCTCGACGGACCCTGGCCGCCGCTCGCCTGACGCACCGTCGGCCGCGACGTCCCGGGGCTTCGAAATCCGGTGGTCCCACCGCCCCGCTTGGGGCACGATCCCGGGGAACGGCAGCGAGAGGAGCTTGTTTGGACGTGTTCGCGTGTGCCGAGTGCGGCACCGAGCTGACGGCACCGGTCTCCCGGGTCGCACTGCCCGTCCACACCCACCACGGCGCCTGGGAGGAGCTCCACCCTCCGCTGATGGAACCGGCGACCTACGCCGTCGACCCCCGGCCCACCGGACCGCCCTGGCGGTTGTGGCAGGACGTCGGGGCGGAGGCGGCCGCCCGGCAGGGCGTGCACGCGCCGGTGTACTCGGTCTCCTTCGGCGCACGCGACAGGATCGTCATCGCCCCGGGTGACTCCCGGTCCATGACGCTGATCCTGGAGAAGTGCGAGGGCTACTGCCGGGGCGTCGACGGCCGGGCCGGGCCCAACCTGGCGTGCACGGGGTGCGGCCGCCCCGTGGCGACCCGGATCGACGACTGCGGTTCGTGGCAGACGGTGTGGCTGGAACCCGACGCGGTGGTCCGCCGCCCCTCGGAGCTCCCGGCCGGACGGCCACCTTCCTGGGCCGACCTGGAGCACGCCGACCACCGCGTCCCGCCCGTCGAACCCAACGGGTGGTGGAGCCGCCGCTGGGAGGCCGCGATCGGCGTCGCGCTGGCCCACCTCGTGGCGGCCACCGACGACCGTCCCGTGACCCTCCCCCCAGGCCCCGTCGCCGAGTTGCTCGGGCACGCCGTGGCCCGTGCCCTGCCGCCCGGGCCCGACCCCCTCTCGGTGGGGCTGGCCGGCCCGGGCGTCCCCGTGCCCCGGCCCCGCCCCGACGTCCTCCTCGTCCCCCGCCACCCCGGCACGGGCGAGCCCTGGCGCCCGACCGGCCCCGAGGCGACGGTGGTGCCGCTCGACAGCGGGGTCTGGGCCTACCTCACCAGCCCCGGCGAGACCTCGCCGATCCCCGCCACCGGAGTGCTCCCGGAAGGCGTCCTGCGCGACGACTACCCACCGACGCCGCACCCCTGGCACCCCCTGGTACCCAACTCCCGCGCCTTCCACGACACCCTGGTCCGCCTGCCCGCGATCCGCGGCCCCCGGCTGCGCCGGTTGTTCGACATCCCGTGAGTCACCCTGAGCCCGCTGAGTTTCTGGGCCTGTGGCCAGGGGGTTCTTCCTCCTTTGTGTGCTCTGCTCGTTCGTGACGTGACTTCAGGATTCTTGAAGCGTTCTCGCAATCCAGGAGGTCACAGGACATTCCTGGATCGCCACGACCATGCGGTATGTCCACGTGCAGCAGACCCGGGTCGAGGGCGCCTGGGCCGCCGGGATGGAACGGGCCGCGAAGCGGCTGGAAAGACTGGCCCGATGAGGCCGAACCAACCGGGCGCTGAACCTCGCCGTCTTCGAGAACACCCAGGTCGTCGACCTGCAGACCATCGCCGCCCGGGACTTCGCCGTACCGCGAAAGGCCACCACCGCCTCCTGGCTCGGTGCACGGCATCAGCGACAAGGGGTCGGCGCCGAGATGCGCGCCGCCGTCCTGCACCTGGCCTTCGCCGGCCTGAACGCACTGGGGCGACATCGGGAGCCTTCGAGGACAACGCCTCCTCGTTCTCCGTGCCCCAGAAGCACGGCTACGAACTCGACGGCGTCGACCGACACGTGGTCCGCAGCCGATGTTCGGACTGCCGGACAGCAGCGGCAGGCACCGCCAACGGTCGGCTTCGCAGCACGCCCCGGCGCCGATCACCGCGGCCACCGGTGACCCGCACCTGGGAGGACCCCACGCCCTCGCTGGCGACCGCCGCCCCCACGCCGATCATGTGGATCGCGGGGAGTTGCGTGACCGCTGACACTCGTCGTTGGCGTGGTGATTCCACTCATCACACCGGCGGCCGAAGGGTCCCTGTTGGTTCCGTGTCCTGCCCCGCTCGACGTCCCGCACGACCACCGCGAACAGCCCCCGCATCACCAGCAGTTCATCCGCGATCACGCCCGACTGAGAGACCCCGGCGAACGCGCCTTCGCCCAGTTGAAGGAATCAGGCCGGCCTCCTCACCTACGGCTTCACATCGAGACGCACGAGCGCGCCGATCTCCACGAGTTGGTCCGGCAGTGCCAAGTCGGAAACGCCCATGACCGTGCTCGCGGGCCGGTGCTCCCCGAAGTACTCGGCGTGGAGGCGTGCTGTCGTGTCGAAGTTCTCCCGCAGGTTCCTCACCAGAACCGTGGTCTCCGCTATCTGGCCACGCTCGGCCCCGAACTCCCTCAGCACCAGGTCCAGATTCTCCAGCGCGGTGCGGACCTGCAGTTCGAAGTCGCCGGAACCCACGAAGTTGCCGTGACGGTCATGAGACAGCTGCCCCGACACATAAACCGTGTCACCGACCTGAGTGGCCTGGCTGTACCCGTACAACGACTCCCACGGCATGCCGAACCCGAATGCCTTCACCTGAGAACTCATGACCCACTCCTTGATACAACATGCGGGACCGTCAGTTGCAGACAGTCCCCTTGCACGTAGAAGTTACGGGTCCGCACAAATAATGCTTGTCCGGCAGCGCCGTCGAGGTGTTCTCTGCGCGCACGAAAACCCTCCAGCAGAGGACGAAAGAGGCTCAGATCGCGTTGGAGATCTGGCTCCCCGGTCTTTGCCGGCACCGCTGCCGCACTCACGATTGGCAACACGGAGGGGCGCAAGTCAGCTGAAGCCAAGCTCGGTGAAGGCGCACATCGGCCCGCCAACGACAGATCAGATGCGAAGCGGTTTTGCGGCCCCAGAGTGACCTTGGCGGCGGGAGCCGATGACGTTTGAGCGGTCACCGACGCCCTGGTCCGGGGGCACAGAGGAGCCGTCGATGCGCCACGAATCTCAGCACGACACACGTCTGGCCACCTACGGGACTGTGGCTACCCGCCTGTCCCTGCTGAGCGACCGGCGTCTCGGCGAGATCGTGGCGTCCGCTCCTGAGGTCGGATCAGGCATCGGCGGCAGGTCGGCGGAGCTGGACATCGACGGGACGCGGGTCTTCGTCAAAAGGGTGCCGCTGACGGACTTCGAGACCCGGCCGGAGAACATCCGGTCCACGGCGAACCTCTTCGGTCTGCCGTTGTTCTACCAGTACGGAGTGGGCTCGGCCGGGTTCGGTGCCTGGCGGGAGCTGGCCGTCCACATCATGACCACCAACTGGGTCCTCGGGAAGGAGTACGAGGGCTTTCCTCTGATGTACCACTGGCGCGTCCTGCCCGACTCCCCTCACCAGTGCTTCGTAGACCAGTTCGGGGGCATCGACGGGGCGGTTGCCCACTGGGAAGGCTCGCGGGCCGTACGCGAGCGCCTGGAAGCCATCGGCCGATCCTCCCGCAGCCTGGTGCTGTTCCTGGAGCACGTGCCACAGACACTCCGCACGCTGTTGCACGAACACCGGAACACTGCGGCGGCCACCGGCAACGGCTCTCCCGCGTGGGCGGAGGATGCTCTGGCGCGGGGCGCGGCGTTCATGAGCTCTCACGGACTCGTGCACTTCGACGCCCACTTCAACAACCTGCTGACAGACGGTCGGCTGATCTACTTCGCGGACTTCGGACTGGCCCTGAGCTCAGGCTTCGAGCTCTCAGCAGCCGAGCGGCAGTTCCTCTCGGGCCATCTCGGATACGACCGCGCCTACACCGCGAGTCACCTGATCCACCACCTCGTCGACCGCCTCCGGGGCGACGCGGGGACGGGGGTGTTCCTGCGCGAGTGGATCGCGGGCCGGCGGCCCGACGGTGTCCCGCCGGAGATCGCGGCGATCATCGAGCGGCACGCCCGGCCCTCCGCCGTCCTGCACGCCTTCCACCGCCGGCTGCTGACGGAGAGCAAGCGGACCCCCTTCCCGGCGGCCGAGCTCGCCCGCGCCGCGGCGGCCACGCCCCGACCCCGTTGAGGCATGCGCCCGCGGGCCTCCCGCTCCGGCCTCAGTGCAGGGCGAGCACGCAGAACTCGTGCCCTTCCGGGTCGGTCAGGCAGGTCCACGGGGCTTCGCCCTGGCCCAGGTCCAGATCGGTGGCCCCCAGGGTTGTCACCCGCTCCACCTCGGCCGCCTTGTCGTCTCCGGGGTAGGGCAGCAGGTCGAGGTGGAGGCGGCCCGGCGCGGTGGGTGCGTCCGGGGTGCGCAGGAACTCCAGGTAGGGGCCGGTCCCTTCGGCCGACCGCAGCACCGCGTGGTGGTCGTCGGCCTGGTGCACGACCCAGTCGGTGGCCCCGCCCCAGAACCGCGCCATGGCCCGCGGGTCCGCGCAGTCGACCACCACCGCGGCGATCGGTCCGGTGTCGCGGTAGGTCTCCCGGGGCTCCAGCACGCAGAACTCGTTGCCCTCCGGGTCGGCCAGCACCGTCCACGGCACCTCGCCCTGGCCGATGTCGGCGGGCGTCGCGCCGAGGGCGAGGAGGCGGGCCACCAGGGCGGCGTGGTGGGCGGGGGAGGTGGTGGCCAGGTCGAGGTGCGTCCGGTTCTTCGCCGGGGCCTTGGCCTCGGGGACGGGGACCACGCAGATGCCGAGGCCGACCGGCTCCGGCCAGACCAGGCCGCCCGCGGGGCCGGTGTAGGTGGTCACCCCGGGGCTGTGCACCGCCCAACCCAGCGCCGAGGCCCAGAAGTTCCCGATCGCGGAGCTGTCGAGGGCCTTGATGTTCACGTGGACGGGTCGCAGTGCCATGGGACGGATCCTAGCGGGGCCGAGAAGAAACAAGCAGGCATGCTTGATTTGTTCTTGAGGGCCTGTCAGGCTGCTGCGCGTCGGGCGGGGCCAGGCCAGTCGGAGGGGACTCGGGGTGCTGCGGATCGGGAACGCGTCGGGGTTCTACGGGGACCGCTTCGCGGCGATGCGGGAGATGTTGACCGGCGGGCCGTTGGACGTGCTGACCGGGGACTACCTGGCCGAGTTGACGATGCTGATCCTGGCGCGCGACCGGCTCAAGGACCCGGGGCTCGGCTACGCCCGGACCTTCCTGCGCCAGTTGGAGGAGTGCCTGGGCGAGGCCACCGACCGGAACGTGCGGATCGTGGTGAACGCGGGCGGTCTCAACCCGGCCCGACTCGCCGAAGCGGTGCACGAGTTGGCGGCGAAGCAGGGCATCCCGCTCGCGGTCGGCGTGGTGGAGGGGGACGACGTCCTCCACCGGGAGGGACTCCCGCCGGGGCTGCTGGCGGCCAACGCCTACCTGGGCGGCCGCGGCATCGCGGAGTGCCTGAAGGCCGGCGCCCAGCTGGTGGTGACGGGACGCGTGACGGACGCCGCCCTGGTGTCGGGGCCCGCCCAGGCCCACTTCGGCTGGGGCGAGGGTGACTTGGACGCGCTCGCCGGAGCGGTGGTGGCCGGGCACGTGCTGGAGTGCGGGGCCCAGGCCACCGGCGGGAACTACGCCTTCTTCGGCGAACACGACGTGACCCGCCCCGGCTTCCCGGTCGCCGAGCTGCACGCCGACGGCTCCAGCGTGATCACCAAGCACCCGGGCACCGGCGGCGCGGTCACCACCGGGACGGTCACCGCCCAGCTGCTGTACGAGACTTCGGGCGCCCGCTACGCCGGTCCGGACGTCACGGCCCGGCTCGACTCCGTCCGGCTCCGCCAGGAAGGACCCGACCGGGTCCGGATCGAGGGCGTACGGGGCGAGGCCCCGCCGCCCACCCTCAAGGTCGGGCTCAACCGCCTCGGCGGCTGGCGCAACGAGGTGGTGTTCGTCCTCACCGGCCTGGACATCGAGGAGAAGGCAGAGCTGGTCAAGCGCCAACTCGCCCGGCAGACCGGCCACATCGAGCCGCGCTGGACCCTCGCCAGGACCGACCACCCCGACGCCGCCACCGAGGAGACCGCCTCCGCCCTGCTCCGGCTGACCGTCCGCAGCCAGGACCGGCACGCCGTCGGCCGGGCCTTCACCGCGGCCGCCGTCGAGCTCGGCCTCTCCGGCTACCCGGGCTTCCACGTCACCGCCCCGCCCGGTCCAGCCACCCCGTACGGCGTCTTCGAGACGGCCTTCCTGGACGCCGCGACCGTCCCGCACACCGCGGTCCTGCCGGACGGCACCCGCCGCACCATCGAACCGCCCGTCACCACGCGCGGGCTGGAGCCGGTCGGAGCACCACCCCTCCCGCCCCCGCTACCGGCCGCCACCCCCACCCGCCGCGCCCCGCTCGGCCGTGCCTTCGGCGCCCGCAGCGGCGACAAGGGCGGCGACGCCAACCTCGGCGTCTGGGCCCGTAGCGAGGCGGGCTGGCGCTGGCTGGCGCACCAGCTCACCGTCGACCGGATCCGCGAACTGCTCCCGGAGACGGCCGGGTTGACCGTCCGGCGGCACCTGCTCCCGCACCTGCGCGCCGTCAACTTCGAACTGGTCGGCCTGCTCGGCGAGGGGGTCGCCTCCCAGCACCGCTTCGACCCGCAGGCCAAGGCCCTGGGCGAGTGGCTGCGCGCCCGCCACGTCGACCTCCCGGAGGAGCTGCTGTGACCACGCTGCCCACCCGCCTCGACCCGTCCTCGCCCGAGTTCGCCGAGCACCGCGCCGCGATGCTCGCCAAGCTGGCCGAGCTGGACACCGAACACGCCAAGGCGCTGGCCGGTGGTGGCCCCAAGTACCTGGAGCGGCACCGGAGTCGGGGCAAGCTCCCGGCCCGGGAGCGGATCGAGCTGCTGCTCGACCCGGGCTCGCCCTTCCTGGAGCTCTCGCCGCTCGCCGCCTGGGGCAGCGACTACCCGGTGGGCGCGGCGCTGGTCACCGGGATCGGGGTGATCGAGGGCACCGAGTGCGTGATCACCGCCAACGACCCGACCGTGCGCGGCGGGGCCAGCAATCCGTGGACGCTGCGCAAGGCGTTGCGGGCCAACGAGATCGCCCTCGCCAACCGCCTTCCGCTGGTCAACCTGGTGGAGTCCGGCGGGGCCGACCTGCCCAGCCAGAAGGAGATCTTCATCCCGGGCGGGGCGCTCTTCCGCGACCTCACCCGCCTGTCGGCGGCCGGGATCCCCACCGTGGCCGTGGTGTTCGGCAACTCCACCGCCGGCGGCGCCTACGTTCCCGGCATGTCGGACCACACCGTGCTGGTCCGCGAGCGGGCCAAGGTCTTCCTCGGCGGGCCGCCGCTGGTGAAGATGGCCACCGGCGAGGAGTCGGACGACGAGTCGCTCGGCGGCGCGGAGATGCACGCCCGCACCTCCGGGCTGGCGGACCACCTGGCCGAGGACGAACACGACGCGCTGCGCACCGCCCGCCGGATCGTCCGGCGCCTCAACCGGCAGAAGACCGGGCCCTTCCCCGACCTGACCGCCGCGCCGCCGAAGTACGACGAGGAGGAGCTGCTCGGCCTCGTCCCCGCCGACCTCAAGGTGCCGTTCGACCCGCGCGAGGTGATCGCCCGGATCGTGGACGGCTCGGACTTCGACGAGTTCAAGCCGCTGTACGGGCCGAGCCTGGTGACCGGGTGGGCCGAGCTGCACGGCTACCCGGTCGGCATCCTGGCCAACGCCCAGGGTGTGCTGTTCAGCCCCGAGTCCCAGAAGGCCGCCCAGTTCATCCAGTTGGCGAACCAGCGCGACGTCCCGTTGCTCTTCCTGCACAACACCACCGGCTACATGGTCGGCCAGGCGTACGAGCAGGGCGGCATCATCAAGCACGGCGCGATGATGATCAACGCGGTCTCCAACAGCAGGGTCCCGCACCTGTCGGTGCTGATCGGCTCCTCCTACGGAGCCGGGCACTACGGCATGTGCGGGCGGGCGTACGAGCCGCGCTTCCTGTTCGCCTGGCCGAGCGCCAAGTCGGCGGTGATGGGGCCGCAGCAGCTGGCCGGGGTGCTGTCGATCGTGGCCCGGCAGTCGGCGGCGGCCAAGGGGCAGCCGTACGACGAGGACGCGGACGCGGCGATCCGGGCCATGGTGGAGCAGCAGATCGAGGCGGAGTCGCTGCCGGTCTTCCTCTCCGGCCGGCTCTACGACGACGGGGTGATCGACCCCCGGGACACCCGCACCGTGCTCGGCATCTGCCTCTCCGCGATCCACAGCGCCCCGGTCGAGGGCGCGCGCGGCTACGGCGTCTTCCGGATGTAGGCAGCTACCAGATACCAGAACAGAGGACTGACGGATGATCACATCGGTACTGGTCGCCAACCGGGGCGAGATCGCCCGCCGGGTCTTCCGCACCTGCCGGTCGCTCGGCATCGCCACCGTCGCCGTGCACTCGGACCCCGACGCGGACGCCCCGCACGTCCGGGAGGCCGACGCGGCCGTCCGGCTGCCCGGCGCCACCGCGGCGGAGACCTACCTGCGCGGCGAGCTGCTGGTGAAGGCCGCCCTGGCGGCCGGGGCGGACGCCGTCCACCCCGGGTACGGATTCCTGTCCGAGAGCGCGGAGTTCGCCCGCGCGGTGCTGGACGCCGGGCTGGTCTGGATCGGGCCGCCGCCGGAGTCGATCGCCGCGATGGGCTCCAAGACGGCGGCCAAGCGGCTGATGGCCGCGGCCGGGGTGCCGGTGCTCGCCGCACCGGCCGAACCGACCGAGGCGGACCTTCCGCTGCTGGTCAAGGCGGCGGCGGGCGGCGGCGGGCGCGGCATGCGGGTGGTGCGCCGACTGGCCGACCTGCCGGGCGAGTTGGCGGCCGCGCGGGCGGAGGCCGGGCGGGCCTTCGGGGACGAGGAGGTGTTCTGCGAGCCGTACCTGCCGGACGGGCGGCACGTGGAGGTGCAGCTGCTCGCCGACGGGCACGGCACCGTCTGGGCGGTCGGCGACCGGGACTGCTCGCTCCAGCGCCGCCACCAGAAGGTGATCGAGGAGGCCCCGGCGCCCGGCCTGTCGGCGGAGCTGCGGGCCGAGCTGCACCGCGCGGCGGTGGCGGCCGCCCGGGCGATCGGCTACCGGGGCGCCGGGACGGCCGAGTTCCTGCTCGGGCCGGACGGCCGGTGCTGGTTCCTGGAGATGAACACCCGGCTCCAGGTGGAGCACCCCGTCACCGAGTGCGTCACCGGGCTGGACCTGGTGGCCTGGCAGCTGCGGATCGCCGAGGGTGCCGCCCTGCCGCCCGAGCCGCCGGCCACCCGGGGCCACGCGATCGAGGCCCGGCTCTACGCGGAGGACGCCGAGCAGGACTGGCGGCCGCGCACCGGGCGTCTGCACCGGCTCGAAGTGCCGGGCGTGGGCGTGGAGTTCGCGGTGTCGTCGGCCGAGAGCGGGCTGCGGCTGGACTCCGGGGTGGACGACGGCACCGAGATCGGCCCGCACTACGACCCGATGCTGGCCAAGCTGATCGCCTGGGCGCCCACCCGGGACGAGGCGGCCCGGCTGCTGGCCGCCGCACTGGACCGGGCCCGGATCCACGGGCCGGGCAGCAACCGCGCCCTGCTCACCGCGGCGCTGCGCCACCCCGCCTTCCTGGCGGGCGAGTTGCACACCGGTTTCCTCGCCGCCCACGACCTGGCCGGCCACCGTCCGGACCAGGCCCTGGCCGCCCTGGTGGCCGCGCTGGCCGGGGCCGGCGGCGGCCCCTTCCCGCCCGGCTGGCGCAACCTCGGCTCCCAGCCCCAGCAGCGCCGCTACCGCTCCGAGGACGGCACCGAGCACCTGGTCCGCTTCCGGCTCGACCGCTCCGGCCTGCACGCCGAGGGCTTCGCGGACCTCGAACTCCTCTCCCGCGCACCGGAGTCGGTGGCCCTGCGGATCGCCGGGGTCACCCGCCGCTGGCAGCTGGCCCGCTACGGCGACCGGCTCCACCTGGACGGCCCCGCCGGGGCCGTCACCCTGACCGAACTCCCGCTGCTGCCCGAACCGGTGGCCACCCACGCCCCCGGCGCCCTGCTGGCCCCGATGCCCGGCACGGTCACCCGCACCGGCGCCGAGCCCGGCGAACGCGTCACCGCCGGGCAGCCGCTGCTCTGGCTGGAGGCGATGAAGATGGAGCACCGGATCAGCGCACCCGCCGACGGCGTGCTGGCCGAACTCCGCGTCGCCGTCGGCCAACAGGTCGAGCCCGGCACCCTGCTCGCCGTGGTCGAGAGCTGACCACCCCTCGCTCCCCTCCCTCGAACGGAAGGACCACCCTCATGTCCGCTTCCGCACCGCTGCCCAGCACCGTCGAGTCCGAGGAACACCAGGCCCTGCGCCGGGCGGTGGGCGACCTCGCCCGGAGCTTCGGCCCCGACTACTTCCGCCGCAAGGCCCGGGCCGGCGAGCCGGTCGAGGAGCTCTGGGCGGCGGCCGGCAAGGCCGGCTACCTGGGCGTCAACCTGCCCGTCGAGTACGGCGGCGGGGGCGGCGGCATCACCGAACTCGCGATAGTTCTCGAGGAGTTGGGCGCCGCCGGGGCCCCGCTCCTGATGATGATCGTCTCACCCGCGATCTGCGGCACGGTGATCGCCCGCTACGGCACCCCGGAGCAGCGCGACCGCTGGCTGCCCGGCCTGGCCGACGGCACCCGCCTGATGGCCTTCGGCATCACCGAGCCGGACGCCGGCTCCAACTCCCACCGGATCACCACCACCGCCCGCCGGGACGGCACCGACTGGCTGCTGACCGGCCGGAAGGTCTTCATCTCGGGCGTGGACCAGGCGGACGCGGTGCTCTTCGTCGCCCGCACCGAGGACGCCCGGACCGGGCGGCTCAAGCCCGCGCTGTTCATCGTGCCGCGCGAGACCCCCGGCTTCGAGTACCGGCCGATCCCGATGGAACTGGTCACCGCCGAGCGGCAGTTCCAGGTCTTCCTGGACGACGTCCGGCTGCCCGCCGACGCCCTGGTCGGCGCCGAGGACGCGGGCCTCGACCAGCTCTTCGCCGGGCTCAACCCGGAGCGGGTGATGACCGCCGCCTTCGCCCTCGGCCTGGCCCGCCAGGCCCTGGACACCGCCACCGCCTACGCCCGCACCCGCACCGTCTGGGACACCCCGATCGGCGCCCACCAGGCCATCGCCCACCCGCTGGCCCAGTGCGCCGTCGAGATCGAACTGGCCCGCCTGATGACCTCCCGGGCCGCCCAGCTCTACGACCTCGGCCACGACCAGGCCGCCGGCGAGGCCGCCAACATGGCCAAGTACGCCGCCGCCGAAGCCGCCTGCCACACCGTCGACCAGGCCGTCCACACCCTCGGCGGCAACGGCCTCACCCAGGAGTACGGCCTCGCCTCCCTCCTCACCGCCACCCGCGTCGCCCGGATCGCCCCGGTCAGCCGCGAGATGATCCTCAACTACGTGGCCCAGCACCGCCTCGGCCTCCCCCGCTCCTACTGAGCCCCCGCCGGAGCCCCCGGCCGGTGTGCCTGACGACCAGTGGCGATGCACGGACGAACTGCGGGGCCGAGCGGCCCGAGAGCGAGGACGAGCTCCCCTCTCGGGCCGCTCGGCCTGCCGGTGCGACCGGCTGACGGCCGAATTCCGAACTCGCCCGCCGAATCCGCGAATTCACGATTTCCGCACCGGAACTCACCTCGGCCCACGCCCGTCAATGATTGCAGGCGACCCCTGCACTCCTTTCCCGGGCAGATCACGACGATCCATTCGAATCAGGACCAATTGGGGCGATCGACCGGGCGGATCAAGCGGTTTGAAAAAGAGTCCGAATAACTGAGAGGGTGCGCTCCGGCTCTGCGACAGCAGTAGCAGCTTTGCTCCAGAAAGAGTCAGTTATGGGCATCCCTATACAGAGACATCACGCCCCCGGAGGGCAGGGCAACCCTCGCCGCCGCCAGGGGACACTCAGGTCGATCCTGACCGCCACGGCGCTCGCGCTCTTGGCCACCTCCCAGGTGGCGGCCGCGCCCGGCGCCCTCGGCGTTCCGGTTCAGTCCACGGGCTCCACCCCGCAGACGCCGGTCACCAAGTCGTTCCAGGGACCGGCCGAAGCCGCTGACGAAACGTCAGCCGTGTTGGCATCCCGCTTGCAGGGCCGGCGGATCGAGGTCCTCGACGCCCGCACGGAGACCTCCACGCTGTGGGCCAATCCGGACGGGACGATGTCCCTCGAGGCGAGCACCGCACCGGTGCGCTTCAAGCGGGACGGCAAGTGGGTCGCGGTCGACACCACGCTCGTGATCGACCCGGACGGTGCGCTGAGGGCCAAGGCGCACCCCAAGGACCTCAAGCTCGCGAGCGCCCGCGGCACCGGCGGCGGCACGGACCTCATCACCCTGGGCAGCGGTGGCTCCAAGGTGACGCTCGGGTGGAACGGGAACCTCCCCCAACCGAGTCTCGACGGCAGCAAGGCGACGTACCCGGCCGCGCTCCCCGGCGCCGACCTCGTGGTCGAGGCGACCAGGACCGGCTTCGAGCAGTACCTGGTCCTCAAGGACCGCGCCGCTGCGACGCAGGCGAAGTCCCTGGTGATGCCGTTGCGCGCCGATGGCCTGACGGCCCGCAAGAACGCCGACGACTCCGTGACGTTCACCGACCGCGTGAGCGGCGAGGTGGTCGGATCCCTGCCCGCTCCGGTGATGTGGGACGCGACCCGCAAGCGGGGACGCGACAAGGCCCGTACCGCCCCGGTCGACCTGGAGGTGAAGCAGACCGGGGACGTCGTCACGCTCCGGTTGACCCCGGACGCCGCGTTCCTCAACGCACCCGGGACCGTCTTCCCCGTCACCGTCGACCCCGCGGTCTACCTGGGCCCCAACTTCGACACCACCGTCCAGCAGGACATCACCACCGACCAGTCCGCGTCGACCGAACTGGCGATCGGGCAGTACGGCTACCAGCAGGCCGCCCGCTCGTTCCTGCATTTCCCCGAGGCCGACGCGGTCGAGGGCAAGCAGATCGTCAAGGCCGAACTCAACCTGTTCGCCGCATGGTCGGACACCTGTGCCCCTCGCGGCTGGGAGGTGTGGGACACGGGGCTGGCGTCGGTCGACAGCCGTTGGGCGAACCAGCCGCAGTGGCGCAGCAAGGTCGCCACGTCGACGGCCACCTTCGGCAACTCGTCCACGTGCAAGTCGGAGTGGGTGCACGCGGACATCACGAGTCTGGTGTCGAAGTGGTCGACCCAGACCAATGCGGCCAACGCCATTGGCATCCGCGCCACGGACGAGTCCGACCCGACCGGGTACAAGACCTTCCTGTCGGGCGATGCCTCCTGGGGCGGTCCGTCCCTGCTGGTCACCTACAACGGCCCTCCGCCGACCCCGGCGACGCAGATCCTGCCCTCGACGCCCGGCACCGTCCGGTACACGTCGACGGCCACCCCGGAGCTGACCTCCACGGCCGTCGACTCCGACGGCGTCGGCCAGGTCGCCGTGGAGCTGGAACTGTCCAGCCAGGCGGGCCTGTTGAAGACCGTCACACGGTCGGCGACGAACGGCACAGCCGTCACCGCCACGGTCGGCGACTTCGGGCTCACCCGCCTCGACGCGGGCGTCCGCTACTCCTACCGGTCCCGGGTCAGTGACGGCAGCGCCCAGTCGTCCTGGTCGAGCCCGCTCGCGTTCGAGGTGGACACCACCGCTCCCTCGGCGCCCACGGTCACGTCCACGGACTACCCGTCGGCCCAGTGGGTCAAGGGTGCGGGCCAAGCCGGTGTGTTCACCGTGACCCCGCCCACGGGGGAGCAGAGCTCCGTCGACTGGTCGACGGACGGCATCTCCTGGACGAGCGTGCCCACCAGCGGCTCCGCGAACCCCGTCACCATCACCGTCACGCCCGGCAAGGCCGGCACCCACACCCTGCTGGTGCGCTCCGGCGACAGGGCCGACAACAAGTCGGAAGCGACCGCCTACACCTTCCACGCCGGAGTCGGCGGCTTCCTGGCCCCGTCCGCAGGAGAGCGGACCGCACGTCACTTCCCGCTCGCGGTGGAGACCGACGCCACCCGGTTCGACGCGGTCACCTTCTCCTGGCGACGCTCGGAGGCCGACCCCTGGGCGCCCGTCCCCGTGGCGGACGTCCGCGTTGCGGGCCAGCCCCTCGCCGCCTGGCCGACCGCACTGGCCAACGGCAGGAACAGCGCACTCACCTGGCACGCGACCGACACCGTCAACCCTGACGGCGCGGTCGAACTGAAGGCGGACTTCACCGGCCCGGGCGGGGCTGCCGGATCGTCGGAGACCATCCGGGTCGTCGTCGACCGAAGTGCCTCCGGCGCTGCCTCCACCGAGGTCGGCCCCGGTACCGTCAACCTGCTGACGGGCGATCACGTGCTGTCCAGCACCGATGTCTCCGCCTTCGACGTCGAGATCCGGCGCACCGCCTCCTCTCTGCGGCCCACGGCGGGCGCGCAGGAGGGGCAGGCCGCCATCTTCGGCAAGGAGTGGGCCTCCGGCACGTTCGCCGAGGTCGGCAAGTCCCAGTTCAGCCACCTCCGCAAGGTCTCTCCGACGGCGCTGGACCTGGTCGACATCGACGGTGAGGCCATTCACTTCACCGCGAAGCAGGGCGGTACCGGGTGGATTCCCGAGCCCGGTGCCGAATCCCTCGTCCTCACCGGTGCTTTCACCGGTACGTTCAAGCTCTCCACCGACTACGGCACGGTCATCACGTTCGCCAAGCCGCAGGCCTCTTCGACGACCTGGCAGCTGACCTCCGTCCTGCGCGACGGCCTGGAGAACTCCGGCACCCGCGTGGTGTCCGAGACCGTGACCGTGGAGGGCGCGACGCTGGCCCGCCCCAAGCGCGTGATCGCGCCCACGACCGCCGTACCGGCCGCCACGTGTGAGGCGGACCCGGCCGTCCGGGGCTGCCGGGTGCTGGAGTTCGGCTACGCGCAGGCCACCACCGCGAACGGGACGACCCTCGGTGACGTCGCCGGGCAGGTCAACGAGATCCGGCTGTGGGCGACCACGCCCGGTGCGGCCTCTTCCACCGCCACGGTGATGGCCCGCTACGCCTACGACGTGAACGGCCGGCTGAGCGAGGCGTGGGATCCGCGCATCGCTCCGGCGCTGAAGACCACCTACTCCTACGACACCGCGGGCCGGGTGCGCGAACTGACGCCCGCAGGTCAACTTCCCTACACCTTCGTCTACGGCAACGCCTCCAGCACCTCGGCCAACGACGGGATGCTCCTCAAGGTCAGCCGTCCCGGCCTGCAGGCGGGCAGCAGTGACCAGACCGCCGGTACCGGTACGACGTCGCTGGTCTACTCGGTGCCGCTGACCGGCGCCGGTGCCCCCCACCCGATGGGGGCCTCGGACGTCGCGCTCTGGGGTCAGAGCGATGCTCCGACCGACGCCACCGCGGTGTTCCCGGCCGATGTCGTGCCCGCCTCGCACAACGGCGGCGGCCTGTCCGCCACGTCCTACACCCGGGCGGGGCTGCACTACCTGAACGCCTCCGGACGTCTGGTCAACGCGGTGGACGCGGCGAAGAACGTGACCACGGCCGAGTACGACCGCAACGGCAACACGGTGCGCGCGCTGTCCGCGGCGAACCGTGCCATCGCCTTGGGCGGCACGGCCGCGGACCGGACCACCCTGGCCGAGCTGGGGATCGTCGCGCTGCCCGCGGCCGAGCGTGCCGACCTGCTCTCCGCGCACAGCCGGTTCAGTTCCGACGGTTCCCGGGAGTTGGAGAAGACCGGACCGCTGCAGCAGGTCCAGCTCACCCAGGACCTCAAGGACGGCGGAAGCACACTGCTGCCCGCGGGCAGCGTGGTGGCCGCCCGTGCCCGCACCGTCCTGGAGTACGACCAGGGCCGTCCCACCGACGGCACCGCAGTGGTCAAGGACCAGCCCACCACGCTCACCAGCGGGGCCGAGGTCCGCAAGTACCCGCACCTGCTCGCCGACCCCCGTACGACGGTCACCAGCTACAACTGGGCGCTGGGCGTGCCGACCAGCACGGTGCTCGACCCTGCCGGGCTCGCCCTCACCAAGAGTGCCGAGTACGACGCCCAGGGGCGGCTGGTGAAGTCCCTGCTGCCGACCTCCAACGGCACCGACGCGGCGGCCCGGGTGAACACCTACTACTCCGCCACCGGCACGGGGCCGTGCTCGGGCCGGCCCGAGTGGGCCGACCTGGTCTGCTCCGTCGGACCGGCCGGCGCCATCACGGGCGGCGGAAGCAACCCGCAGAACGCGGTGCTGAAGACCACGGAGTACGGCCGGTTCGGCCAGGTCACCCGGGTGTCGGAAGCCGCGAACGGCACGACCCGCACCACGGACACCACCTTCGACACCGCTGCCCGGCCCGTCAGGACGGTGGTCTCGGGCGGCATCGGCGAGCCGGTCGCCGCCTCGAACACCACCTACGACCCGGCGAGCGGACAGATCGTCAAGACCGCGGCCGACGGCGGCGCCACCATCACCAAGGCGTTCGACCGACTCGGCCGTCAGATCTCCTACACCGACGGCAGCGGCGCCACCACGACCACCGAGTACGACCTGCTCGGCCGGCCCACCAAGGTGAGCGACGCCGTCCCGTCCACCGTCGTCTACACCTACGACTCCGCCAAGGAACCCCGGGGGATGGCCACCGCCGTCACCGATTCCGTCGCCGGCACCTTCACGGCCGTCCACGACATCGACGGCTCCGTCCGCGAGGAGACCCTGCCCGGCGGCTACACCCTGCGCCAGGGCCGGGACACCACCGGTGCCACCCGCTCACGCACCTACACCCGCGACAGCGACTCGGCGGTCCTGCTCGCCGACTCGGCCGTCCGGTCCGTGTACGGCCAGATCCTCACCCGCACCAAGGTCTCCGGCCCCGCCATGACCCTGGCCTACCGCTACGACACGGTCGGCCGCCTCACCGCCGCCGACGAAACCCTGCAGGGCATCTGCACCCGGCGGACCTACACCCTCGACAAGAACGCCAACCGAACCTCTCGGACCACTGCCACCGGCACCGGCACCGGCGTGTGCCCCGCCGCCGCTGACAGCACCTCGACCCACCGCTACGACAGCGCCGACCGCATCGTCGACGCCGGATACGGCTACGACGCATTCGGCCGGACCACCGCCCTGCCGGACGGCACCACCCTCACCTACCACGTCAGTGACCAGGTCCGCAGCCAGAGCACCGGAACCACCCGCCAGACCTGGACGCTCGATCCCGCGGACCGGCTCGGCTCCTGGACCGTCGACACCAACACCGGCACCTGGACGCAGACCGCGGCCAAGACCAACCACTACGCCGACGACTCCGACAACCCGCGCTGGATCACCGAAAGCACCGGCGCCCTCACCCGAAACGTCACTGCGCTGGAAGGAGCGCTGGCCGCCACGACCACGAAGACGGGCGGCACCGTCCTGCAACTCACCGACCTGCACAGCGACATCGCCGTCCAGCTGCCGCTGGACCAGGGCCAGGCGCCGACCGTCCTGCACAACGACGAGTTCGGCAACCCCCGTGCCGGCCAGGCCGCCTCACGGTACAACTGGCTCGGCGGCGCCCAGCGCTCCACCGAGACGCCGTCGGGCGTGATCCTGATGGGAGCCCGCCTCTACAGCCCGGCCACCGGCCGCTTCCTGTCCGTGGACCCCGTCGCCGGCGGCGGTGCCAACGACTACGTCTACTGCTCGGGTGACGGGGTCAACTGCTCGGACACCACCGGACTCCTGGACTACGCCTTCAACTTCAACCTCGGCTACTCCCGGGTCTACGTGAACAACGTCTTCGCGCACTTCATGTGGAACTTCGGCCGGATCTTCCCCCTCGCGGGACGGGCCCAGCGCATCACGCGCGAGTGCCAGACGATGGACCTCCGCGACTCGATCGCCTGGTTCAAGATAGTGAACTTCAACGTCTCGGTGGGCCAGATCGGCGTCCGCCACCTGCGGCTCTACGCCCGCCAGGGCAGCATCGTCTACGGCCGCAACTCCTACATCAACTTCACCCTCAACCAGAACTGGAACGGCCGGGTCGGCTACATGACCCTCAACATCCACGGCCACACCGAAGGTGACACCTGGGCCGACCGCTGGATCCCCAAGTCGATCTACAAGGACGGCGCCTACAGCACCTGGAGCAGGCTCGCCGCGAACCTGCGCAACTTCCTGGGCGAACTCCACCGCTACTACGGCGTCTGACCGCTCCCGGACGGACCCACGGCATCCGGGAATCCATGACCGGGTGAACAGCACGTCGCCTCATGGGCGGGCCTGCCACGGAAGCATCGTGGCGGGCCCGCCCGCAGTCGCACCGCCCCACCGCCGAGTTCACAGGAGTCACCCTTGCGCATCACCCAGATACCCGGCCGCGCCGTCGACAACTGGGCCTCCCGCATCTACCTCGCCACCGTCACCGTCACCGCAGTCTGCGCAACACTCACCGCCGTCGGAGTGATCGACGACGCCCGCACGGGTGCCCGCGTCCTCGGCGTGGTGCTCTGCACGCCCTGGCAGGTCGTCCCCGCCCTCGTGCTGGCCGTCCTGCCGATCGAGGAGCACCTCCTCGGATACAGCTTCTGGGCCGAGTCGCCCCCCGCCCTGTTCGAACCCCTCTGGCTCACCTTCTGCCTGGCAGCGGCCCTGTGCAACGCCGCCCTCATCTCCGTCCTGGCCCGAGCCGCACGCGCACGACTCCCCAGGCCGGTCAACACACTGGCTCCGCTGGTACTGACCGCCATGTGGATCGCCGTCGGTGTCACACTCGCACTCGACGCCGCGTAAGGGGCTCCCCCTTCTGCGGTACCCGCCGCCCGGGCGGACCGGCCGTCAGAGCGGGCGGATCATCACCTGGCGGGGCCAGCGGTCCAGGCCGTGGGCGGCCTCCTCGGCGCGGATGGCGCGCTGACCGGGGGTCAGGTCGGCGTCGGGGACGGGGTGGAAGCCGCAGCGGGTGTAGTAGGGGCCGTTCCAGGGGACCTCGGTGAAGGTGGTGAGGGTGAGGGCGGGGAGGCCCTCGGCGGTGGCGCGGGCGGCGGCGTGCTCGATCAGGGCGCGGCCGATGCCGCGGCGGGCGTGCGCGGGGTGGACGGAGACCTGCTCCACGTGGAGGTTGCCGTCCACGGGCTCGGCCAGCAGGTAGGCGACCGGCCGGTCGTCGGCCGGGTCGGCGGCGACCCAGGCCAGGCCGGCCGCGCGGTAGCGGTCCATCCGGTCGAGCGGGAGCGGTTCGTCGGAGGCGACCGTGTCCATCCCGATGTCGGCGAAGACCCGGCCCGCGGCCACCTCGATCTCCTGGAGCAGGGGCAGTTCCTCGGCACGGGCGTCTCTGATCAGCATGGCCGCATTCTCGCCGGTGGGGCGCGGTCGGGGCGAAGGCATTTGCCCACCGCCCGGCCCTGCCGCGAAGATCGGCCCATGTCCGACGCCACGCCCGACCTCGCCGACTACGCCGACCTGTGGACCACCGACCGGGACCACTGGCAGCTGGAGCGCACGGCCACCGGCTACCTCCCGCTCAACAAGGGCCCGAACCCGTACTACCTGCTGACCTGTCACGAGGAGCTGGCCGAGCAGATCGTGGCCCGGATGCTGGCCGCCGGCGTCGAGGTGGTGGACCCCTGAGCCGGGCGTTCCCGCCGGCGGTCAGCGCGTCGCGGGGTCGCCCTGCTCGCGCAGCTCGTGGATGACGTTGACGAAGGCGCGGATCCGGGCGTTCTCACCGGCGGTCGGCCAGAGCAGGCCGTAGTCGATGGTCGGTGCGTCGCTGAACGGGACGAAGACCACGCCGGGCCGGGTGTAGTAGGCCGAACCGCGGGCCGCCACCACCGAGACGCCGCTGCCGACGCTGATGTGCGCCAGCACCTCCTGCCAGTAGGTGATGGGCGCCCCGTGCGGGATCGGCCGTCCGGAGGGGGTGCGGCTGGGGTAGTGATACTCCAGCCAGTAGTCCGGGATGTTCCCGGTCATCGGCAGCAGCACGGTGTCCACGAGGTCCTCCAGGGAGACGCTCTCCCGGGCGGCGAACGGGTGGGCGGCCGACACCATCAGTGCCCGGGGCTCGGAGAAGACCAGCGGACCGACGGTGATGTCGGGCTCCCGGACCGGGAACTCGGTGAGCTGGAGGTCGAGTTCACCCGCGCGCAGCGGCCCGAACGGGTCTCCGAGCTGGGCCTCCTGGATCCGCACCTCGCAGTCCGGGTACCGGGCGCGGAACACCTCGGCGGCCCGGATCACCAGGTCGCCGCACCAGAGCGCGGAGTACCCGACGGCCAGCCGGCCGGTGATCCCGCGCGCGGCGATGATCGCCTGCGCCAGCCCGGCCCCGATCTGCTCGTAGGCCGGCCGCAGGTCGTCGCGCAGGCGCTCCCCCAGCGCGGTGAGCCGGACGTCCCGGCTGGTCCGCTCGAACAGCGGTGCGCCGACCTGCCGTTCGAGCTTCTTGATGGTCTGGCTGATCCGTCCCGTGCTGACGTGCAGCCGCTCCGCGGTGCGGCCGAAGTGCAGTTCCTCCGCCAGCGTGAGGAACGCCTCCAGCTCCAGTCTCTCCAGCACTGCTCCCCCGTCGATCCGTCGATCCATCAATCTGTCGATCCGTCAGGGAACGGTAGCCGCCCGGCTTACGGGCCCGTTGAGCGGGGCTAAACGGTCGTGCCGGCGATCGCCGTTGATCACCCCGGACGCCGCCCGGCAGGCTGGGGCCACTCGCGGCGCGGAACCTGCGACGAGGTCGGCACCGCGCCCCTCACCCACTCTTCCCGGAGCACATCCATGAGACTGACCGTCACCACCTTCGTCTCCCTCGACGGCGTCCTGCAGAGCCCCGGCGGCCCCCAGGAGGACGCCTCCGACGGCTTCGAGCTCGGCGGCTGGCTGGTGCCGTACGTCGACGAGGGCTTCGGCGGGATCGCCGGCCCCTGGTTCGACGACGCCGACGCCTTCCTGCTCGGCCGCCGGACCCACCAGCTGATGGCGGCGCACTGGCCGAACGTCACCGACCCGGCCGACACCGCCGCGACCAAGCTCAACTCCCTGACCAAGTACGTCCCGTCCGCCACCGGGCAGGTCGCCGACTGGGCCGGCACCGAGGTGCTGACCGGCGACCTGGCGGCCGAGGTGACGGCGCTCAAGCAGCTGCCGGGCCGGGCCCTCCAGGTGCACGGGAGCGGCCGGCTGGTCCAGTCGCTGCTGGCCCACGACCTGGTGGACGAACTGCGGCTGCTCACCTTCCCGGTGGTGCTCGGCCGCGGCAAGCGCCTCTTCGAGCCCGGCACCGTCCCGGCCGCCTGGCGCCTCACCGACGTCCGCTCCACCCCCGCCGGGGTGATCGGCCACACCTACGCCTTCGCCGGGCGGCCCGCCGCCGGTGACATCGGCATCGGCGCGGACGGCCGCGAAGAACTCCTCCCCGTCTCCTCCTGAAAGGCCCGACAGCACCGTGCGCACCCTCACCGCAGGCTTCTTCGTCTCCCTCGACGGGGTCGTGGAGGCCCCCTACACCTGGCACTTCCCCTATCTCACCGACCAGGTCACCGAGGCCGTCACGGCGATGACGGCCAAGGCCGACGCCATGCTCTTCGGCCGCCACACCTACCAGGAGTTCGCCTCCCACTGGACCACCCAGCCGGACGACGACCCGCTGGCCTTCCACCTCAACTCCATTGCCAAGTACGTCGTTTCGGGCACCCTCGAGAAGGCCGACTGGCAGAACACCACCCTGCTGGGCCCCGAGGGCCTGGCCGGGCGGATCACCGAGCTGAAGCAGCAGGCCGGCGGCGACATCGCCGTCTCGGGCAGCGCCACCCTGGTGCGCTGGCTGCTCGCCAACGAGCTGCTGGACGAACTCACCCTGCTGGTCCACCCGGTGGTGCTCGGCGCCGGCGCCCGTCTCTTCGACGGCGCCCTCCCCCGCCGGGCCCTGACCCTGGCCCGCTCCGCCACCCTCGACAACGGCACCCTCCACCTCACCTACCGCACCGCCTGAGCCGCGGGTGCCCCGCCCACCCCACCGGGCGGGGCACCCGCGGCCTCCCGGTTCAGGCCCTCACCGGCTCCAGCCGCAGCAGCCGGCTCGGCCAGGGTGCCGGTTCGGCCGGGCCGAACCAGAGCCTGACGTCCTCCCCGGTGCGGACCGGCAGGCGGGGGAAGTCGTTCTCGGCGTGCTCGGTGCGGTGCAGTGCGTGGCCCGGCCCCAAGTGCCGGGCGGCGTAAGCGTCGAAGCCCGCCGCGTCGGCCGGGTGGCAGACGGTCGCGAGCACCTCGCGGACGCCCGGCGCGGGTGTGAAGCCCGGGCCGCGCAGCAGCAGCACGTCGTCGCTGTCGACCATGGTGGCGTTGGCCGCGTCGCGGTGCTCCAGCCAGACCGGGCCGGTGTAGAAGGCCTCCAGCGCGCGGCGGCGGTGCGCCATGTCGGGGAAGGCCCGCGTCCAGACGAAGCGGTCCGGGTCGTCCAGGTCGCGGAAGCGGCCGCCGACGGTGATGCCGGCCGACTGCTGACCGGTCACGAACTCGCGCTCGAACAGCTCGATCAGCGTCTCCCGGGTCCCGGGGTGCAGGGTGTACTGCCGGAGTTCGACGATGCTCATGCGCCGGCCTCCCGTACGTCGGCCTCCCGTGCGCCGACCTCCCGTCCGTCGGCCCGCCCGGTGCGGGTGAGGTCCATGGTCCAGTTGAGCTCCCAGGTGCGGCCGCCGTCGGCGGAGAACTCCTGCTCCCAGCGGGCGGTGTCCGGGCCGAGGTGGTGCCAGGTGAAGTGCACGCGGATCGGCCGGCCGTCGTAGGTGTCCTCGCCGTGGAAGTCGCCGCGGGCACCGGTGAACCCGCCGACCAGCGGCGGGTCCAGTCGGCCCGTCCGGCTGTCGGACCAGTGGATCGACCAGCGTTCCGCCTCCCGGTCGAACAGCCGCAGGGTCACCCCCTGACGGCCGAGGGTGGGGAAGGTGATCTCGTCGATGTTGCCGGCGCCCCCGAACAGCGGCCGGACCACCGCGTGCCCGGGGAACTCCACCCAGGTGCCGGAGCCCGGGTCGAGCGGTGTGGTGAGACGGCGGTTGGCCACGTCCCAGGAGCCGTGCAGGAAGTCGAAGTCGTCCATGCGCCGCAGGTTAGGGCCGGTCCACTGACATCCTCCGTCAGTGGATGTGGATACTGGGCGGCATGCGTGCGAGCCGGCTGGTGACCCTGCTTCTCCTGCTCCAGAACCGGGGTCGGATGACGGCCCGTCAACTGGCCGACGAACTCGAGGTCTCCGTCCGGACCGTCTACCGGGACGTCGAGGCGCTCAACGCCGCCGGCATCCCGCTGTACGGCGCCGCCGGACACGCGGGCGGCTACCGGCTGGTCGACGGCTACCGGACCCGGCTCACCGGACTGACCGCGGACGAGGCGCAGGCCGCGTTCCTCGCCGCGCTCCCCGGCGCCGCCGCCGAGCTCGGCCTCGGGCGGGCCCTGGCCAGTGCCGAACTCAAGCTCCGCGCCGCGCTCCCGGCCGAGCTGCACGAGTACGCCGAGCGGATCCAGGAACGCTTCCTGCTCGACGCCCCCGGCTGGTACGGCGGCACCGACGACACGCCCCACCTGGTCGCGGTCGCCGCCGCGGTGTGGGCGCGGCAGGCGGTGCTGCTGCGGTACCGGCGCTGGCGGGCGCCCGAGGAGATCGAGCGGCGGGTGGAGCCGTACGGGCTCGTGCTCAAGGCCGGCCGCTGGTACCTGGTCGCCGGCGGACCGTCGGGCATCCGCACCTACCGGGTCGACCAGGTCCTGAGCCTGCGGCCGCTGGAGGAGTTCACCCTCCCGGACGGGTTCGACCTGGCCGGGTACTGGAGCGGCTACCTGGACGATTTCCGCGCGCGGCTGCACACCGGCGAGGCCCTGGTGCGGCTCACCCCGCAGGGCGCCCGCCGCCTCGGCGTGACGCCCACCGGTGACGGCTGGACGCAGGCCCGGGTGCCCATCGAGTCGATCGACCGCGCCCACGGCGAGTTCCTGCGACTGGGCACCGACGTCGAGGTGCTGGCACCGGCCGAACTCCGCGACCGCATCGCCGGGACGGTGCGGACCCTGGCCACCCGCTACGGGAACTGACCCGGCGCGAGGCCCTCCCGGCCCGGGCCACCGGCCCTCCGCACACGCAGTGAGCAGCGCGGATTTAATCCGGTGCGCGGAACGCGGTCCGCCCCTACGGTGTGCGCCATGACTGCCAGCGCCACCACCACCCACCCCTATCCTCCGCTCAACCTCCGGGTGACCACGCCCCGGCTCGAACTCCGAGGAGCCACCGACGAGTTGCTGGAGCAGCTGCTCCCGGTGGTCCGCGCGGGCGTCGCCGACGCGCCGCCGTACCCCTTCGACGACCCGATGTCCTTCTACCTCGACGGCCCGGACCGCGAGTGGACCTGGCTCCGGGGCGTCTGGAACGGCCGCGCCCAGGTCAACGAGAGCTTCTGGCGGCTGTACTTCGTGGTCGTCGCGGACGGCGAGGCCGTCGGCATGCAGGACGTGTTCGGGACCGACTTCGGCACCTTCGGCACGGTCGGCACCTTCTCCTGGCTCGGCCCGCAGGCCCGCGGCAAGGGCCTCGGCAAGGAGATGCGCCAGGCCATCCTCCACCTCGCCTTCGAGGGCCTCCGCGCCCGGGAGGCCGGCAGCGAGGCCTTCTTCGACAACACCGCCTCCAACCACGTCTCCGAGGCCCTCGGCTACACCCCGAACGGCACCGGCTGGGCCACCCGCCTCCTCGAACCCGCTCCCCTCCACCGCTGGCGCCTCACCCGCGAGCAGTGGACCGCCCACCGCCGCTCCGACATCACCCTCTCCGGCGTCGAGGCCTGCCTCCCGGTCCTGGGCATCACCACCTGACGCGTGACGACGAGGCCGCCCGCACGGTAAAGGACGGGACCCGGGGTGCGGACAGGGCCGTCTGCCTCGTCGCCTTCCCGTCGTCACATCAATCCCTACCGCCAGGAGGGCTCATGAGTGATCCGGACGCACCGCCGCTCCCGCCCGGCCGGAGGGAAGTCGCGGCCCAGTGGCACGGACTGACGGTGGGTGAGGTGACCCGTGAGGCGGCGCACGCGTGGGCGGCTCCGTGGGTGGAGGGCGAGGGCGGGTCCGCCGACTTCGAGGACCCTCTGGTCGTGACGGCCCTGCAGTACCTGCACGGTTTCGACCTCTGCCGGGATCCGGGCCTCCCCGGTGTCCTCCGGCACGGGAGCCAGAGCGGGGGCAAGGGCGAGGGCGAGTGGTACCACTCCCTCGATGACATCGTCAGTGGGCTCACCCGGTGGCACGAGGAGTGCGCGCTCTACGATGCGGACCCGCAGGGCTGGATCCGATCGGCACGTGCGCGGGCAACGGCGTCCCTCCGGGCCGAGGAGTCGCGGCGGTCCCGGAGTTCACCACCTCTCGTTGACGGTCCTCTCGGCAGCGCCGCGACTCGCGGGACCGGATCCCGTCGAAGCGCGGTGTCAGGGACCCTCCCGGAAACACCGTTCGGGAGCGGAGTACTGTCGTTCGACCGGACACCGGATCCGATCGAGGGGGAAACCGCATGCCGAACGGGCTGGACGAGCTGTGCACCGAGGTCCTGGCCGAGCACGGCTGTGCCTCGCTCTCCCTCGCCGTCGCCGAACGCGACGAGGTCGTCCTCACCAGGGCGTACGGCCTCGCGGACGTGGCCGAGCGCCGCCCCGCCACGCCGGACACGGTCTACGGACTGGCCTCCGTCACCAAGGCGTTCACCGCCACGGCCGTCCGCCTGGCCGCCGCCGAGGGCCTGCTCGACCTCGACGCGCCGCTGCCCGGCCGGCACCCCCGGACCGCCCCCACGCCTCGCCAACTCCTGCAGCACCGGGGCGGTTTCCCCGCGTTCTACACCTTCCACTACGGCACCGGCCCGCTCCCGATCGACGCCGACCGCTACCGCACGCCGGTCCGCGAACCCGGTACCGCCTTCGAGTACTCCAACCTCGGCTACCAGGAGCTCGGCCACCTCCTCGAGTCCGCGACCGGCCGTCCCCTCGGCGACCACCTGCGCGAACGGATCGCCGAGCCCCTCGGCCTCACCGGCTTCGCCTTCGGTGCCGCGTACGACGGCCCCGCCCCCGTCGCCACCCGCTACTCGGCCGGTGGCCGCCCCTACCCCACCTGCCGCACCAGCCACCCGGCCGCCACCGCCGCCTGGGCCACCGCCGGCGACGTCGCCCTCTTCGCGCGCACCTCCTCCCGCCTGCTCGACCCGGTCCCGGAGCCCGCCGTCCCCATCAACGCGCACACCGGCTACGGCTACGGCCGCCTGGTCTCGTACGGCCCCGGGCCGGTGGTGCACAGCCACGGCGGAGGCATGGGAGGCGTCGCCGCGATGATGATCGACTTCCCCGAACACGAGCTCTCCCTCGCCGTCCTGGCCAACTCCACCGACAAGAGCGCCCGCGACCTGGTGGTCCGTCACCTCGCCACCGCCCTCGTCCCCGGTTTCCGCCCCGAACTCCTGGACACCGGTTCCGAGACCGCCCGCCCCGCCGCCCTGCCCCCGGGCCGCTGGAGCGGCACGATCACCACCCCCGAGGGCCCCGTCCCGCTCCGTCTCGACCTCTCCGCCCCCGACCGGGTCCGGATCCACCTCGCCGACGCCCCACCCGTCACCACCACCGCCACCGCCTCCACCCGGAGCGACCTACGCGCCACCGCCCCGCTCCAACTCCCCACCTCCGACGCCCGCCTGAACAGCCCGCACCTCGGCCTCGACCTGCGCCTCCACCAGGACACCCTCACCGGCCGGGCCATCGCCTACCGGCCCGACGACCGCGAGGGCCTCCTCGGCTCCTACCTCCCCCACCCCTGCACCCTCCGCCGCTGACCCGTCCGCCCCGGCTCACCGGCTCACCGGGCCGCCAGCCGTCGGCCGCCGCAGCCAGCGCAGCACCAGGACGCTCGCCAACGCGGCCAGCGCGCACCAGGTGGACACGAAGGCGGTCCGCCACAGCACGGCGCAGAGCACGGCCGCTGCCGCCACCCACCAGCCCAGCCGCCGGAGCTCCGGCACGGGGTTGAGCAGGAGCGGGCCCAGGGTGGCCGTCAGATAGGCCACCAGGAGCGGCGCGGCGAACGGGACGCCGACCGCGTACTCCAGGGTGTGCCCGTGCACCTCGGCCGTGACGGGGCCCGCCAGCACGGCGGCCGTCAGGGGAACCGCCGCCGCGAGGCCGAGCACCACGAAGGCGAGCAGCCGGCCCGGGCGGCCCGCAGCACACCAGGCACCCACCGGGACCAGCACCGCCAGCACCGGCATCGCGATCAACGCCCATCCGATCCGGGCCGGACCGGCGGCGCCGGAGCCGACCCGGCCCTCCGCACCGAACCACACCACCGCCTCCAGGAGTTGGTGCACTCCGAGGACGAGCGGCAGGGCCGCCAGCGGCAACTGACGGCGGTGCCGCACCCTGCTCAAGCAGACCACCCCGACACCCGAGACGGCCGCGCCGATCACCAGGTCCGCCTGCGCGCTCCAGCACATCGCTTCGTCCGGGACTACCCGGACGCGCCCGGCCTGGCCGACCGCGCCGGCCGCGCCGGATGGAAGCCCAGGAGGAAGCCCGGGAGGAGGGCGGTTGCACGCACGGTTCTGCTCCGTTCGGTCTCCGGGGAAAGCGGCCGCGCGCCCGACTCTCCGTCAGCCGGGCCGCGCCGGGGCCCAATGACGGCGCCCGACGCCCCCGAATCACCCGGCCGGACCACGCTCCCGCGCGCACCCGCACTACGAGAGCCGCTCCCAGTCGACGCGGCGCAGCCCGAGGTCGTCCAGGAGGTACGCCGCGTCGCTCCGGCGGGCCGGGTCGGTCCTGGCGATCACCTCCAGCTCGTCCATCAGGCCCTCCCGGTCCGCCGTCGGCAACCGTCCCAGCCAGTGCACGATGCGCGGGAACTCCATGTCCAGGTTGGCGAAGTCGAGCGAGGTCAGGATCGCGGCCCGCACGCTCTCCCGGGTCGTCGGCTCCCGCGTCGCCGTCCCTGCGGCCTCGCGGGTATCAGCCACCGCCTCCACCAGGGCACGGAAGCGGCGCAGCGAACGGGCCGCCAGCGGGTCGGTGAGTGGGCGGAGCACGGCGGAGACCGGGCCGGCGGCGGGGAGGCGGAAGGCGCCGAGGAAGGCGAAGCGGGTGGTGGCGGCGGACTCGGGGTGCGCGGCCATGCCGCCGAGCAGGAAGCGGCTGCGCATCAGGCACCAGCCCGGGGTGAGGTCGAGGTCGAAGCGGGCCCGCAGGCGGGTGTGACCGGTCACCAGGAGGTGGGCGCGGCCGGTGCCCTGAGGGGGCGTCAGGCGGGCGGTGCGGATGTCCGGGAGCCACTGCGGCATGGTGCGCTCCAGGTCGGCCGCGACCGACCAGACCTGCTCGAACGGCGCCGGAACGACCGTCTCGCGGACCGCCGCGCCCGGGGTGCCGGCCGCGATCACCCGGAGGCGGCGGACCGGGTCGAAGTCGGCCACCGGCCAGGGGGTTCCGTTCACTGCTGCCACGCCTTTCGGAAGCTGAGCCGGGCCCGGGAGAGACGGGACTTCACGGTGCCGGCCGCCACGCCCAGCAGATCGGCGGTGGAGCGCTCGTCCAGGCCCTCCAGGTCGCGGAGCACCAGGACGGCCCGGTGCTCGGGGGTGAGCCGGGCCAGCACGTCCTCGATGTCGGCGGCGAGCTGCGGGTCGCCCGGGCGCGGGAGTTCGGAGAGGTCGGCGGGCACGCAGCGCGCCGTCCGCCGCACGTGCCGCACCGCCTCGCGGACGGCGATCGCCCGGACCCAGCCGAACAGCGCGGCGGGCTCCTTGAGTTGGCGCAGCCTGCGGAACACGGCGATCAGCGCCTCCTGGGTCGCGTCCGGGCCGTCGTCCAGCGCGATCGGGCCGCACAGACGCCGCACGTACGGCGTGACCAGCTCCAGCAGCTCGCTGACCGCCAGCTGATCGCCGCGCTGCGCGGCTCGTACCAGGTCGGCGAGGCCTGCCTCGCCCGGGGTTTCGGGACCGTCCACGTCCGACTCAGAGGCCGCCCGGCGCCCGGACGTTCCACGCCCCCGCTGTGACCCTCGCCACAGGAACCTCCGCCGCCTCCGCCCGCTCCTGCGGTCGACGCACCGTCACCGACCCCCAGGAGCCGTCCCGATGGACCCCCGCACCGCCGCCCGCGCCGTGGCCGCCGTCCTCACCGCCGACGCCGCGGTCCACCTCTACTGGACCACCGGCCTCACCTGGCCCGCCCCCGACCGGGCCACCCTCTCCCACCTCGTCCTCAACGCCGACGTCCCCTTCACCCCCCGCGTCCTCCTCCCCCTCGCCACCCTCCTCCTCGGCGCCGCCACCCTCCTCCTCACCCGCACCGGCCACCTGCCCGCCCTGGCCCGCCGCCTCCCCGCCCCGCTCCTCCGCCTCGCCCCGTACGCGATCACCGCCGGCCTCCTCCTGCGCGCCCTGGCCGGCCTCGTCTGGACCACCGGCCTCGGCAGCTCTCCCGCCGACCCCTTCTACTGGCTCAACCTCGCCCTCTACACCCCTCTCTGCCTCCTCTGCGCCGCCGCCACCTGGACGGTGGCCCGCAGCCGCCCCTGACCCGCCGGTTACGGTGGCGCGGTGAACACGGACACCACCGGCCGGAGGAGGGCGTCCGCCTCGCCTCCGGGGCACGCCTGGAGCAGTTCGCCCGGGCGGACTCGGGAGACGCCTACTGCTTCGTCGGCGAGGGCGGCGAGGAACGCCCCGTCGTCTACGTGAGCCTCGACGGCGAGGCCGGCCCCTCGCCGTAGGCCTGCCCGAGTTGCTCCGGCTCTGTCTCGCCGCACCGTGGTGGCGGGACGCCCCCGGCGGGACGGCCGAGCAGCTCCGGGCCGTCGCCGAGCTGTACCGGGAGGACCACCCGGACCTCGACGGGCTCCGCCGCCGGGCGGCCGTGGCGGTCGGGCTGGACCCGGCTTCCCTGCCGTCCGGGGCAACGGTCCTCACCCGCCTCGCGGAACGCTCCCGGGGACCGTTGGCCGAGGTCTGCCGCGTCCTCGGCCACCAGGGCGAACCGCTCGGCCCCCTCTTCGGACAGGCCGCCCGACCTGGGCGTTCCGGCGGTGTGGCGTAGGGTTCCGGTACGGAATCCGCCTGTCGAAGGGACCCCCAGCATGGTCGCCGTGCCCACCAACGGGCCCACCGTCAGCTCCGGGGCCGCGGGGATCGGGCGGTTCGGGCTGGGGACGGCGGCGGTCGGGCGGCCCGGGTACATCACCCTGGGACGGGAGGCGGACCTGCCGGCCGGGCGGAGCGTGGCGGCGCTGCGGGAGCGGACGCACCTGCTGCTGGACGCGGCCTTCGCGGCGGGCGTCCGGTACCTGGACACGGCGCGGTCGTACGGGCTGGCGGAGGAGTTCCTCGGGGAGTGGCTGGCGGCGCGGCCGGAAGCGGCGGGCCAGGTCACGGTGGGGAGCAAGTGGGGGTACACCTACACCGCCGACTGGCGGACCTCCGGCGTGCCGGTGCACGAGGTGAAGGAGCACTCGCCCGAGGTGTTCGACCGTCAGGTCGCCGAGAGCCGGGCGCTGCTGGGCAAGCACCTCGACGTCTACCTGATCCACTCCGTCACCCCGGACAGCCCCGCTCTCACCGACACCGCCCTGCACGAGGGGCTCGCGGCCCTCGCCGCCCAGGGCGTCCGGATCGGCCTGTCCACCAGCGGCCCCGCCCAGGCGGCCACCATCGAGGCCGCGAGCGGGGTGACGGTCGCGGGCCGACCCCTCTTCACCGCCGTGCAGTCCACCTGGAACGTGCTGGAGCCCTCCGCCGGGCCCGCCCTGCGCGAGGCCCACGCCGCCGGCTGGCTGGTCGTGGTGAAGGAGGGCATGGCCAACGGCCGCCTGGCCGGCCGCAACGCCACCGGCCCGGAGACCGCCCCGCTGCGCGCCCTCGCCGAACGGACCGGCCACACCCCGGACGCCGTCGCCCTCGCGGCCGCCGCCGCCCAGCCCTGGGCCGACATCGTGCTCTCCGGCGCGGCCACCACCGCCCAGCTAGCCTCCAACCTCACCGCCGCCGAACTCGCCCTCTCCCCCGACCACCTCACCACCCTCGCCCCACTCGCCGAACCCGCCGAGGAGTACTGGCTCACCCGCGCCGGCCTCCCCTGGTCCTGAGCCCGGGCCGCTCCTCTGCTACGGTCGGACGGCCGGCCGCGGGACTCCGGTGCGACTTCCGGTAACTACCTCTGAAGCAGTGATTCGCAGTTCGCGCCCCCATTCCCCGGCCGGCCCCGAAGCCATCGCACCACCGACGAGGACGAGACACCGTGGAGACGTACGGCGACCTGGTCGCCGCCGACGACGTGCTGCTCTTCGTCAATGCCGCGATCACCGCGACCGGCCGCCGCGAGTTCCACTCCGACGCGGCCGAGCAGCAGCTCTCGCTCGCCTTCCTGCACGAGTACATGCTCGTCAACTACCGCGGCCCGTACGCCGCTTCGCTCGCCCTCGACATCAACGACCACAACGCCGCACTGATCGTGCGCCACCTGCTGGAGACCGCGAAGGACGCCACCGCGGAGCAGCGCCGCACCGAGGGGCGGCTGATCGCCCGCCGGCTCGCGCTGCTGCCGCCGCAGCGGGTCTACCGGCTGATCGGCGAGCTGCGCCGGGCGAAGGTGAACAACCGCCGCACCCGGGCGATCCTGCGCGACTGGCTGGCCGCCCGGCCGGACCAGACGCTGGACGCGGTGAAGTACCGGGGCGGGTTGAAGCTGGCGCTGCGTCACCTGCACCTGCGTCCGGCCGAGGCGGAGACCGGGGACTTCCTGTTCACCAAGGCGGCCGAGCGCGCCGGGAAGTACCGGGCCCCGCTGCTGAGCGCCTGGACCCGCGCGCACTACGAGCAGCCCGCGCTCTACGAGCTGCCGTACACGGTGGCGGAGGGCTTCGCCGCCAAGCACGGCATCCCGCGCGAGGTGTTCCTGCGGAAGATCGAGCCGCGGATGACCGCCATGGAGCGGCTGCGCCTGCAGGAGTCGGCCCGCGGCGCGGGGGCGTCGGAGGTGAACACCAAGAACGACCTCTCCCGGATGCCGCTCAACCGGCTGGCCGTCTACGCGCTCGGCCTGTCCGCCGCCGACCGGATCGCCCGCCGGGCCGAGCTGACCGGTGCGCTGCGCACCGCCGCCCGCCGTACCGCCGGTGCGCAGGCCGGGAGTTGGGGGAAGGTCGCGGCGGTGCTGGACGACAGCTTCTCCTCCTACGGCTCCGGGCAGCAGCGCCGCCGCCCGCTGGCGGCCGCCCTGGCCTGCCACTTCCTGCTGGAGGCGCTGGCCGGCGAGCAGGGGTACACGGCGTTCTGGACCTCGGGCCGCACCGACGCGCTGCTGCTCCACCCGCTCGGGCCGACGCCGCTCGGGCGGCGGATCGTCGACGCCCTCGACACCGCCCCGGACCGGCTGCTGATCGTCTCGGACGGGTGGGACAACTCCCCGCCGGGGATGGCCGCCGAGGTGCTGCGGGTCTGGCGCACCCGGCTGGACCCGGACCACCGCACCAGTGTCGTCCACCTCAACCCGGTGTTCGACGCCGAGAGCTTCGACGTGCGCCGCCTGGCGCCGACCGTCCCCACCGCCGGGCTACGCGACGCGGCGGACCTGACCACCCTGGCGGAGTTCGCCCGGTTCGCCGAAGGGCGCACCGGCATCGGTGAGTTGACGGCCCACCTGGCGCTGCGCACCGAGCAGTTCCTCGACCCCGGGCAGGCCCGATGAAGACCGAACCGTTCACCCTGGACCTCGGTGGTCTGACCACCCGCCCGGCCCAGGTCTGGGGCGGGGTCCGGCTGGTCCCGCTGGTGCGCGAGGAGCCGATCACCGACCTGCGGCTGCGTCAGGAGCTGTACGGCGAGGAGGACGGCTGCGGCTGTGGCTGCGGCCGCGTCACCGTCGAGTGCGAGAAGGGCCGGTACACCTCCTTCATGCCGCACGGCTTCGTCGCCGACTGGACCCGCGACGGCACCCCGGCCGCCGCCTACGGGACCCAACTCGGCACCGCCGCACCGGAGTCCGTCCCGTTGGCGCGCCGTCCCGGGAAGCTCGCCAAGCGGGCGGACCGGACCCGGCTGCGCTTCCTGCCGCTCCACCTCGCACTGGAGGGGTACCTCGCGCTGCACTTCGGCGGCCCGACCTTCGCCTGGCAGCAGTGGTCGGAGCGGGCGCTGCGGCACGGTCTGTCGCCGCGCGGGGAGGAGAGCTACAGCGGGGCGCACGTCCGCGGACTCGCCGACGCGCTAAGGGCGTTCGAGATCCACCCGGGCCAGTGCGGTGTGCTGCTGTACGTCGCGGACGCGCCGGCCGCGGCCTTCGTCGTCCCGCACCCGGAGGACTACCGGGCCCTGCACCGCAGCCTGCTGCTGGACCTGTACGGCGAGCTGGTGTACCACTACGCGCTGCTCTCCGCCCCGGTCCCGGACTTCCGGGCGGAGCTGGGCGGGGCCACCGTCCGCTCGCTCGCCGAGCTGCGCGCCGCGGTGGACCGACAGGAGCGCGCCTGGGGCGAGTTCCACGACTCCACGATGGCCGACGGGCTGCTCGGGGCCACCTACCGCGGCCGGACGGTGCGCCGGATGGACCGCTTCACCCTCTCCCGTTTCCTCCCCGAGTTCCGCCCCCGGCAGGAGAACCACATCGGCGAGGCGATCACCGACGAGCAGGGCCGGATCGCCTACCTCAAGACCTTCCGCCTCTCGGAGAGCCAGACCCGCCGGGGCCACCTGCTCGACACCCTGGCCTCCCACGACTGGCACCTGCCGCGGGCCGCCACCGCCCTCGGTCTGACCGAGCACCAGCTCGGCCTGCGCCTGGAGTCGGCCGGCTTCGGCGCCCTGCTCCAGCAGCACGTCCTCGACCTGTACCGCAGCCGCGACCGCGACCGCGACCGCAACCGCGACCAGGCCCGCTGAATCCACTGGCGCGGCGCGCCCCGCAGGGGTTACGCTCCCCCACGATGATCACTCACTCCCTCTCCGGATTGGGGGTCTCGTCCACGTTCGGTGAGTGCTGATGGCCACTCACCCCGTGCACGAGGACTCCTACCTCTCCCGCTGGCTGTGCGTGCGCGAGTACGCCGTGCCGCCCGTCATGATCGAGCAGTCCACCGCCCGCCGGGCCACCGGCGACTGGGCGGGCGCCTGTGCTGCCGCCCACGTGGACGTGGACCTCGATCTGCGCACCGTGAACCGCGCGCTCGGCCGCGAGTTCACCGGTCAACTCCGTTCGGACCTCCGCCACTTGGCGCCCGACCTGCTCCGCTGGCACCTGCCCCGGAGCGCTCCCGACGGCCTGCTGCGAGGCGGGCTGACGCTCTCCCTGGCCCGCTACCGGCTGCCCGGCCGCCCGGGCCCGGTACACCTGGTGGCCCGCACCCCGCCCGTCTGGGCGGACGGCGGCCAACGCTTCGCGCTCGCCCTCTGGTCGGCCGACGACGGCACCGGCTCCGCCACCGACCACCGGCACCCCCGCCCGCGCCCCGACCCGCGCTTCCGGCTCGACCTGCACCGCCACCTGTGGGACGCGCGGCGGGCCGGGGAGTTCCGGGAACGGGCCGGGTCGGTCCAACAGCCGCAGCACGGCGCGGAGTTCGGTCCTCCCTACGCGGTCGACCGCTGGGCCGCCGAGGCGGCGCTGCTCCGCGAGGCCGAGGGCCGGCCGGACCGGGCAGTGGTCGTACGGCTCGACGCCGGGCGCCGCCTGGTGCTGGAGCCGGGCGCCCCGACTCCCACCCTCGACGGCGGCGAACTTCCGCTTCCCGTACGGAGGTTGTCGACGCGGGACGGAGCGGCGCTGCCCGTCCTCCCCGACGCCGCGACCTGGACACCGCCCGATCTGGTGCTGCTGCACAGCGGCGCGATCGACCCGGGCCGGCTGCACCCCCTGGTGGCGGCGTCCCTGGTACCGGACGGCCAGGCCGAACCACCCACGCCCCCGGACCACCCGGACCATCGGGACCACTCGGACCGCTCCGGCGGGCCGCTCCTGGTGGACTGCCGGGGTGCCCGGCACCGGATCGCCCTGGTGGACGGCACGCTCAGCGCGCTCGACCACGACCCGGCGGACCTCCACCGGGAGCAGCTGCTCAGCGCCCTCGGCGGCACCCCGATGCCGTGCCTGCACACCATCGAACGGGCCCACCGCCATCCGGAGGAACTGAGGGGCGTCCGCGAACGCCTCGCCCACGGCGACACGGCCGGGGCGCTGGCCGTGATCGAGGCGCTGCTCGGCCCCGCCGCGCTGCTCCCCGAGGGCGCGCTCCGCGAGGAGCTGGAGGCGGCGGCCGAACGGCGCGTCACCCACGGCCTGTACCGGGCGGGCCTGTTGGGCCTGCACCGGCTGCCACCCCGAAGGCCCCGGCCCGCCGAACCCCGGACCCGTCCCCGGCTCGCGTTCCACCGCTGAGCCCCGCCCTGCCCCATCCCGCCCCATCCCGTTCTGCGCTGCCCCGGACACCCCGGCCCGGATTCCGCCGCACGCTCCCGAGACCCCCAAGGTGACCCGTCATGACCACGCACGCCCCGATGACCCAACTCGACGTCGCCGAGCAGCTGTTGACCCTGCTCGGGAACACCACCACCGAGCCCGGGACCGACCCCCAGTTGGAGGCCCTGACCCTCGCCGTCGCCGCCGACCTGCCCGTCCTGCTCTGGGGCGAGCCGGGCATCGGCAAGACCGCCGCCCTGACCCAGCTCGCCGACTCCCTCGGCCTGCCGCTGACCACCGTCATCGCCAGCGTCCACGAGCCCTCCGACTTCTCCGGCCTCCCGGTGCTCGGTGACGACCCCGCCGTCCAGGGCGTGCCGATGGCCCCGCCGGACTGGGCGGTCCGGCTGGTCCGGGAGGGACGCGGGCTGCTCTTCCTGGACGAGCTCTCCACCGCGCCCCCGGCCGTCCAGGCCGCCCTGCTCCGGCTGGTGCTCGAACGCCGGGTCGGCGCCCTCCGGCTCCCGCCCGGCGTCCGGATCGTGGCCGCGGCCAACCCCCGCGCCTCGGCCGCCGACGGCTGGGAGCTGAGCGCGCCGCTGGCCAACCGCTTCGTCCACCTGCAGTGGACGCACGATCACGAGGTGGTGGTGCGCGGCTTCGGCGGCGCCTGGCCGCGCGCCGTGCTGCCCGTGCTCGACCCGGACGGTCTGCCGGAGGCGGTGGCCTTCGCCCGCCGGGCGGTCTGCACCCTGCTGTCCGTACGGCCCGAGCTGGTGCACCGGCTGCCCCAGGGCGAGAGCCGCCGCGGCGGGGCCTGGCCCTCGCCGCGCAGCTGGGAGATGACGATCCGTCTGATCGCCTTCGCCACCGCCGCCGGGTCCTCCCGCGAGGTGCTCTCCCTGCTGGTGCGCGGCACGGTCGGGGACGGGCCGGGGCTGGAGCTGCTGGCCAGCACCGAGCGGATGGACCTGCCCGACCCGGAACTGCTGCTCGCCGACCCCGCGGCGGCCGAGCTGCCGCAGCGCGGCGACCTCCGGCAGGCCGTGCTGGACGGCGTGGTGGCGGCGGTGCGCGACCGGCCGACCCAGCAGCGCTGGGACGCGGCCTGGCAACTGCTGGCCCTGGCCCTGGAGACCGGCGCACCCGACCTGGTGGTGGTCCCGGCCAACACCCTGGCCGCGCTCCGCCGGGACGGCTGGGCCGTCCCCGACACCATCGAGCGGCTGGCCGGGACGGTGCGGCTCGCCCGCCGCGCGGACCAGCTGGCGCCCGAGTCCGCCGCCGGGGTGGGCCGGTGAGCACCCCGACCGCGCCCGTGCCGAAGCCCGCGCCACCCAAGCCGAGGCCTCCCGAGCCGAGGCCACCGCAGCAGCGGCCGGCCGCCTCCGCTCCCGCCACCGAGACCCTGGACCGCGAGAAGCTGTTCACCGCCCGCCTGCACGCCGCCCGGGCCCGTCCCTACCTCGCCACCGCGCTGTTCGCCCTGCACGTGGTCGAGTCGCACCGGGTGCCCACCATGGCGGTGGACTCGCACTGGCGCTGCTACGTCTCCCCGTCCTTCGTGGCGCAGACCTCCCTCCACGAACTGGCCGCGGTCTGGGTGCACGAGGTCTCCCACCTCCTGCGCGACCACCACGGACGGAGTGAGCGCTACGCGAGGCGGCACGGCCTGACCGGCCCGGCCGAAGGCCTGCGGATGAACATCGCGGCCGACCTGGAGATCAACGACGACGCGTTCGGCGACGGCCTGGTCCGGCCGGCCGGCGCGCTGGTGCCACGTCGCCTGAAGCTGCCCGACGGGCTGTTGATGGAGGAGTACCTGCGCTCCGTGGGGCTCGGGAAGCTCACCGAGCCGTGGGCCTGGCTGGACTGCGGCAGCGGCTCCGACGGGCGGGAGCGGGAGTGGGACCTCGGGCCGGAGGGGGCGCACGGGCTGGCCGGGCACGAGCGCGACGCGGTGCGCTTCCGGGTGGCGGAGGGCATCAGGGCGGCTCAGGGGAGCGTGCCGCAGGGCTGGCGGCGCTGGGCCGAGGAGGCCTTCCACCCGCCGCAGCCGTGGCGGCAGTTGCTCGGTTCGGCCCTGCGGGCCGCCGTCTCCGGGGCCGGGACGGGCGAGGACTACACCTACGGGCGGCCCGCCCGCCGCTCGGCCGGTCTGCCCGGGGTGGTGCTGCCCAGCCTGCGCCGCCGCCCGCCCCGGGTGGCGGTGGTGATCGACACCTCGGGGTCGGTCAGCGACGCGGAACTGGGCACGGCCCTGCTGGAGGTCACCGAGATCGCCCGTGCCGTCGGCAACCGCCGGGACCAGGTCTCGGTGGTGTCCTGCGACGCCTCCGCCGGGGCGGCGCGCTCCCTCTGCAGTGCCGAGGGCATCGAGCTGATCGGCGGCGGGGGCACCGACCTGCGGGCCGGCTTCGCCCGCGCCCTCCAGCTGCGCCCCCGCCCGGACGTCCTGGTGGTCCTGACCGACGGTCAGACCGACTGGCCGTCCGCCCCGCCGCCCGCCCGCACCGTGATCGGCCTCTTCCCCCGCGTCGGCTGCCCCGATCTGGACGAAGTCGACCCGGACTACGTCCCGCCGGTCCCGCCCTCCTGGGCCCGGACCGTCCACCTCGGCGGCTGACGGGCCCCGGCCGGGCTCACTCGCCGATGCGCTCGACGATCAGCTCGCACAGCTCGTGGGTGCGCAGCGCGTCGCGGGCGGAGAGGGTCTGGCCGGACCGGACGGCGTCGAGGAAGGTGGTGACCACCTGCTCGATGCCGCGCTGGCGGGCGACCGGGACCCAGTCGCCGCGGCGGCGGACGGTGGGCTGGCCGCGGTGGTCGATCACCTCGGCGAGGTTGTGGACCTCGCGCTTGGAGTCGGCGCCGGACACCTCCAGGACCTCCTCGGCGGAACCGGAGAGGCGGTTCATGATGCCGAGGGCGGTGAATCCCTCGCCGGCCAGGGTGAGCACCACGTGCTCGACCAGGCCGTCCCGGACCCGGGTCCGGACGTCCACGTGCTGGATCTCGCCGGGCACCAGGAAGCGCAGGGTGTCCACCACGTGGATGAAGTCGTCGTAGACCAGCGTACGGGCGGCCTCCGGGAGGCCCTCGCGGTTCTTCTGGAGCACGATCAGGTCGCGCGGGCGCTCCTTGGCGAGCAGGTAGCCGGGCGCGTGGCGGCGGTTGAAGCCGACCATCAGGGAGCGGCCCTCGCGCTCCGCCAGGTCCACCAACTTCCGTGCGCCGTCCAGGTGGTAGTCGAGCGGCTTGTCGACGTAGACGTCGATGCCGGCCTCCAGCAGGGCGGTCACGATCGGCACGTGCTGGTCGGTGCTGGCGTGCACGAAGGCGGCCCGCACCCCGCTGTCGATCAGCTCGCCGAGGTCGGTGAAGCGCGGGGCGATCCGGTGGGTGTCGCCGATCCGGTCCAGCTTGGCCCGGTCACGGGTCATCAGCTTCAGGTCCAGGCCCGGCAGGGCGGCGAGCACCGGGAGGTAGGCCTTCTGTGCGATGTCCCCGAGCCCGATCACCCCGACCGGCATCGCAGTGACGGACTGACCGGCGGCGGGCTGGCTCATCGGCGGCGCTCCTGTACGTCTGACGGCGGCTCACGGCCGCCGCCCCGGTGGGGCCCGGCCACACCCGGCAGCATATTCCAGAGCCGCGACCCGCCCCGCCCCGGCCCGACGGCGGGCCAGACCGCCACCGGACCCGCCCCGGCCCGACGGCGGGTCAGACCGTGCCGAGCCCCGCCGCCGCGGTGGTGAGCGCCGCCAGCACCGGCTGCACCAGCGGATGGCGCTCCGCCCCGGACCGGACCGCCGCGAACACCTTCCGGGTGGCCAGCGCGCTGTCCACCGGCCGGACCTCGACCGCCTCCAGGTCCACCCCGCGCAGCGCCGAGCGCGGCACCAGGGCCACCCCGGCCCCGGCCGAGGCGAGCGCGACCACGGCGCGGAAGTCGTCGGAGGAGTGCACCAGCCGGGGCTGGAAGCCCGCGTACTCGCAGGCCAGCAGGACCACGTCGTGGCAGGGGTTGCCGGGGTAGGGGCCGATCCACGGCTCGGCGGAGAGCTCGGCCACCGCGATCGGACCGGTGCCCGCCGCCAGCGGGTGGCCGAGCGGGAGCACCGCCTCGAAGGGCTCGGCGTACAGCGGCACCCGGGTCAGCCGCTGGTCGTCGGCCCGCGGTGCGCCCCGGTACTCGACGGCCAGCGCGATGTCGGCCCGGCCGTCCAGCACCATCGGCAGGCTGGCGTCGCCCTCGGCGTCCAGCACCCGCAGCCGGACGCCGGGCGCGCTGCCGGCCAGGTCGGCGATGGCGGGGGCGAGCACCAGCGCGATGCCGGTGGCGAAGGCGGCGACGGTCACCTCTCCGGCCACGCCCTGCTGGTAGGCGGCCAGGTCGGCCTCGGCGCGCTCCAGTTGGGCGAGCACCAGGTCGGCGTGGAGCAGCAGGATCTCCCCGGCGGCGGTGAGCCGCACGCCCCGGCCCTCCCGGGCCAGCAGGTGGTGGCCGGTCTCCTGCTCCAGCGCGGCGAGCTGCTGGGAGACGGCGGAGGGGGTCAGGTAGAGCGCGGCCGCGGCGGCCGTCACCGTCCGGTGGTCGGCCACGGCCCGGAGGGTCCGCAACCGTCTTGCGTCGATCACGAGGCCATTGTGCCAGCGCCGGGCGGGCGCTCCCGCCGTCCCGGGCGGTGCCGCACCCGTCCCACCGCCCCCTCCCGCCCCGTCGGACCCTCCGCCACGTGATCTTCGTTACGAACCGCGGGCGGTTCCGTGACCGCCTGACGGGTACTCAGTTGTCGGCGGACACTGCCAGAATCGTCCCGCGAAACCATCGCCGTGACCCGGTAGTGGCGACCGGCTCCGGTGTGTATCGTCACAACCCGCGATCAGACGCGTACCACAGCGCACCTGACGACCGTGTACGGAGAGCAGCTGGGGGGCAGCATCCATGGCCATCGAGATACCGGGCGAACTTCAGACCGTCATGCGACTGCTCGGCCTGAACTGGCCCGGGGCGAACGAGGACGAGCTGCTCGAACTGGCCAACCAGCTCACCAAGTTGGCCTCCACCCTGGACAACGTCCAGATGGCCGGCGACAAGGCGCTCGGCCAGCTCGCCGAGGTCTACCAGGGCTCCTCCGCCGATCAGCTGGCCGCGCTCTGGCAGACCATCTCCAAGTACTCCGGCATGGTGGTGGACGGCTGCCAGGCGGTGGCCACCGCACTCAAGGGCGCGGCCCTGGTGATCGAGGTCTGCAAGGGCCAGACCATCATCCAACTGATCAACATACAGGCCCAGTTGGCGGCCTCCTCGGCCACCTTCGGGCTGAGCACCGCGGCCGTCATCGCGATGGGCCGGGAGATCGTCTCGCGGCTGCTGGACGAGGCGGTGCAGCAGCTGGCCCAGGCGCTGGCCAAGCCGATCGCCGACCTGGCCGAGCTGGTGGTGGCCAAGGTGCTCAACCCCGGTGGCGGCTCCGGCTCCGGCAGCGGCTTCCGGGTGGACCCGACCGCGATGGCGCTCTGCGCCACGGCACTGCGGCGGCAGGCCGAGGACCTGGAGTCCTCCGGCACCTCGTTCCGCACCGTCGTGCAGGGCCTGGACGTCGGCAACCCCTCGGACGCCTTCGGCAAGCTGGCCGTCGCCATCGCCGAGCAGGTGGTCAAGACGATCGGCACCGAGGTGCTCAAGCGGGTCCTCGGCTCCTTCACCGGCACCGCCGACAAGATGGACACGGTGGTGAAGAACCTCGCCGACAACGAGGACGTCCACACCCAGGCGATGAACGGCGGCTACGCCCAGCTGGCCGGCGGCCTCGGCGCCGCCCCGGCGAGCCCGCGGCTGGCCGGCCTGGGCACCGGATCGGGCACCACGGGCCCGGTCTCGGCCACAACGGCCCAGGGTCCCTCCGGCGGTGGCCAGAGGGACCCCGGAATGGCGGCCTTCGACGCGCTACGCCCCCGGCTGGGCGGCCTGCTCGGCGGCAAGGGCGGCGCGGGCGTCCACGAACGCGGCAACGGCTCGCTCAACGTCCTCGGTGGAGTGCGCGGCGGAAAGCTGAACGCGAATGCGGGCCTGCCCGTGCGGAACGACGGGGAAGGAGAAGCCGATCACGTAAACGCCCCGGTCCAGCAGCAGCTCGGCCAGCCGACCAGCCTGGGCCGCGTCTCCCATCATGACGGGGGCAATCGGGTGGGTGCCGGGAAGAATCTCGAAGCCGGCGTCGGTCATCCGGCTGCGGAACAGCGCGGTGTTGGCGGCCAGGCGGTCCCGCAGGTCCCCGGACTGCTCAATCAGGTCCAGCACGGTCAGGCTGGCGGCGGCAATCACGGGCGCCAGGGAGTTGGAGAACAGGTACGGGCGGCTGCGCTGGCGCAGAAGCGCAACAATCTCGGCACGCGCCGAGACGTAGCCGCCGGAGGCCCCACCGAGCGCCTTGCCGAGCGTCCCGGTGATGATGTCGATCCGGTCCCGAACCCCGTGCAGCTCGGGCGTACCGGCCCCGTTCTCGCCGACGAAGCCGACGGCGTGTGAGTCGTCGACCATGACCATCGCGTCGTAACGGTCCGCCAGGTCGCAGATCTCGCGCAGCGGGGCGATGTAGCCGTCCATCGAGAACACGCCGTCGGTGACGATCAGCCGGCGGCGGGCGTCCTGGGTGTCCTGGAGCTGCTTCTCCAGGTCGGCCAGGTCGCGGTTGGCGTAGCGGTGGCGGCGGGCCTTGGAGAGGCGGATGCCGTCGATGATGCTGGCGTGGTTGAGCGCGTCGGAGATGACGGCGTCCCGGTCGTCCAGCAGGGTCTCGAAGACGCCGCCGTTGGCGTCGAAGCAGGAGGAGTAGAGGATGGTGTCCTCCTGGCCGAGGAAGGCCGAGAGGCGGTCCTCCAGCTGCTTGTGCACGTCCTGGGTGCCGCAGATGAAGCGGACCGAGGCCATGCCGTAGCCCCAGCGGTCCAGCGCCTCCTTCGCCGAGGCGAGCACCGCGGGGTGGTCGGCCAGGCCGAGGTAGTTGTTGGCGCAGAAGTTCAGCACCTCGGCCCCGCCGGTCACCTTCACGGCGGCGTTCTGCGGGGTGGCGATGACCCGCTCCGGCTTGAACAGGCCGGCCTCGCGGATCTCGTCCAGGGTGGCGGCGATGTCGCTGCGGACGTTGTCGAACACAGGGGCTCCTACCTACGTGAGCTGAGAGGGGGTCAGACGGTCCAGTCGAGGATGATCTTGCCGCAGCGGCCGCCGGCCGCCTCGTCGAACGCCGCCTCGAAGTCGGCCGCCGCGTAGCGGCCGGTGATCACGGGGCTGAGGTCGAGGCCGCCCTCCAGCAGGACCGACATCGCGTACCAGGTCTCGAACATCTCGCGCCCGTAGATGCCCTTGATGGTGATCATCGAGGTGACGATCCGGGCCCAGTCCACCGCGAAGTCCTCGGCCGGCAGGCCGAGCACGGCGATCTTCCCGCCGTGCGTCATGTTGGCGATCATCGACTGCATCGCCTCGGGGCGGCCGGACATCTCCAGGCCCACGTCGAAGCCCTCGCGCATGCCGAGTTGCTTCTGCCCCTCCTCGATGGAGTGCTCCGCGACGTTCAGCGCCAGCGTGACGCCCACCTTGCGGGCCAGGTCCAGGCGGTACGGGGAGACGTCGGTGATCACCACGTTGCGGGCCCCGGCGTGCTTGGCGACGGCCGCGGCCATGATGCCGATCGGGCCCGCGCCGGTGACCAGCACGTCCTCGCCGACCATCGGGAAGGAGAGCGCGGTGTGCACCGCGTTGCCGAACGGGTCGAAGATGGCGGCCACGTCCAGGTCGACCGGCACCCGGTGCACCCAGACGTTGGAGGCGGGCAGCGCGACGTACTCGGCGAAGGCACCGTCCCGGTTGACGCCCAGGCCGATCGTGTTGCGGCACAGGTGGCGGCGGCCGGCCAGGCAGTTGCGGCACTTGCCGCAGACCAGGTGACCCTCACCGCTGACCAGGTCGCCGACGCTGACGTCGGTGACGCCCGCGCCGATCTCGGCCACCTCGCCGACGAACTCGTGACCGATCGTCATGGGCGTCTTGATGGTCTGCTGCGCCCAGCCGTCCCACTTGCGGATGTGCAGGTCGGTGCCGCAGATGCCGGTCCGCAGCACCTTGATCAGCACGTCGGTGGGGCCGATCTCGGGCATGGGGACGTCGGTCAGCCAGAGCCCGGGCTCGGCCTTCTGCTTGACGAGTGCCTTCACGGCGACGGCTCCTGACGCACGGTGGGACGGATGCGGGCGTGCCGGTGCGGCCGGAGCACGGCTGGTCGCCGGGGCCGCGCGGGCACTGTGCAATCTGCCTGCTGGGCGGCGTCCCGGTCCATCGAGGAATTCTTAACGCCCGCCACAGCTCGGCTTCACGATCGTGCCCGAGGTGCGCTGCCGCACCGCTGTGCCGTGCCGGGGATCACCCGGACGCCGTACGCCGCCTGCCACTCCGTCAGATCCGCGCCGCCCGCGCCCCGGCTGCGCCTGTAGCACCCGATCCTCCTTTTCTCCCCTTACCCACCCCTGCTAGGTTGACGGTCCATGGATGATCTCCGCGAGCTGCCCACCACCCCCCTCACCCTGAGCGCCGGCCAGGCTCCCTGCGTCCCGCTGGACATCCCCGCGAACGTGGCCACCGCCGCCGAACTGGTCCGCCGCGCCGCCTCGGAGGGCTCACAGCTGCTGGTGCTGCCCGAGCTCTTCCTCACCGGCTACGAGCTCCCCGGCATCACCGCCTCCCCCTCCACCCTGACCATCCACGCGGACGACCCCCGGCTGGACCCGCTGGCCGCCACCTGCGCCGAGACCGGCACCGGCGTGGTCGTCGGCGGCCCCACCCGGCACGCCGAGACCGGCCAACTGCGCATCTCCGTCCTGGTGTTGGGCCGCGACGGCCGCTTCGTCACCCAGTACGACAAGCAGCACTCAACCCCGCGCGAGCGCTCCCTCGGCATCTCCCCCGGCACCCACGGCTGCACCGTCACCCTGGACGGCTGGCACCTCGGCCTCGGTATCTGCTGGGACATGGGCTTCCCCGAGCACGCCCGCGCCGCCGCCCTCTCCGGCACCCACGCCTACCTGGTCGGCGCCATGCTCGGCCGCGGCAGCGGGGCCCACCAGCGCACCGCCGTGATGCCGGCCCGCGCCCTCGACAACACCAGCTACGTCCTGCTCGCCAACCACTGCGCGGTCAGCGGCCCGTACCACGGCTGCGGCGGCAGCGCCGTCTGGAACCCCGACGGCACCCTCCTCACCGAGACCGCCGACACCCCCACCGTCGTCACCGCCACCCTCGACCCGGCCGCCCTCGCCGCCGCCCGCGAGGAGGACCCGGTCCTGATCGACCCCTCCCTCAGCGCCCCGGTCCACCCCCGGACCTCCGCCGTGCTTTGAGACTTCCGGGCCCGTCTCCCCGCCCTTTCCGCTGAAACCTTCACAGGGAAGTTCAATGGAAGACTCGAAGGCATGCGATTCGTCCTCGAAGTCGACCTGACCGAACCGACCCTGCGAGCCGACCCCCACGCCGAGCTCGGCCGCATCCTCCGCTACTGGGCCGGCAACCTCCACCACTACCCCCTGGAACCCGGCACCCAGGAGACCCTCACCGACTCGGCCCACCACCCCGTCGGCACCTGGAGCTACCGCCTGACGTAACCTCGGCCGATGCCCGCACCGATCCCCGCCGTCACCACCCCATTCGGCCCGTTCACCCACTCCGTGACGATGGGGCCCCGCCAACGGCCCGTCGCCCCGGGCGGCTGTCGGGAGCTGCCCGGCGGCGGCCTGGTCTTCCACTGGGACGACCCGGCCGCCGAGGTGGAGCTCCTGCTCACCGCCTTCGAGGCCGACCCGGGCAACCTCGACTACCTCCTCCCGGTGGACGTCTGCCGCGGCGCGGTCTGGCGGGTGACCGCCCGTCAGCCGGTCGACCGGCTCTGCCTCACCTCCGCGCTCGCCGGACTGCCCGAGGGCGCCGAGGCCGACTACGAGGGCACCCAGTCCACCGCGGCGATCGGCGTCGCCGCCCCGGGGCTGGCGATGACCATCGCTGCCCCGGACGAGGAGTGGCTCTGCCAGCGGGCCGAACCGCCCCGGCAGGGCGTGCCGGTCCACTTCGCGAAGCTGCTCGACGGCGTGTACGAGCACCGACACATGGGCCGTTGGGGCGTCGAGTACCTCTGGAGCAGCCCCGGATTCGCCTGGGTGCTTCCCCCGCTGCGGCCGGGGGACGAGGTCCTCCTGGAGACGAACGTGTGCTGGCGCACCACCTCGCCCGACGAGGACCCCGAGGACAGGAGCACCTGGTGGGCCGCGACGACTCCCTCCTGGGACATCCTCGCGGCGGCCGGCGGAAATCCGTTTGGCCCGGGGCCCGCCACCCGACCATGATCTGCTGATGGAGACCCCCCAGCGCGTGATCCGCGTCGACGACGGCCTGACCCTGCGGTCCTACGAACCCGAGGACTTCGCCGAGCTCCGCCGGGTGATCGAGGAATCCCTCGACCACCTGGTTCCGTGGATGCCCTGGGCCTCCGAGGACACCCCGGAGCGCACCGCGGAGTTCGTCGACTCCCGCGCCGAGAGGTGGGCCGCCGGCACCGACTTCACCTACGCGATCCTGCTGGACGGCGCGATCGTCGGCTCCACCGGCATCTTCCGCCGCGAGGGCGACCCGGAGGAGCGGCGCGAGATCGGCTACTGGCTGCACCCCCGCGCGACCGGTCGCGGCATCGTCTCCCGCACCACCCGCGCCCTCACCCTCGAAGCCTTCCGCCTCCCCGAGGTCGCCTACGTCGAGATCGTCCACGACCCCGCCAACCGGGCCTCCGGCGCCGTCCCCGCCCGCCTCGGCTTCACCGACCTCGGCACCACCCCCGCCGAGAAGCTCGCCCCCGCCGACACCGGCGAGGACCGCCGCTGGCGCCTGACCCGCGATCAGCTCCCCGTCCTCACCGGCGGGACCCCTCAGCGCTGACCCCTCCCCCCGGCGGGACCGCCACCACCCGGATGCCATCATGGCGGGATGATCAGGTCCCGCCGGGTGGAGCGCATCCGTCAGCAGCAGCAGCCCGCCGCCCCCGTCACGTCGCTGACCTGGCTCGACCGGACCGACTTCGCGCGCTACGCCCTCGTCCCCGAGCAGCTGGTGCCGGAGTGGACCGGCGGGGAGGCCGACGAGGTCATCGGCGAGTACGCGGGAGCCGTCCGGTGCGCCGGTCACGACGTCCTGGTCCTGGGCGGCGAGCCGCTCGCGGTCACCTGGCTCCCGGAGCACCTCCTCTTCGCGCGCTGGATCAGCGCCGACGACGACACCTCCCTGCTGGCCGGCCTCGAACCCGCCCTGGCCTCCGACGCCTGGGAGGACGTCGTCACGGTCGAGCTCGGCGGACGGTACGTGCTGACCGACGCCGCGTACGACGGTGAGCACATCCTCGGCCTCGACGACACGGAGCAGCAGCCGGAGCTCATCCGCCTCGAACTCCCCGCCGGGCGTTACCGGGTGCAGTCCCTCCTCCTCGAACCCGACCCCGAGTCCTCGTTCCAGTTGGAGCGGCTGCTCCCCAGCACCTCCGCCAGGTCGTAGCCGACCGGCTCCTCCAACTGCTCGTAGGTGCAGGACTCCGGGGTGCGGTCCGGGCGCCACCTCTTGAACTGGGTGGTGTGGCGGAAGCGGGTGCCCTCCATGTGGTCGTAGCCGACCTCGCAGACGCGCTCGGGCCGCAGCGGCACCCAGGACAGGTCCTTGCCGCCGGTCCACCGGCTCTGGCCGCCCGGAAGGCGGGCGGCGGCCTGGGCGCTCTCGTCCCGCCACGCCGCCCAGGGGTGGTCCGCCCCCTCCTCCAGCCTCAACTCGGCCAGTTCCTCGACCAGTTCGGCCCGCCGCTCCATCGGGAACGAGGCACAGACACCCACGTGCTGGAGCCGCCCGTCCGCGTCGTGGAGGCCGAGCAGCAGGGAGCCCACCACCGGCCCGCTCTTGTGCTCGCGATAGCCGGCCAGCACGCAGTCCGCCGTCCGGGCGTGCTTGATCTTGTACATCGACCGGACCCCCGCCTGGTAGGGCTGGTCGAGCGGCTTGGCCACCACCCCGTCCAGCCCGGCCCCCTCGAAGCGGCCGAACCAGCGCCGCGCCACCTCCAGCTCCGTGGTGGCGGGGGCCAGGTGGACCGGGGGCCGCACCCCGTCCAGTGCCCGTTCCAGCGCCGCCCGCCGCTCCGTCAGGGGCCGTCCGTCGTACGCCTCGTCCCCCAGTGCCAGCAGGTCGAAGGCGACGAAGGAGGCCGGGGTCCGCCCGGCCAGCGTCCGCACCCGCGAGGCGGCGGGGTGGATGCGTTCCAGCAGCTCCTCGAAGTGCAGCCGCCCGTCGTGGGCGATGACGATCTCGCCGTCGACCACGCACCGCTCCGGCAGTTCGGCCCGGACCGCCTCCACCACCTCGGGGAAGTAGCGGGTGAGCGGCTTCCCCGTCCGGCTGCCGATCTCCACCTCCGCGCCGTCGCGGAAGACGACCGCCCGGAAGCCGTCCCACTTGGCCTCGTACTGCATGCCGCCCGGGATCCTCGTCACCGCCTTGGCCAGCATCGGTGGGACCGGCGGCATCACTGGCAGCTCCATGCCCCGATCCTGGCGCCCCGTCAGCCCGCCCGCCCCTGGGGCGCGGCCGGGCGGGCGGATATGCTCTGTGTACGGGGAGTCGGGACACACGCGCCGAGAGGTGGCCACCGATGGCCGACGAACCGTCACGCCCCCGCCGGATCCTGGTGGTCTGCAAGGGCAACATCTGCCGCAGTCCGGCCGCCGCCGCGATCCTGACGGCCCGCTCCCCCGACCACCCCGAGGTCCGCTCCGCCGGCACCACCCACTGGCACGTGGGCGAGCCGGCCGACCCGTCGATGGTCGAGACCATGGCGGGGCTCGGGTACGACCTCTCCGGCCACCGGGCCGTGCTGCTCTCCCCGGAGCTGGTGGAGTGGGCGGACGAGCTGATCGCGGTGGACGCGGAGACCGCCCGCGACACCCGCCGGCTGGCCGGACCGGGGCGGACGGTGCTCCAGCTCTCGGCCGCGGGCATCTTCGACCCGTGGGGCGGCACGCCCGCCGACTTCGCCCGGACGGTGCGCGAGATCGAGGCCGCCCTGGACGACCACCTCGCCTGACCGTTCGTCAGAGAATCCCACTATCACGCCGGTCGGCCCGACGGAGAGATTCGGGCATATGCCCGACGAGTATGACGGATTCCTTCCCGCCGCCACCCGGGCCGGGCTAGCGTTACGTCCCGCAGAGGTTACCGCGAGTGAGCGCGGTGCCGCAGGCGTGCTCTGCGACGGGTGCGCGGGAGGGAAGTGCTGCCCGGTGCCGGGAATCGATGACTGCCTTGCCGAGGCCATGGGCGTGCCGGGCGCGCTCGGGGTCAGCCTGGTCGACTGGACCAGCGGCCTCGCCCTCGGCACCGCCGGGGAGGGCCCCGGCGGTGACCACGAGACCGGCGCGGCGGACGCCACCGAGCTGGCCCGGGCCGTCACCCAGGGCGCCTCGTTCACCGACCCGTCGGCCGGCACCGCCCCCGCCGAGGACCTGATCCTGAGCTCGGCCGGCGCCTACCACCTGGTCAGGTTCCTGGAGACGGACTTCGACAGCAGCCTGATCCTCTACCTGCGGCTGGACCGCGAGCGCGCCAACCTCGCCATGGCCAGGCTCCGACTCGCCGCCATCGCCGACCAGTTGGTGCTGGACTGATGCCGCTGACCCGGCCCGTGGAGGCCGTCCGCCTACCCCGTCGGCGCCGCTCCGGCTGCGCCCCGGCCACCCCCTTCGAGCACGAGCTGGCCGAACTGGCCGCCCGCCGGGCCACCGGCGTGCTCACCGGGGAGCACGGCCGGGTGCACCTGGACCAGGGCGCGGTGGTCTACGCCGAGAGCCACTCCGCCCCCGGCGTGGAGGCGCTGCTCACCGGCTGCGGCCGGATCAGCTCCGCCGAGTGGGCCTCCCTGCTGGGCAGTTGCTCCGCCACCGGGCGGCCGCTCGCCGAACTCCTGGTCCGCTCCGGCCTGGTGACCACCTCCGAGCTGCAACTCTGCCTGACCACGGCCGTGTTGGACGCCGCCTTCTTCGCCCTCGGGCACGCCGTGCGCCGCCCGGTCTTCACCCCCTCGGCCGTCCCGCTGCTGGCCCTGGCCCGCCCGATGACGGTCCGCGAGCTGCGCGCGGCGGTCGGCCGCCGCCGGGCCCTGCTGGACCGGGTCTGGCCGGCCCCGCCCGGCGAGCACGGCCCGGTGCTGCGCCGCCGCACCGGCGGCGGCCCGGCCCACCCGGCCCGCGGCTGCACCCTGCGCCGCCGGGCCGTGCTGGAGGCGGCCGACGGGCTGCGCACCCCGTCCGAGATCGCCCTGCTGCTCGGCCGCTCGGCCTTCACCACCCTGCTCGACCTGCGCCACCTCGCCGCCGTCGGCCTGCTCGAAGCCCCCGCCGCGGCCCCGGCCTCCCCGGTCACCGGCCTCACCCCCGCCGTGGTCCCGGTGGTCCCGGTGGTCTTCCCGGTCGCCCCGGCTGCCCCGGTCGCCCCCACGGCCCCCACCCGGCAGGTCCCCTCGGTACCGCCGCCCCGCTCCGCGCCACCGGCCCCCACCCGTCCGACGGCCGCCGTCCCGGTGATCACCTCACTGCCGACGCCGACGGCCCCCGGCCGGCCCCCGGTCCCGCCCCCCTCCCCCGCGTACGACCCGTCAGATCCGCACGTCGCTCTGCTGCTCCGCATCCGAGCCGGCCTGGAGGCCCGACTGTGACTTGCCCGCCCACCCCGACCGCCCGGTCGACCCGTCCCTCCGAGTCATGAAGCGCACCTTGCGACAGTTCACGGCCCGGAAGCCACCCGCCATGATCGACCCGGAGGCGCTCGCCGACCCCGGCCTGCACGCCGAGCTGCGCGGTCTGCGCGCCCGGGTCCCGCACCTGACCGGCAGTCTGATCGCCACCACCGACGGCCTGGTGGTGGCGCACGACGCCGCCACCCTGGAGCCCTCCGGCGTGGCCGCGCTCACCGCCGCCGCGCTCGGCGTCGGCGCCCGGCTGGCCGAGGCGACCGGGCAGGGCGAGTTCCGCGAACTGATCACCCGCGGCGAGCGCGGCTACACCGCCACCTACGCCGCCGGGGCCTACGTGGTGCTCACCCTGCTGGCCGGGCCGGAGGCCAATCTCGGGCGCCTCCACCTGGAGGCCCGCCGCGCCGGACAGCGGATCGCCGACCTGACCGACCTCGCCCTCGAACGCAACCCCCGTACCTGACGCCCCCGTTCACCCATCTTCCAAGGAGAACCCCGTGGTCACGACCGACACCGCCCTCAAGGACATCATGGCCTCGATCGACGGCGCCATCGGCGTCGCCCTGGTCGACTACACCAGCGGTATGGCCCTCGGCACCCTGGGCGGCAGCGCCGAGCTGGACCTCAACGTGGCCGCCGCCGGGAACACCGACGTGGTCCGCGCCAAGGTCCGGGCGATCGAGCTGCTCGGCCTCAAGGAGGCCATCGAGGACATCCTGATCACCCTCAGCACCCAGTACCACCTGATCCGGCCCCTCACCAACCGCTCCGGCAAGGGCCTGTTCCTCTACCTGGCGATCGACAAGAACCGCGCCAACCTCGCCATGGCCCGCCACCAGCTCAAGCGCGTCGAGGCCGAACTGGAGGTCTGACGGACCGTCCGCCCCGGCACCACTCCCGGCCCGCCCGGCGGGCGCGGCCGAGGAGTGGGGCCTAGCGTGAGGCGCATGGCGAGCAGCACGGCGGTCGAACTGGACGTGGACGGCCGTGCGGTGCGGCTCTCCCACCCGGACAAGGTGTACTTCCCGGAGCGCGGCTACACCAAGCGGGACGTCGCCGAGTACTACCTGGCCGTCGCCCCCGGCGCACTGCGCGGGCTGCGCGAGCGCCCGACCACCCTGCAGCGCTTCCCGGACGGCATCGAGGGCGAGTCCTTCTACCAGAAGCGCGCCCCGGGGAACGTGCCCGACTGGCTGCCCACCGCCCGGATCGCCTTCCCGAGCGGCCGCACCGCCGACGAGATCTGCCCCACCGAGGCCGCCGCCGTGCTCTGGGCGGTCAACCTCGGCTGCCTCACCTTCCACCCCTGGCCGGTGCGCCGCGCCGACCCCGACCACCCCGACGAGCTGCGCATCGACCTCGACCCGCAGCCCGGCACCGACTTCTCGGACGCCGTCCGCGCCGCGCACCGGCTGCGCGAGGTGCTGGACGAGCACGGGCTGCGCGGCTGGCCGAAGACCTCCGGCGGGCGCGGCCTGCACGTCTACGTGCCGATCGTCCCCGCCTGGACCTTCGCCGAGGCCCGGCGGTGCGTGATCGCGCTCGGCCGGGAGCTGGAGCGCCGGATGCCGGAGCAGGTGACCACCAACTGGTGGAAGGAGGAGCGCGGCGCGCGCATCTTCGTGGACTACAACCAGATGGCCCGCGACCGCACCATCGCCTCCCCCTACTCCGTCCGCCCCCGCCCCGAGGCCACCGTCTCCACCCCGCTGCGCTGGGAGGAGCTCGACTCGGTCTCCCCCACCGACTTCACCATCCGCACGGTGCCGGCCCGCTTCGCCGAACTCGGCGACCCGCACGCCGGGATGGACGACCACGCCTTCCGCCTCGACCCGCTCCTCGCGCTGGCCGACCGGCAGGCCGCCGACCACGGCCTGGGCGACCTCCCCTACCCGCCCGACCACCCGAAGGCCGAGGGCGAGCCGCCCCGGGTCCAGCCCAGCCGCGCCCGCAGGCACTGACCCCGCGAGCACCGGGCCGGTGAGCAGGGGCCGCTATCCGCAGTGCGGGGTGCTCAACTGCCGTACCGCGCCCGGCCGGAGCAGCATCGCGTCGTACTCCGGCGACTCGGGCGCGTGCCGGATCCGGCCGCCGATCACCTGGTAGCCCCAGCGGGGGTAGGCGCTGCGGGCGGGCTCGTTGTCGTGGATGCAGGTGAGGGTGGTCCAGCGCTCGGGGCGGTGGCGGACCATCTCGTCGTGCAGGCTGCGGCCGATGCCCCGGTTGCCCAGGCTCGGCAGGACCATCAACTCCCGCAGCCAGAAGACGTCCTGTGCCGTCGCGGCGGCCAGCGCCGCCGCCGGGCGGCCCGTGCCGAGGCTGACCCACCAGGCCCGGTCGGCCGGCAGCGTGACCCCGTGCACCAGCCCGACCAGCCGGCCGTCCGGCCGTCCGCCCACCCTGGCCGTCACCGTCTCGAAGCCCGGCATCTCCATCGCCCCGCGCAGCCGCTCCTCGAAGGAGTCCACCGAGAAGAACGGGTCCCCCGCGTACGGCTCGACGCCGTAGACCACCCGGTAGACGTCCACCAGGTCGTCGAGGACCTCCTTCGCCTCCTGGCCGTGGTGGTGCCGGAACTCGATGTTGTGCACGTGCCTGTCCTCCGCCCGGCTCAGGCGGTGTAGACCGCCAGCCGCTCCGTCGTCTCCCTGACCTCGGCCAGGGCCTGATGAGCCGTCAGTTTCTCACGGACCAGCGACAGTTGACGTTTGTTGCGGGCCGAGGCCATACCGCCCTCGATCAGCCGCAGCGACTCCTGGGCGGCCGCCACCGTGCGGTCCACGTCCCGGTCCTGGAGCGCGGCGTAGGAGAGCCGGGCCAGGCACATCCCCCGGTTGCGGGAGTGCGCGATGTGCTGGAGCTGCGCCGAGCGCTCCAGCAGCCGCACGGCCTGCCGGTAGTGGCCGAGGTCGAGCCGGCACATGCCCTCCAGGCAGACCAGTTCGGCCTCGTTGAGGAAGCGCACCCAGTCCGGGTCCCGTTCGGTGGTGCCCCGGCCGAAGGCCTGCCAGGCCCGGCGGATCGCGGCGGCGCAGGCGGTCTCGTTGCCGAGCCGCCCGTAGCCCTGTGCCTCCCGGATCGCCAGCAGCGCCGCCACCCGGGGCGGCGCGCTCCACTCGGCCGCGTGGGCCTGGGCGATCCGGGCGTAGCGGACCGCTTCCCGGGGCTTGCCGAGGTCGACGCTCTGCCGGGCCATGTTGGCCAGGGTGCGGGTGGCGAGCGGGTCGTTGCCGGAGAGCACCGCGGTGTTGAGCGCCTCGGAGAAGTACACCCGGGCCTCGGTCTGGCGCTCCGCGTCGTAGCAGAACCAGCCCAGCGAGGTGGTCAACTGGCCGGCGATGTCGTGGAGTTCGCGCCCGGCCTGCTCGCCGTAGGTGGCGTGGTCGATGAGGTCGTGCACCCGCAGCAGCTGGGCGCGGGCCGAGCGCCAGAGCAGGTCGCCGCCGAAGCGCTGGTCGATGGCGTCGAGGTCGAGCGCGGTGGCCCGCAGCTCCTCGATCTCGTCCCTGCCGATCCGGGCCCCGCCCTGCGCGGCCACCGGGGACGCGTCGAGCCAGGGCAGGCCGCCGAGGGCGGCCGTTCCTACCGTTCTGAGAGCCTGACGGCGGTTCACTGGTCCGTGCTGGTCTTCCGTGTCGAAGTCGTCGGTGCCGTAGCTGTCCACGGCGCCGGTCCCGGCTCCCCCGATGGTGACCACCGGTGCCAGTACCGCCGGCCCGCCCCGGGCCACGAAGCCGAGCGCCTCCGGCCCCCGGTCGAACGCGGCCCGCAGGGCCGAGGCGTGGTCCGGCCGGGGCCAGGGCGGGGCCGGCGCCTCCCAGCGCCGGTAGGTCCGCACGTTCACCTGGAACCCCCGGCTGGCCAGCACCCGCTGCCCGGCCGTGCTGATCCCCGCGGCGGCGGCCTCCTGGGAGAACCAGCCCTTGGAGATCCTGGCCGCGTAGAGCAACTCGTTGCCCGGCGGTCGTCGCCCCATGGTGCCCCCTCGGTGTCCCCAAGCCCTGCGCTGCTCCGTCCGTGAACAGTGATCACGGTAGAGGAGTCCGCAGCTCACCCGGCCCGCCCGTCCCCCGGACGAGCGACTCCTCGCCGAACCCGCCCCGTGCGTGCCCTCGCTATGCCCTCCCCGTGCCCTCGCGCCGGACGGCTCCGCCCGCCACCCTGGGTCAGCACAGGAGCCGGGCGCTCCCGACCGACTGGAGCGATACCGGTGATGACGACACTTCAGGTGTGGGAGACGGAGTTCCCGGCCCAGGCGCAGGCCGCGCGGGCGGCGCGCGGCTGGGTGCGTCAGGTGCTCACCGAGCACGGCTGGACGCCGGACCGGGCCGACGACGTGGTGACGATCTGCTCGGAGCTGGTGACCAACGTGCTGCTGCACGCCCCCGGCCACCGCTCCGGCATCCCCGTCCGGCTGGAGCTCGACCGCCTCGGCGGCTCCTGCCGGCTGGAGATCAGCGACGGCCGGGCCGAACGCGGCCCGGTGGTCCGCCCGGCCGGGGTCCGTGACCACGGCCAGGGCATGCGGCTGGTGGAGGCGCTGGCCGCCGACTGGGGCGTGGTCGCACGCGGCGGCTCCAAGACGGTCTGGGCGGTGGTGCTGCACGGTTCGGTCCGCGGCGCCCCGGCCGAGGGGGTGCCCTCCGGCGTCTCGTAGGCCGCGTCTAGAGTGCGGTCATGCTGAAGAAGATCTTGGACGCCGCCGCGGCCGGCCACTTCCCGCCCGGGGACGGCTCGGTGACGGTCCTTCCGCAGCCGAACACCCGCGACGCCGGGGTGATCGCCTTCAGTGCCCACGCCGTGGTCTTCACCGACCAGGACCCGGACTGGGTCCGCGCCGCCGTGGCCGCCGCCCCCGCCGACGTCTTCGCCGCCCCGATGAACCCGCACTTCCTGGCCGCCTTCGCCGACCGCACCGGCCGCCGGATGGACACCATCGACCTCCTCTCGGCCGGCTCCCGCCTCCCCGGCGACCCGCCGCTCCCCCTCACCCCGGTCACCGACCGGGAGCACCCCCGCGTCCTCCGCGCCCTCGCCTACCGCGAGGACGTCCGGGTCTGGACCGCCCCCGGCGGCGTCCTCGTCCTCGGCCGCGGCGTGGCCGGCCGCTGGGAGTGCGCGGTCGAGGTCTCCCCCGACTCCCGCGGCCGGGGCCTCGGCCGGGCGCTGGCGGTCAGCGCCCGGCACCTCCTCCCCGAAGGCGACCACGTCTGGGCCCAGCAGGCCCCGGGCAACGTCCTCAGCGTCCGCACCTTCCAGGCGGCGGGCTTCCGCCCGATGGGCTCCGAGGCCCTCCTGATCCCCCGTCAGCCCTGAGCTGACGACGGCAACGGATTCTCAGCCAGCCACCGCCGGACGGCGGCCGCCTCCTCCGCGCGGCCTGCGACGTCGAGCATTCTGGCCTGCAACGTCAGCAGATGAATGAACTGGGGGACGAGCGAGGGCATCTCCTCAAGGTGGGACCGGAACAGTCCCTCCGCCTCGGTCACCGCTTCCAGCGCGCCGGACTCGTCACCCGCTACCGCCAACAGAACGCCCCGGATCGACTTGGCTTTGGCCAGACTTGGCTCGAACGCGGGCGGGTTGTCCGCGACCAACCGGTGATAGATCTCCACTGCCTGGCCCACGACCGTCAGGGCCTCACCGGTCGCTCCCAGCTGCGCGTATCGGACGGCGAGATTGGACAACGAGCGAGCGAGGTCGGGCTCGTGCGTGACGGGAGACTCCGCCACCAGCCGAATTCGAATCTCCACCGCCTGCAGCTCGGCTTCCAAGGCCTCTGCATGCTTCTCCAGCTCGCCCAGGTGGTTGCCGAGGTTGGACAGCGAGGCCGCGAGCTCGGGCTCGTGGACAGACGGGCTCACCCACGCCAACCGACGGCGGATCTCCACCGCCTCCTCCGAGACCGCCAACGCCTCGCCGCGCCGCCCCACCTCCCCCAACCGGACACCCAGGTTGGAGAGCGCGACCGCGAGGTGCGGCTCGTGCGCGATCGCGTCCCGCCGCGCCAGTCGGCGATACGACTCCACCGCCCGCTCCGTGACTGCCAGGGCGTCCATGTTCCGGCCCACCTCCGCCAACCACACACCGAGGTTGGACAGCGTGGCCGCGAGCTCGGACTCGTGCTCGACCGGATCTCGGACGACCAACCGACTCCGGATCTCCACGGCCTGCTCCGAGACCGCCAACGCCTCACCGCGGCGCCCCACCTCCCCCAACCGGGCGCCCAGGTTCGAAAGCGAGCGGGCGAGTTCGGGCTCGTACACGGCCGGGGCCTCACGCGTCAGCCGACGGTAGATCTGCACCGCCTCCTCTGAGACCGCCAACGCCTCACCGCGCCGCCCCACCTCCCCCAACCGGACACCGAGGTTCGACAGCACGAGAGCGAGGTCAGGTCCGTGCCCGGCCGGATCCTCCTCGGCCAACTGACGGCTTGTCTGGGACAAGGCGAATCCGAGGCGGATCGCCAGGGGCGCAATGATGCGCGACGGATGCGGCAGGGCCGCGCCGATGACCACCGCCGCCTCGTCGGACAGCCTGGGAGCAGTGTCGAGAGCCGTGTCGAGGGTGGCCAGAACGGCCTCGCTCTCGGCAGCCCGCCCCGAGTCGTAGTGGGCGGTGGCGGCACGGGCCAGGACCGTGACGGTCTGGGCCTGCTGGCCGGGGTCGGCCGCGGTGAGGAGCGCTGGCAGGGTGACTCCATTGCGGGCGAGGACGCGGGAAGCGTGGTACTCGGCAATGCGGTCCGGTTGGAGCGAGCCCCAGAAACGGTCCGGATCCGCGGGATAGAGCGTGGCAAGCCAGCTGACGGTGCGTTCAATCCTGTCAGCGGGCAGGCCCGGAAGGGTGGCGAGGACACTGGTGGCGTCGGCGGCGGTGGAGGCCCCGCACAGGGCGGCTACCGCGACAGCACCAGCCAAGATCGGAGTGGGCAGGGCGAGTCGGAAGGCTGGTGCGTCGGCGCTGTCTGTCCAGAAGCGCTCCTCGTGCTCCAGCAGGACCTCTTCCGCCGGGGTGCTGGTAGCCGCAAGCACGGGGCGGGGGCCACCCTGGAGGAGGGCGACCAACGCGGTCAGCTGCAGGGTGAGGGCGTTGTCGTAGCGGGAGTGCCCCAGGTCCTCGGGGGGCATGACCGTCCCTGCCAGAGCATCCCAGCCATGAGCCAGCACCGACGGGACCCTCGGCAGTAGTCGCGCCAGGTCCTTCGTCGCCTGCCGGAACGCCTTCTCCCGGTCCCGGACGGGTCGGCCGTGCGGGATCAACGGGGCTAGCGGCACTACCGGCGCCGTGACGAGCAGCCGCCGCACCGGCGGCGCGGCGCTCAGGGCGTCCGTACGCCACTCGCCGTCCGACCGCGCGAGCAGCAACAGCCTGACACGGTGTCGGGAGCGGTACAGGTACCCGACCACCTGGCGCAGCAGGCGAGGGCGGGTCTCGGCGTAGTCGACGACCAAGAGCAGCGGCAGCTGGGTAGCGAGCGACGCCAAGTCCGGCGCGGTGTCGTGATCGGTGAGGTCGGGGCGCAGGTGGCCAGCGGCCCACCCCTGGCGGCCAAGGGTGTCGGTGAGTCGGCGGGCCAGGCGGGTCTTGCCCTGGCCGCCTGGTCCGGTGAGGATTCTGATTGCGATGCTGGCGGGGCCCTCGTCGCACCAGGTACGCAGGTCGGCGAGTTCGTTGTCGCGGCCGTGGAAGGTGACGGCCTCGGCGTCCGCGCGGAGCAGTGCGGCGGGCGATTCGAGGTCGCGGTCGGCCGTGGCGGGGCTCAGCAAGCGGACCGGTTCGGCCGGTTCGAGGATCGGGGTCCAGCCGGTGTGCTCGGTGATCAGCGCGTGGAAGGCCTCATCGGCCAGCAGCGCACTGATCGGGGTCGCGGTCAGGCGGGTGCCGTCCTCGGCCCGCCGGTCACGCCGGACGACGCCGCACAGCAGGTCCTGGCCGTGGCCGTCCTCGGCGAGGACGGCGGCTCCGGAGATGCCCGACCACCGGCTGCCGACCTTGGCTGGCGGGCCGACTGGCGCGGGGGTGGTGCTGGAGACCTCGTAGCGGCCCGCCAGTTCACCGGTGCCGGGGACGATGTGGCCGGTCACCTGCTCGTCCAGACGGCGGCCGTCCTCCGGGTCCTTCTGGAGGCGGGGGAAGCCGGTGAGCGCGACCGGGTGCGGGCGGGTGCCGATGAGGTGGCCGTATCGCTGCGGCGGACGGATCAGCAGGTCGCTCAGGGAGGCGGGGACGTGCCAGTCGGCGTCCTCGTCCACCTCGAGGAGCGCGGCGTCCACGGTGCCGTCCAGCCGCCGCCACCGCACCGTCGCGGGGAACTGCCGCTCGGAGCTGTCCGGCAGACGGACCGTCACCGTCCCGGGCCCGCCGCTCGGGTCCATCCCGTCCAGGACGTGGTCGGCCGTCAGAACCAAGCGCGGTGCAATCAGGAACCCCCTCGCCGCCGTACCGGCTTGCCTCACCCGGATCTGCACCCGGCGGTCGAACTCCATCAAACCCCCCTGCCTCTTGCCGACCCCACTCATCGACCCGCCCGCGCGGCCCCGCTACTCGGTGTCGCTCACGTCAATGTCCCCACCACCGGGCTGGTGCGGGGTCAGCTTCACGGTCACGCTGTGGGTGGCCTTGCGGCTGTCCTCCCTCTTGCCCCCGAGGCTGATCACGCTCCACCGCAGGCCGCCGTTGACGCCCTTGGTACCGGTCAGCTCCAGCCCCAGGTTCAGGGTGATCTCACCCATCATGAATAGCACCCCCTGGTCCCCGGACCCCGCCGGGTCGGTGATCCTGCGCTGGGCCTCAGCGATCTGGTCCCGGAGCAGCGTGACCGCGTCTGCTAGGTCCATCCACTCCTCGTCCGAACTTCCCATGCCCGACTCCCTCCTGATTGTCCGACGCCCGTGCCCGCGCGTCCCTATCCCGGAGTAAATCGCACGAACCCCACCCGAGTCGGGCCATTCGAAAAACCCGGACCCGCGCGGATGACGATGGACCTGCGGCCGCTGTACGACCGGACCGACGACGAAGCCTTCAGCTGCCTGGTGTCGAGCGGCCCGCAGACCCAATTGGGGGCGATGTTGGAGACTGGTGACCTCCGCGGTGCTGCCTGGGCCGAGATCGCCGGGATACTCCGAGGCGCTCCTGATCCCCCGTCAGGCCTGAGCCAGCGGCGCGACCGTGACTGCCCGTGACCCCTCGGACGGGGTCCACGGCTTGCCGTGGGAGGTAGTGCCGTGTGCACTCCGTGGTACGGCCTGGTCCGCGATGTCCGGGCGTCCTGGCAGGTCACCGAGCCCACCGAGGAGCACCCGATGCGTCCGATCGTCCACGGCCTGCTGGCCACCGCCCTCGCCGCGACCGCGGCCCTGGCCGCCGGCCCGGCGAGGGCCACGACCGCGCACCACGTCCTCCCCTCCCCGGTGTTCGGCGTCACCATCGACGACGTCGAGGACATCGAGCAGGTGGTCGCCGCCGAGGCGACCCTCCCGCACCGGCCCACCACCCGGGTCGTCTTCGACGACCGCGTCGCCCCGGACCACTACCGGGCCCCGGTGGAGCGGCTCAGGACGGTCAGTCACGTGATGGGCGAGCTCCTGGACTCCGACCACCTGCGGGGCACCAGCGTCACGGCCTACCAACAGCGCGCCCGGGCCTACGTCGACGCCCTGGGCGGCAGCGTCGACGTGTGGGAGATCGGCAACGAGGTCAACGGCGACTGGACAGGCCCGTACGGCTCGGTGGCGCAGAAGATCCGGGCCGCCTTCGACGTCGTCGAGGCCGCGGGCGGGCAGACCGCGCTCACCCTCTACGAGAACAGCTACGCACCGGACCACTGCGGCGACGGGCCGGACGAGCTGACGCCGGTGCAGTTCTCGCAGCAGTACGTGCCGGAGGCGATGCGGGCCGGCCTGGAGTACGTGTGGCTGTCGTACTACCCCACCCAGTGCTCGCCGACGACCTACCCGTCGGCCGCCACCGTCCGCGCCGAGGTGGAGCAGCTGCACGCCCTCTACCCGAACGCCCTCATCGGCTTCGGCGAGGTCGGCCTCCCGGCCAAGGTCCGCCCCTCCACCCTGGCCAAGGCCAGGACCGTGATGAACTGGGCCTACAACCTCGACCCCGGCCTCGACTACTACGTCGGCGGCTACTTCTGGTGGTACGCCTACCAGGACGCCTTCACCGGCCGCCGGCTCCTGCTGCCCGACCTGCGCGGGGCCTTCCTCAACCAGGCGGCGGCGCTGGGCACGGCCGGCTAGTGCCGCGCCCGGCACCGGCTCAGAGGGCGTCCCAGGGCACGGTGGCCCAGGCGGCGGTGAGGACCTCGACGAGCTCCGAGCCGTCGCCGGGCAGGGTCAGTCCGTCGATGCTCGCCAGGGGTTGGGCGGGGCAGTGCGAGTTGGTGGCGACCGCCGCGCGCAGCGGCGGGAGGTCGGCCGGGGTGAGCGGGAGGACGGCCCAGGGCAGTCCGAGCCGGGTGAGGCCGCGGCGCAGGAGCAGCATGGTGATGCCGGGCAGGGCCTCCCCGTCCGGCCAGAGCACCCGGCTGCCGTCCCAGAGGGCGAGGTTCCACACCGACCCCTCGCGCAGGCGGCCGTCCCGGCCGAGGAACAGGACGTCGTCGTACCCGGCCGCCCTCGCCCGCAGGGCCTGGTGGGTCAGGCCCATGGTGGCGAGGTGCTTCAGGTGCGGCAGGTCGCGTTCGTAGGTCGCCGTGCGGACCCGCAGCGGCGGCCGCGGTTCCTCGGTGACCGGGTCGGCGACCGCCACCATGAGGTCCGGTACCTGCGGGACGCCGACCTGCGGGACGACGGTCACCTGCACCGAGGCGTCGCGTTCGCCGCCCAGCGCGTGCCGCACCAGCCCCCGGATGCGGTCCTCGTCGTGCTCGGCCTCCGCGCCGAAGAACTCCCGGGTGCCCGCTTCGAGCCGCTCCAGGTGCAGGTCGAGGCCGCGCACCCGCCCGCCGCGCACCTGCATCGAGGTGAAGTGCCCGTAGTTCCAGGTCGCCACCCGGTACACGTCCGCGACCTCCGCGGGCCGGCCGTTGATCTCGATGTTCCGCACCCGCGCCATGCTGCCACGTCCACGCACGGAGAAGATCATCCCCCCTCGACCGCCGCCCGCCCCGGGGCCACGCGGCACACCTCGCGGTGAAATTCCGTCAGCGACCGGGCCCGGACGGGATAGCGTCCCGGCATGACCAGCCACACCATGACCAGCCCGGCGCAGCCCGTGACCGCCGACGACCTCGACCGGGCCGTCCAGCTCGCCCTCGCCACGCTCCGGCAGGCCCCGGCCGCCACCGACTGGGACGGCACGGCCGGCTCCCTCACCTGGACCTGTTGGGAGACGGTGGAGCACCTGGCCGACGACCTCTTCGCCTACGCCGCCCAACTCGGGCCGCGCAGGCCCCCGTTGACCGGGGAGGTGCCGTTCGTCTGGGCGGCCCGGCGCGAGGGCGGCCCGGCCAACGCGATCCATGCGGACCGTTCGGCCGGGCCGGAGGGGCTGCTCCAGGTCCTGGAGGCGGCCGGTGCCTTCCTCGTCGCACTGGTGCGGGTCTCGGCACCGGAGGTGCGGGCGCACCACGGCTTCGGGATCTCCGACCCGGAGGGCTTCGCCGCGATGGGCGTGGTCGAGACGCTGGTGCACACCCACGACCTGGCGGAGGGGCTCGGGCTGGCCTGGGAGCCTCCGGCCGAGCTGTGCGCGCGGACGGTGGCGCGGCTGTTCCCGGAGGCCCCGGCCGGGGAGGACCCGTGGCGGACGCTGCTCTGGTGCACGGGGCGCGCGGACCTGCCGGGGCATCAGCGCCCCGTCCGCTGGCGGTGGGACGGCCGTCCGGCCGCCGAGCGGACGGGGTGAGGGGGCGGCCCGGTTCAGGAGTGGATCGCGGCCCGCAGCAGGTTCGGGTCCGGCGGCTGCTCGAAGAAGGCGCCGCTGGTGACGTACACGTCCTCGCCGCAGACCGCGACCGAGGTCGGGTTGGAGAGCCCGTCCTGCTTGGTGAGCACCACCGTGCGGGTGCCGCCGGTGGTGACGTGGACGAGTTCGCCGGCCACGTTGCGGGCGGCGAGCAGGTCGTCCTGGTGGCCGGTGAAGTTGAAGTCGTCGATGCCGTCGAGGCCCTCGTGGCGAATCTCGACCGGCCCGGGGCTGGCGTCCGGGTCCGAGCCGACCGCGATGCGCAGCACGGTGCCGCAGTCGGTGTTGGAGACCCAGACGGCGCCGTCGTGGAAGCGGGCCCCGTTGGCCCCGATGAAGCCATTGGGCCGCAGGTCGGGGTGGATCGCCCAGGCCAGCGGCACGCCGCCCTCGACCGGGACCCGCCAGACCACGCCCATCACCGAGTCGGCGGCGTAGAGCATGCCGTGCTCCTGGTCGAGCGTCAGGCCGTTGGGGATGCCGTCCGGCGGCAGGGCGGCGATCTGCTCCGGCGCACCGCCGGGGCGGATCCGCCAGATGCCGGTGAGCTTGGTGCCGGTGACGTAGTTGACGTAGAGGGTGCCGTCGTCGGCCCGGACGATGCCGGTGAGCGCGGCGTAGCCGAAGAGCGGCGTGGCGGGCTTCTCCTCAGCCGGAAGGGTGGCCAGGATCTCGACCTTGCCCTCGCGGCTCACCCTGGCCACCTGGAGACTGCGCAGCAGGGTCAGGTCCGCACTGCCGTCGGGCTCCAGTGCCACGTTCTCCGGCAACTGCCCGGTGGCGAAGTCGAAGTGGGCGGCGACGTACGGATCGGAGAGCGGCGGGGCGACGGCCACGGCCGGGGTGGGCGCGAGCAGCGTCAGCGCGAGGGCTGCGGCACCGAGGGCGCCGGCTCCGGCGAAGCGGGTGGAGCGGTACACGGGGACTCCTTGCGGGGGACACGCCGGGCGCCGGCGACGTCCACGGGCCCGGCCTTGCCCACAGCAGAGCACGCCCGTCCCGTCCCCGCCCGTCGGCCCGGCGGCCGTCCGGGGCCTGACGGCCCGCCACACCGGGCTCCCGGTGCCGCATGTCCCCCGCACGGCGGACACCGGTTCGGTCCTGTCCGGCGGGCAGCGGGCCCCGGGGTGGACGCCGCACCGTCCACCCGGCGGGCCGACCGCCGCGGCTCAGCGCTGGGCGTTGTAGAAGCCGATCAACAGCGCTCCCCACCAGCCGAGTTGGGAGACCAGGGCGGAGAGGCCGCCGCGCAGCAGCAGCGGCCGGGGCGGCCGTTGCTCGCCGTAGCGCTCCAGGCGGCGCTGGAGGGCGCCGGCCTGGACGCCGTTGAGGGCGATCAACAGGACCAGCACCAGCTTGAGTTGGGTGAGACCGGAGTCGAGGTGGGGCTCCAGCAGGACGCCGCTGAGGGTGAGCCCGGCCAGGCCGCCCCAGATCGGGACGTGCAACGGGGCCGCCAGGTCGAGGACTTGGCACAGGGTGCGGCGGCCCAGCAGCCAGAGGGTGCCGACGTAGTCGACGGCCAGGACGGCACCGAAGCCGGCCACCAGGGAGACCAGGTGGACCAGCAGGGCTGCGGTGTGCAGCGGCGGGGCGGCCCGGACGTGGGCGGCCGTCCAGGCGCTGGCGGCCCAGAACGCGGCCAGCCCGAGGCAGAGCAGACCGTGGCGGACGGCGGCGCCGGAGGCGGGGGCTTCGGCGGCGGCCGGTGCGGCGACCGACGCGGGGGCCGGTACGGGGGCATGGCTGAGCTCACCGCCGTGCGCGGGCACGGCAGGGTCGGACTGAGGCATGGGGGTGCTCCCGGGTGGGGGTCCGGCAGACAGCGGCAGTGTCAGGTCAGGGTTCCGCTTTCCTGCCGACCCCGTCAATAGGTCTGGACCAATCGAGGAGGCGTCCCCTCCGCCGGCACCACCCGGGAGCACACGAACGGTTCAGGTGCGACCCGCCCGGAACCCCGTCAGGGCGCGGTCCGGCGGATCACGGCGACCGCCTCGGCGATCTGAGCGTCCGTCAAGTCGCCCCGGGCGGTGAGCCGCAGGCGCGAGATGCCGTCCGGCACGGACGGCGGGCGGAAGCAGCCGACGGCCAGTCCGGCGGTGCGGCAGTCGGCCGCCCAGCGCACGGCCGCCTCGGGCCCGGGGGCCCGGACGGAGACCACGGCGGCGTCCGGCATGCTGGCGTCCAGCCCGAGGGCGGTCAGCCGGGCGGAGAGCTGCCGGGCCACCTCGCGGGCCCGCTCGGCGCGCTCCGGCTCCGCCCGCAGCAGGCGCAGCGCGCCCAGCGCGGCGCCGACCGCGGCCGGGGCCAGGCCGGTGTCGAAGATGAAGGTGCGGGCGGTCTCGGTCAGGTGCCTGATCACCCGTCGGGGGCCGAGCACGGCGCCGCCCTGGGAGGCCAGCGACTTGGAGAGCGTCACGGTGGCCACGGTGTCGGGCGCGCCGGCCAGCCCGGCGGCGGCCAGTGCGCCGCTGCCGCCGGGGCCGAGCACCCCGAGGCCGTGCGCGTCGTCGATCAGCAGCGCGGCGCCGTGGGCGCGGGCGGCGGCGGAGAGTTCGCCGGTCCGGGCGGCGTTGCCGTCCACCGAGAAGACCGAGTCGCTGACCACCAGGGCGCGGCGGTGGCTGCGGGCGGCGAGCGCGGCGGCCACCGCGGCCGGGTCGTCGTGCGGGGCGCGGTGCACGTCGCTGCGGGAGAGGCGGCAGCCGTCGATCAGCGAGGCGTGGTTGTTGGCGTCGGAGACGATCAGGGTGTCCGGGTCGGTGAGCGCGGTGAGCGCGGCCAGGTTGGCGGCGTACCCGGAGGAGAAGACCAGCGCGGCCTCGGCCCCGCAGAAGTCGGCGAGCTCCTCCTCCAGCTCGGTGTGGAGCGCGGTGGTGCCGGTGACCAGCCGGGAGCCGGTGGAGCCGCCGCCCCAGCGCAGCGCGGCGTCGGCGGCGGCCCGGGTGACGGCGGGGTGGTGGACCAGGCCGAGGTAGTCGTTGCTCGCCAGGTCGAGGACCGGGTCCTCGGCGGGGCGGCTGCGCAGGGTCCTGGTCAGCCCGGCGGCGGCGCGCAGCTCGGCCGCCTCGTCGAGCCAGTCGAAGACGGTGGCGGGGGCGCTGGTGGCGGCGCTGGTGGCGGCGGGCCGGGCGGAGTGGACCATGGCCCGCACTCTGTCACCCGCCCGGCCCCACGACAACGCCCGCCCGGCCGGGCCGCCACCGCCGCACCCCGTCTGACCTGCGGACGAAGCCTCACGCCGGGCGGCGCGTGTGGCTCAGTTCACGCCCCGGCCGAGCGCCCGGCCACCCTGCTGAGGGCCCGTCAGGGCCGCCTGCGCGGCGCCTCGTCGTCGGGCCCGTCCGGGCCGGCGAAGTGGAACGGGCCCCCGAGGTGATCGGCCGGCGCCCGTCCGGCCCGCCCGGCGGCCACCGCCGTAGCCGGCCGGCCGCCGAGGTCCACCCCCTCGCCCAGGTGGCGCTTGGCCACGGACCAGTGGACGTGGCCCGGGCTGCGCTCCTCCGCGGGCTGCTCGGTCAGGGCCGGCCGGATGACGAACCAGTCGTGGACGGTGTCCCCGTCCCGGACCGCCTCGATGGCCGGCACGCGTCCTTCGCAGCCGGCCACCTTGCGGGCCGGCGACTCCAGGTCGAGGGGGCTCTCCGGCCCGCGGGCGATGCGGTCCCGGTGGTACGCGTAGCGGTCACCCACGATCTGCCCGGCGTCGCCGATGCCGAGGCCGTCGGTGGCGATCCCGAGGTCCAGGACCAGCCGTACCGCGCCGAACCGGGAATCCTGCAGCACGTGGCCGTCGATCTCCGCGCGGATGCCGGCCGGCCCTCCCACCACGCGGCCCTGGCCGTCGTGTCCATCCGTGCCGTGGTCCCTGCCCCCTTCGGTTCCGGCAGGGACCACGGCACTGCCTGACAGTGGCTCAGACCACCGGTTTGACGTCGGTCCCCTCGCCGAAGGCGGCGGCCGCGTCCTCCTCGGTCGCCGGGGGCCGGTCGGCGGCCGCCCGTTCCTCCGCCTCGACCTCCTGGGTGGACTTCGGACGGCCGATGGAGACCGTCAGCTCGTCCCGGCCGGGGTCCGCGTCCGCCACGATGGTGTCCCCGGGCCGGAGTTCGCCGCCGAGCAGGAGCGAGGCGACCTTGTTGTCGAGCTCGCTCTGGATGGTGCGGCGCAGCGGCCGGGCGCCGAAGGCGGGCTGGTGGCCGTGGGCGACCAGCAGCTTGCGCGCGGCCTCGGTCACCTCCAGCTCCATGCCCTGGGCGCGGACCCGCCGTTCGCTGCCCTTGAGCAGCAGGTCGACGATCTCCGAGAGGTCGTCGGCGGTGAGCGCGTCGAAGATGACGGTGTCGTCGATCCGGTTGAGGAACTCGGGCGGGAAGTGCGCCTGGAGGTCGCCCATCAGCGCGTCCCGGATGGCGGCGGTGTCGCCCTGGGCCGCCAGGATGCGCTGGGCGCCGATGTTGCTGGTGAGGATGACCACGGTGTTGCGGAAGTCGACGGTGCGGCCCTGGCCGTCGGTGAGGCGGCCGTCGTCGAGCACCTGGAGCAGGGTGTTGAAGACGTCGGGGTGGGCCTTCTCCACCTCGTCGAAGAGCAGCACGCTGTAGGGCTTGCGGCGGACCTTCTCGGTGAGCTGCCCGGCCTCCTCGTAGCCGACGTACCCGGGCGGGGCGCCGACCAGCCGGGAGACGGTGTGCTTCTCCTGGAACTCGCTCATGTCGAAGCGGATCAGCCGGTCCTCGTCACCGAAGAGCAACTCGGCCAGTGCCTTGGCGAGTTCGGTCTTGCCGACGCCGGTCGGGCCGAGGAAGAGGAAGGAGCCGACCGGCCGGTCCGGGTCACCCATCCCGGCCCGGCTGCGCCGCACCGCCTCGGAGATGGCGACCACCGCCTCGTCCTGGCCGATCACCCGGCTGTGCAGGGCGTCCTCCAGCTTGAGCAGCCGGTCCTTCTCGCTCTCGGTCATCTGGGCGACCGGGATGCCGGTCCGGCGCGAGAGCACCTCGGCGATGTCGTCCACCGTCACCGCCATCACGCCCTCGCGGCGCTCGGCGATCCCGGCCAGCTCGGACTCGGCCTCGGCGATCTGCTTCTTCAACTCCCCCGCGCGGTCGAACTCCTCGGCCGAGACCGCCTGGTCCTTCTCCCGGCGCAGCTTGGCGATCCGGTCCTCCAGGCCGATCGCCGGGGTGGACTTGCCGAGCGACTTCAGCCGTACCCGGGCGCCGGCCTGGTCGAGCAGGTCGATCGCCTTGTCGGGCAGGAAGCGGTCGCTGACGTAGCGGTCGGAGAGTTCGGCGGCGGCCACCAACGCGTCGTCGGAGAACCGGACCTGGTGGTGCTCCTCGTACGCGTCGCGCAGGCCCTCCAGGATCTGGACGGTCTCCGCCACACTGGGCTCGGGCACCAGCACCGGCTGGAAGCGGCGCTCCAGCGCGGCGTCCTTCTCGACGTGCTTGCGGTACTCGTCGATGGTGGTGGCGCCGATGACGTGCAGTTCGCCGCGGGCCAGCGCGGGCTTGAGCATGTTGCCCGCGTCCATGGCGCCCTCACCGCCCGCCCCGGCGCCCACCACGGTGTGCAACTCGTCGATGAACAGCACCAGTTGGTCCGAGGACTGCTGGACCTCGTCGATCACCCCCTTGAGCCGCTCCTCGAACTCGCCGCGGTACTTGGCGCCGGCCACCATGCCGGAGAGGTCCAGCGAGACCACCCGGCGGCCCTCCAGCGTCGCGGGCACCTCGCCGGCCACGATCCGCTGGGCCAGGCCCTCCACGATGGCGGTCTTGCCGACGCCCGGCTCGCCGATCAGCACCGGGTTGTTCTTGGAGCGGCGGGAGAGGATCTCGACCGTCTGCTCGATCTCCTCGGCCCGGCCCACCACCGGGTCGAGCTTCCCGGCCCGGGCGTCGGCGGTGAGGTCGCGGCCGTACTCGTCCAGGGTCGGGGTGGTGCTCGGCGCGCCGGCCGGGACGCCCTCCGCCGCGGCGGCCCGCTCGGTGTCGGTGCGCAGCCGCTTGAGGTCGCTGCCGCCGGAGGTGAGCAGCTTGGCCGCGCCCGAGTCCGGGTCGTCCAGCAGCGCGCCGAGGATGTGCTCGGGGCCGATGTACGAGCCGCCGGAGGCCTGCGAGCGGGCGTGCGCGGAGCGCAGCACCCGCTTGGCGGCGGGGGTGAGCCGGGGCTCGGCGGAGGGGGTGCCGGAGACGCCCGGCATCACCTTGGCGATCTCCTCGCCCAGCCGGTCCGGGTCCACCCCGGCCTGCACCAGCAGGCCGCGGGCCGGTTCGACCAGCGTGCAGGCCCAGAGCAGGTGCCCGGTGTCGAGGTCCTCGCTGCCGTCCTCCTCGGCCCGGGCCTGGGCCCGGCCGATCAGTTCGCGGGCCGAGTCGGAGAGCAGCTTGCCGATCGGCACCCGCTGGACCGCCGGGGGCGAGGAGGAGGGGGACATCCCGAAGAAGCGGTTCAGCAGGTCGGAGAACGGGTCGGCACCGTCGCCGGCGCCGAAGGAACCGAAGGGGGGCATGGACATAACCGGTACGGCCTCCTAGACCCCCCGTCAGATGGCGTGACTGCTCCCCATCCGACCACCGGTCCGGGCCGTACTCCCTGTGCTGCTGCGCCATCCGGGCAAGAAGGGCGCCGCACTCCCCGCCATGATCAACTTATAGTGCGTCAGGGGGCTTGCGGCAAGCCCCCCTTGGCAGCGCAGAATCACCGTCCTGACCGTTGACCACCGAATGATCACCGAAATCTCCCGGGGGAACAGACATGCGCGTCCTACTGCTGGCCTACGGATCACGCGGCGACGTGGAGCCGATGGCGGGCCTCGGCCTGGCGCTGCGCGAGCGCGGCGCCGAGGTGGTGGTCTGCGCGCCGCCCGACTTCACCGGGCTGATGGCGGAGAGCGGCCTGCCGCTGGTGCCGATCGGCCGCTCGCTGCGCGAGCTGGCCGCCGAGGCGATGTCCGGCCAGGCCCCGCCGATGACCATGCGGGAGCGGGCCGCGCTGCTGATCGAGCAGACGTACGGTCAGGTCCGGCCGGCCGCCGAGGGCTGCGACCTGGTGGTGGCCACCGGGCTGGTCCCGGCGGCGGCCGCCGCCCGCACCGCGGCCGAGGAGCTCGGGCTGCCGTACGTCTTCGTCTCCTACTTCCCGAGCTACCTGCCCTCCCCGCACCACCCGCCGCTGGCCTGGCCCGGCCACCCGCTCCCCGCGGGGGAGAGCGACAACGAGGTGCTCTGGGCCCGCAACGCCGAGGTGCTGGACGAGCTCTTCGGCGGCGCCGTCAACGCGCACCGCGAGTCGCTCGGCCTGCCCGCCGTCGCGGACCTGCGCGGCCACGTGCTGACGGACCGTCCGCTGCTGGCCGCGGACGCGGTGCTCGCCCCCTGGCTGCCCGCCGACGGGCTCGACGTCGTCCAGACCGGCGCCTTCGTCCGGCCCGACACCCGGACGCTCCCGGCCGGGCTGGAGGAGTTCCTGACGGCGGGTGAGGCGCCGGTCTTCGTCGGCTTCGGCTCCATGCCGGTGCGGGACGCCGAGGCGGTGGCCCGCGACGCGGTGGCCGCCGTCCGGGCCCAGGGCCGCCGGGTGCTGCTCTCCCGGGGCTGGGCCGGGCTGGCCGCCGAGGACGCCGCCGACGTCCACGTGCTGGACGAGGTCAACCAGCAGGAGCTGTTCCGCCGGGTGGCCGCCGTGGTGCACCACGGCGGGGCCGGCACCACGACCACCGCCGCCCGGGCCGGCGCGCCCCAGGTGCTGGTGCCCCAGCTGGCCGACCAGCCGTACTGGGCCCGCCGGGTCGCCGAGCTCGGCATCGGCGTGGCGCACGACGGGCCGGTGCCCACCCTCGATTCGCTCTCGGCCGCGCTCGAGGAGGCCCTCGCCCCGGAGACCACCGCCCGGGCCGGCGAGCTGTCCGCCACCCTGCACACCGGGGGCGCGGCCACGGGCGCCCGCCTGCTGCTGGACCTGGCGGGTAGCCGGTCCTGACCGGGGCGGGCAGCCGGTGCTGACCGGGGCGGGCGGCGGCGGTGACGACGGGTGTCCGACACCACGCGCCACTTCTGTCGCCCGCCCCGCCCCTCCGTGCGACGATCCGAGCACTGCCTCCAGCCACGAGGAGGGCCGGGTGTCGCTGGACATACTGAGCGAGGAGCAGGCCAGGGCGCTGCTCCTCCACCTCGGGCGGCTGTCGCCGGACTCCCCCGGGGCGGCCGCCCTGCCCCGCCTGGTGGCCGACCACGCGGTGATGCGGGCGGTGGCCGACGGGACCTCGGTCGGCATCGCGGTCCTCGACACCGAGCTGCGCTACCGCTACGTCAACGGCGCCCTGGCCGCCATGAACGGCGCCCCGGCCGGCGACCACCTCGGCAAGGGCCTGGCCGACGTGATCCCGGGCATCAACGTCGAGCACACCGAGGCCGCACTGCGCTCCGTCCTGGAGACCGGGCGGCCGGTGGTCCACCTGGTCGAGGGCATCACCACCCCGGACGGCTCGGGCCTGGCCCGCTTCTGGCACAACGCCTTCCACCGCCTGGAGAACGACTCCGGCAGCCCGCTCGGGGTGGTCGGCCTGGTCCTGGAGATCACCGAGGACCGCCGCATCCGCGAGGCCCTGGCCCTCGCCTCCACCCGGCTGACCCTCTTCGACGAGGCCGCCACCCGGATCGGCACCACCCTGGACGTCCGGCAGACCTGCCAGGAGCTGACCGAACTGCTGGTCCCCCGGCTGGCCGACCTGGCCGTGGTGGACGTGCTCGACTTCGAGCACCACCACTCCCCCATCCACCCGCACCAGGCCCTCCAACTCCGCCGTCTGGCCCTCTCCGCCGTCCCCGGCCTGGCCGGGGCCTCGCACCGGATCGGCGCCCCCGGCTCACCCGTCGTCCCGAGGCCGGGCTCGGACCTCACCCGCTGCCTGGACGAGCAGCGCCCGGTCGTCTCCGACCTGCTCGGCGCGGACGGCGCCGGGCTGCACGGCCTGCCGCCCGAGCGGATCGCGCTGCACCGCGAGCTCGGCCTGCACTCCGCCTGCCACGTCCCCCTGACGGCCCGTCACGACGTGATCGGCGTGGTCTCGCTGGTCCGGACCACCGGCTCCCCGCCGTTCACCGCCCAGGAGGCCGACCTGGCGGGCGAGTTGGCGCTGCGCGCCGCCAACTCCATCGACAACGCCCAGCGTTACTCCCACGAGCGGCGCAGCGCCGTCCTGCTCCAGCGCGCCCTGCTCTCCGACCCCACCGTGCCCGGCCCCGGTGTGGAGTGCGCCCGGCGCTACCTGCCCGCCGGGGCGGCGGCCGAGATCGGCGGCGACTGGTACGACAGCCTCGCGCTCCCCGACGGCTCCACCCTGCTGACCGTCGGCGACGTGATGGGCCACGGCCTGGACGCGGCCGCCACCATGGCCGAGTACCGCTCCGTCATCCGCACCCTCGCCCTCCAGGGCCTGCCGCCGGAGGCGATCCTGGACGCCGCCGAGCGCACCGTCCAGGCCCTCGGGCAGGAACGGGTCGCCACCTGCCTGACCGTCGCCTACTCCCCCGCCACCCGCACCGCCGCCCTCGCCACGGCCGGCCACCTCCCCCCGCTGCTGATCCCGCCGGACGGCCCGCCCCGCCTGATCGACCTCCCCGTCGGCCCGCCCCTGGGCGCCGGCCCCCGCCCGCACCGCAGCCGCACCCTGCGGCTGCGGCCCGGCTCCGTCCTCCTCCTCTACACCGACGGCCTGGTGGAGCGCCGCGACGAGGACATCGACCAGGGCCTGGCCGCCCTCGCCGCCCTGGACTTCGCCCCGGCCGGCCCCCTGGAGTCCGTCCTCGACACCGCCGTCGCCCTCCTGGTCGGCGCCCGGGTCGGCGACGACGTCTCCCTGCTCGCCGTCCGCACCGCCTGACACCGGGCCGGCCGAGGCCCACCGTCCCCGTAGTGCCCGCGCAGGCCGTGCCACGCCCGGTCCGAGAGGCGGGCGGTGTCGTGGAGCGAGAACGACGCCTGCCGCCTCACCCTGCTCGGCCGCTTCCCGGTCACCGTCCCCGGCCCGCTCACCGACCGGAGCCGGGAGTCGGCGCACTCCACCGGAGCGGCGTTTGGCGGTCCGGGGCCTGGGTAGCGATGCGGCGCCCCGATCATCGGATGAACAGGAGTGTTCCGCGTGACCACCAACCCCTCGACCGAGTCGACGGCCGGGCCGGATTCGGAGACCCGTGACCGACTGGCCAGGGCCCTCCACCTGCCGTACGAGGCCGAGCGGATGCGCTCCCTCATCAACGACGCCGGCTCCCGCTACGACTGGGCGGGCCTGGAGGGCATACCCGGCGACGAGCACCTCGACGACCAGGCCCGGGAGTGGGTGCGCCGACGCCTGGCGGAGATGGACGAGTTCTTCGGATCGGGCGACAACCTCCAGGCCCTGCGGGACTTCAAGGCGACGTCGGAATGGCAGGCCGTGGTGGACAGCGGGTGGATGGCCGCCGACGCCCCGGCGAGCGACGTGGTGCTGGTGCTGGTCCGCGCCGACCGGGTCATGGAAGGCCCCTACGCTCCGCCCACCGGTGAACCACTCTCCTTCCACGTCGACCAGCGGACGGACCAGGGTGCCACCAGCGCGGTGCTGCTCTTCTCCGGCCGTCTGGTCTGGGGCGGGGACGGCGGCCGCGACTACACGGTGAGCGGCAGCCTGATCGCCCGGAGCAACATGACGGGACGTTCCACGGTGTGGCTCCAGTACGGCGCCACCGACGAGAAGTGGCGGGACTCCGAGGAGACCGAGGCCTCCCAGGGCGGCTCGTCCACCCGGGAGATCACGATCACGGGCACCGTCCCGGCCGGCCAGCAGCTCGAACTGCGCCTGGGCACCTGGTCGCACGCCGGCTGGAAGTACTCCCCGAAGCAGACCTTCACCCCCGCGGGCTAGCGTCCGCTTCGCGGCCGCCGGCCGTGACCGGCCGGTGAGCCGGACGGGTGGTTCGGCGGCGCGCGGGCGGCCGGGTCACGCCCCTGGTGCGTGACGGCCGGTCAGGATGCCTCTTCGGGAGGAATCTTGACGCACAGCACGGACGGGCACCACCACCAGCCGGAGCACCACCAGCCGGAGCCGGACCTCCAGGAGAAGGGGCTCAAGTCGGGGGCGGTCGGCCTGGTGGCCAGCGTGGTGCTGAGCGTCTCCTCGGTCGCCCCGGTGTACGCGCTCACCGCCACCCTCGGGCCGACCGTCGCCCAGGTCGGGCTCCAGATGCCGGCCGTCTTCCTGGCCGGGTTCCTGCCGATGCTCCTGGTGGCGTACGCCTACCGGGAGTTGAACCGGGTGATGCCGGACTGCGGGACCTCCTTCACCTGGACCGCCAAGGCCTTCGGCCCGTACCTGGGCTGGATGTGCGGCTGGGGCCTGGTGGTGGCCACCATCATCGTGCTCTCCAACCTGGCCGGGGTGGCGGTCTCCTTCTTCTACCTGATGCTGGCCCAGGTCTTCGAGAACCCGGGCCTGGCCGACCTGGCGGACAACCGCGGCGTCAACGTACTCACCTGCCTGGCCTTCGTCGGCCTGGCCACCGCCATCGCCTACCGGGGCGTCACCCTCACCAAGGAGGTCCAGTACGTCCTGGTGGGGCTGCAGTTGGCGGTGCTGGCGGTCTTCTCGCTGTTCGCCTTCGTCAAGGCCGGGCAGGGGCGCTCACCGCTGGCCATCGAGTTCAGCTGGCAGTGGCTGGACCCGTTCGCGGTGCAGTCCTTCGCCGCCTTCACCGCCGGGCTCTCCCTCTCCCTCTTCATCTACTGGGGCTGGGACACCTCCCTGACCGTCAACGAGGAGACCGCCGGCTCCGCCGCCACCCCCGGCCGGGCCGCACTGCTCACCATGGTGGTGATCCTCACCAGCTACCTGGTCACCGCCGTCGCCACCCAGCGCTTCGCCGGGGTCGGCACCGAGTCCTACGGGCTGGGCAACCCGGCCACCGAGGACAACGTCTTCGCCGCCCTGGCCGAACCGGTGCTCGGCTCGCTCTCCATCCTCATCTACGTGGCGGTGCTGGCGAGTTCGGCCTCCAGCCTGCAGACCACCTTCCTGCCGCCGGCCCGCACCATGCTGGCCATGGGCACCTACCGGGCCATCCCGGCCCGGCTCGCCCACATCCACCCGCGGCACGCCAGCCCCTCCACCGCCACCCTGGTGGCCGGGATCGGCACCGCCGTCTTCTACTCCACGATGACGCTGATCAGCGACAGCGTGCTGGTGGACACCATCTTCACCCTCGGCATGATGATCTGCTTCTACTACGGCCTCACCGCCTACGCCTGCGTCTGGTACTTCCGGCGCGAACTCACCTCCTCCGTCCACTCGTTCCTCTTCAAGGGCGTCTTCCCGCTGCTCGGCGCCGTGCTGCTCACCGCCGTCTTCGCGAAGACCGCCGTCGACACCTGGGACCCGTCCTACGGCGCCGGGACCTCCCTCTTCGGCATCGGCACCGTCTTCCTGATCGGCTTCGGGCTGCTGGGGCTCGGGGTGGTGCTGATGCTGCTCTGGCGCCACCACGCCCCGGCCTTCTTCCGCGGCGAGACCCTGCGGCACGACACCCCGTCCCTGGTGGTCGAGGACTAGGATGCCCGCATGACGGACCCCGGGACGACCATGCCGGCGAACAGGCCGAGGCGCGGTCGGCCGCCCACCAGTCCGCTCACCCCCGCGCTGATCCTGGAGACCGCCCGCGCGCTGGTCGAACGCGAGGGCCCCGACGCCCTCACCCTGCGCCGCCTGGGCACCGAGCTGGGCTCCAACCACACCGCCGTGCTGCGCCACTTCACCGGCAAGGACGAGATCGTGCTCGGGCTGGCCGAGCAGCTGATCGAGGAGGCGCTGGCCGGCTTCGTGCCGCGGGAGGACTGGCGGGACACCCTCACCGCGCTGGCCCGCCGGGTGCGCACCGCCTGTCTGGCCCACCCGGCCGTCGCCGTGCTGGTCGCCACCCGGGTCTCGCGCCGGGCCGCCGAGTTCCGCGGCGCGGACACCGTGATCGGCGCGCTGCGGCAGGCGGGCTTCGGCGAGCTCGACGCCGCGCGCTACTACCGGGTGCTGGCCGACACGGTGCTGGCCGTCTCCTCCTACGAGGCCTCGGTCACCGTCCTCGACGACGAGGCGCGCAGGGGCGACCGGATGGCCTGGCAGCGGGAGTACCTCGCCGTCTCCCCCGTCCGGTACCCGCACCTGGCCGCGGTGGCCGGGCACCTGGCCGCGATCGACGCCGAGGACCAGTTCGAGACGGTGCTCGAACTGCTCCTGGACGCGGTGGAGCTGCGCGCCCTCCGGGCCGCCCGGGAGCGGTGACGGCCGTTTTCGAACCACTGCTGTCACCAGTGGTTCAAAAATGTCCGAAGAGACCCGCCGCCTCCCGGTGACGACCCAGGGGGACCAGCGGGGATCAGCGCGTGACCGGAGCCTCCAGCCGGAAGCCGACACCGCGCACGGTGTAGAGGTAACGGGGGTGGGTGGGGGTCTCGCCGAGCTTGCGGCGCAGCCAGGAGAGGTGGACGTCGATGGTCTGGACGCTGCCGTAGCTGTCCTGCCACACCCCCGCGAGGATCTGCCGGCGCGTCACGACGGTGCCGGGCCGGGCCGCGAGGTAGGCGAGCAGGTCGAACTCACGGCGCGTCAGGTCGAGCGGCACCCCGTCCAGCGCGGCCTCCCGGCGCCGGGTGTCGACCGCCAGGCCGCCGACCCGCAGGACCTCCGAGGCGACGGGCGCGGCGGCGGCGAAGCGGCGCAGCACGGCGGCTATCCGCGCGCTCAGGTGGCTGCCGGAGAACGGCTTGACCAGGTAGTCGTCGGCACCGTCGTTGAGCAGCCGGACGATCTCGTTCTCGTCGTCCCGGGCGGTGGAGATGATGACCGGCACGTCGGTGAGGCTGCGGATCATCTTCAGCGCGTCGGCGCCGTCCAGGTCGGGGAGGCCGAGGTCGAGCACCACGATGTCGCAGCCGGCCGCGGCGACCTCGCGCAGCGCGCCGAGCGCGGTGCCCACGCTGCGCACGGGGTGCCCGGCCGAGGTGAGGTGACGGATCAGCACGGAGCGCACGCGCGGGTCGTCCTCGACGACCAGCACGGTGGGGGCGTTGGGGTACGGAGCCAGGGCTGCCGGTGCCAAGGCCGCCGGAGCGGCCGGCTGCCATGGGGAGGGGTCGGTCATGCTCGGACCTTCTCGTGGGTCGGGGAGGGTGCCCCGGCTCCGACGGCGGTCGAGCGGGCGGGCGGGCGCCGGGGGACAGCGCGAGATCACCCTCAGTGATACATGAGGGCATCTCGGGTTGATCAGCATACTGTCGCCCGGGCGGCCAAAACTGCCAAACGGGATATTCCACAGCGGAGTCCACGCCGCATCGGCACTGGACGCGGGCGGGCCGCCCGGCCGGTCCGGCTACCTTCCGTGACGGCCTCGCGGCCGGTCCCGTCAGCCGGCGGACCAGCGCCAGGGTGCGGGCCCCGCCTCGCCGCGCAGGCAGGCCAGCCGGTGCAGCACCTCGCGCTGGTGCCTGCCGCCGAGGTCGGTCCGGCGGACCTCGCGCATGGTGTCGCCGAGCGCGAGGACCTCCCGCAGGACGGGGTAGCCCTCCCAGTCCGCCGGATCGGCTCCGGCAGAGGGGGCCGGGCAGAACTGCGCATAGGCCGCCACGAACTCCCGGTAGCCTCCCTGGTACCCCTGCACCAGGTCCGAGCGCCAGCGCGCGGCCGCCACGTCCCACTCGCGCTGCCCGCGCACCAGCGGCCTGGTGAGCACCAGCTGACGGGTCCCCAGGTGGCGGTAACAGGTCGCGGGCTGATGCCCCGCCAGGATCGTGGTGGGCGGGCTCGGCCACGCCAGGCCGCACCACAGGTCGGCCAGCCGCACCGCCCGCCGGCGGATCCAGTCCGCGTCGCCCGGCCGCAGCGGGGCCTGCTCCAGCCCGTCCAGCATCCCCTCGAACGGGTCGTGGTCACCGGCCGCCGAGGGCCGCAGCGGCGGGAGCAGGTGCAGGGCCGCGGCGGCGTAGGCGGCGGCCGAGGCGTCGCCCTCCACCCGCCGGCCCCGGGGCCGCTCCCAGAAGGTGACGAACCGTCCGCCGGCCGCCACCGCCCGGTCCGAGCGGGGCAGCAGGACGTCCAGGCCGTAGGCGCCGACCCGGTGCGCGTCGGCCATCAACGGCTGTGCCTGCCAGGCGTGTTCGGGTGGATAGACGTAGGCCACCAGCCCGGCCCGGGGCAGGGCCCAGAGGGCGAACGACTCCTCCTCGCCGGTGTACTCGGCGTGCTCGGCCGGGAATCCGAGCTCGGCCGCAGCCCGGGTGACGGCGCCGTGCTCGGCCTCCATCCGCCGGGCCCGGGCGGCGTTGCCGAGGCGGATCAGGGTACGGGTGCGCGGTCCCGGGGTCATGGGGGTCTCCTGCTGCGGTGTGCCGTGTTCGGGGTGACGGCGGCAACGCTAGGAGGGGCCGGCCCGCGACGGCAGCCCTGTTGGGGATCGCTCAAGAACCCTTGGGGACCCCTTCAGGATCCGGGACCGCGGTCTCACTGCTCGTAGGTCTCCACCAGCGGCGCGTGACCGTTCCAGGTCGCGAAGACCGAGGAGGTGTGGCCGTCCTTGGTGAAGTCGACCCGCAGCCAGGTGTCGGTGCGCCAGGTCTGGACCGCCCAACCGGGGCCGGGCGAGGCCGAGATGAGGGTCGCCGAGTCGCGGCCCAGGGCCAGCGCCACCCGGCCGCCCCGGACGGTGTAGCCACGGCTCTCACCGCCGCCCGCGTCGCCGCCCGCCGTGCCGGTCGCGGTGGGGGTGCCGGGCACGGCGGGCGGCGGTGCGCTCCGGGTGGCGCTCGGACTGACGCTGGGCGCCGGGGTCCTGGCCGTCGGGGAGGCCGCCGGAGTGGCCGGCCCGGTGCCGTTGCCGGACCGCGCCGCCACCGGGGTGGAGACGGGCGGCAGCGCACCGGGCAGGGCGACGACGCGCGTGGGCACGAACACCGCGTCCGGTGGCCCGAAGACCGCCTCGCGCAGGACCAGGTTGACCCCCGCCCAGGAGATCGCGGCCGCCGCCGCGGTGGCGGTCAGCCAGGCCAGGGTGAGGGTCCGCTTTCGCATGACCGCTATCCTGCACCACCACGACGGAATCCGGGAACGGCGGTCCGGCCTCCGGCCGGAACGACGCCCTGGACACCCGTCGGCGAATTCTTCGGCGGCCTTCCGGAGAAAGTACGGACGACCTTGGGGAAAGAGATGTCCTGGATTCGGCCGGAGATGTCCGGGCGGCGTTTCCGGTGAGGGGCGCGATGGCCCGTTTCGCGGTCGCGGTGGCCGCGATGGTCGCGCTCGCGTTCCTGATACCGCTGGCGCTCACCGTGCGCGAGTTCGCCCGGGAACGGGCCTTCACCCAGGCCGAGCAGCAGGCCGCCGCGATCGATCCGGTGCTGGTGGTGACGACCGATCAGGAACAGCTGCGCCGGGCGCTGGCCAGCATCCCGGCCGGCCAGGCGGGCCGGCTCGCCGTCCACCTCCCCTCGGGGGTGGTGGTGGGCGGGGCCCACGCGGACACCGGCCAGGTCGGGGCGGCGGCCGGGCAGGGGCGGGCGTACAGCGCCCGGGTCGCGGGCGGGTACGCGGTGCTGCGGCCGGTGGTCCTGGAGCCGGGGACGGTCGCGGTGGTGGAGGTGTACCTGCTGGACTCCGACCTGACCCGGGGCCTGTGGAGCACCTGGCTGGTACTGGGTGGGGTGGCCGTCAGCCTGGTGCTGATCTCGAGCCTGGTCGCCGACCGGCTGGCGGCCCGCTTGGTCGGTGCCACCCGGGACCTGGCGTCGGTCGCCCGGACGCTCGGCTCGGGCGACCTGGAGGCGGTGGCCGACACCCGCGGGCCGTACGAACTGCGCGAGGTGGGGCTGGCCTTCAACGCGATGGCGGGGAGGATGCGTCAGATGATCACCGCCGAGCGGGAGTTCGCGGCCGACGTGTCGCACCGCCTGCGCACCCCGCTGACCGCGCTGCGCTTCACGGCCGGTGCCCTGGAGGACGGCCCGATGGCCGATCAGGCCCGGGACGTGGCCGACTGGTTGGAGCGCGAGGTCGACGCGGTGATCAGCGACGCCCGGGCCGGCAGCGGGCCGCGCGAGCCGGCCGGCTGCGACGCCGCCGAGGTGCTGGCCGAACGGATGGCCTTCTGGGCGGCGCTGGCCGACGACCAGGGGCGGCGCTGGGACTGGGCCCAGGACCCGGGGCCCGCCCCCGTCCCGGTGGCCCGGGCCGAGCTGGGAGCCGCGCTCGACGCCGTGCTCGGCAACGTCTTCCGGCACACCCGGGCGGGCACCGGCTTCGCGGTGGCACTGCGCTCCGGCCCGCCGGTGGTGATCACGGTCGGGGACGCGGGGCCCGGCATCGCCGACCCGGGGGCCGCCGTGCTGCGCGGCCGGGGCTCCGCGCGGGAGGGCTCCACCGGTCTCGGCCTGGACATCGTCCGGCGGCTGGCCGAGGAGGCGGACGGCTCGCTGCGGCTGGGCCGCGCCGCGCTCGGCGGAGCGCAGGTCGAGCTGACCCTGCCCAGCGGCCCCGGGCCCACCCCGACCGCGGCCCCGTCGGGCCCCGGACGCCGGGCGGCCCGGCGACGTTCGGCCCGGTTGTAGTTTCTTTAGAGTTGCCGCAAAAAGCCTTGAAAACTCCGTTACCACGGCGTTATCAAGCCGCTTTCCGGTGGCTTTCCCGCTGTTAGAGTCCGCTGTCGTGAAGACCGGAACCATAAACCTCGACCGCATTTCCGCGCCGCTGCGCACGGCACTCGCCGCCACGGCCTGCACGGGAATTCTCCTCACCGTCCCGGTGCCCTCCGCCCACGCCGCCCCGGCCGACGGCCGGTCGGCCTCCTGCCCGGCCCGCGGCGAATTCCCGCCGATCGGACACGACCCGAAGTTCACCGACGCCAACGTGGCGCTGTTCGCCGGCGGCGGCTACACCGTCGACGGCGGGGCCGCCGAGGCCGAGGGCCTGCTGGTGGTGGCCGGGAACGCCACCTTCGCCAAGTCCCCCGGGGGCGGGGTGTTCAACGTCGGCCGGGTCGGCGCGGGCTCCGGCATCCTGCCGGCCGGCGGTCAGGTGATGCTGGCCGTCGGCGGGGACCTGCGGATCGCCAAGGGCACCACGCTCGACATCGGCTCCGGCCTGACCGCCGGGCCCGGCTACGGCGGCGCCGTCCGGGCCGGCGGCACCATCGAGGAGCAGGGCCGGCTGGAGACCAACGGCGGCGACCGGCGCTCCGGCACCGGCGCGGCCGCCGCGCTCGACCCGTACGCGGGCTTCGGTGCGACCGTCCAGGCCCAGTCGGCCGCGCTCGGCGCGCTCCGGCCCACCGGCACCGCCCAGCGCTCCGGTTCGACCGTCACCTTCCGCAGCACCGGCTCGTCCAACGGCACCCTCCAGGTCTTCGAGCTCGCCTCCACCGACCTGGACGGGGCGTCCACCTTCGTCTTCGAGGCGATCCCGGTGGACGCCTCGGTCCTGGTCAACGTCACCGGCACGCACCCGGTCTCGGTCGCGCCGATGGCGGTCGGCTACAACGGGGAGCGGGTCGACGTGTACAGCTCCGCACACTTCGGCGAGGCCGCCGCCAAGGTGCTCTACAACCTGCGCGAGACACCGAAGTTGACCCTCGGCGGCGGCGGCAACTTCATCGGCTCGCTGCTGGCCCCGAAGGCCTCCGCCGACCTGACCGCCAGCACCAACGGCCGGCTGTACGTCGGCGGCGACATCCACACCCACGGCTCGGGCAACGAGAGCCACAACTACCCGTGGACCGGCACGCCGGTGTTCTCCTGCTCCCCCACCCCCGTGCCGCAGCCCAGCACCCCGCCGGTCCCCACTCCGAGCCCGTCGACCCCGGCCACCACCCCGCCCGGCACCCCCAGCGCCCCGAGCACGCCCAACTCCCCTGCCGCGCCCAGCACTCCGGCCGTCCACAAGCCCTCCGCGCCGCCGTCCTCCGGCCGGCCGTCCGCGCCGGGCACCCCCGTACCCTCGCCGTCCGGCACCCCGGACACCCCGACACCCGGGAAGTCGCTCGCCTTCACCGGCTCCACCGGCACCTTCGCGATCGCCGGGGCCGGTCTGGCGGCGGTGGCCGCGGGCGGGGCCGTCGTGCTGGCCGCCCGCCGCCGACGCCGCCACGACGGCTGACACCGCGGCCGAGCGGTCGACTCCCCCGAACCGCGGGCGCGGTGGACCCCCCGACACCGCGCCCGCACCCTCCCCCTCCCGCGCCGCACCCGCCCGTCCCGAAGGGACCGCACCATGTCGTACCCGTGCTGCACCGACTGCGGCCCGCCGCGGAACGGCGAAGCGTGCCGCTGCACACCGGCACCGAGCGACCACGTCCCGCTGGTGCGGCCGTACGTGACGACCGTTCAGGTCCTCGAACGGCCCGCGCCACAGGCCGTGCCCCCCGTTCCACCGGCGCCCCCGGCTTCCCCGGATCCCGGCTTGGGCCGGTTCTCCCTCACCCCCGTGACGCCCCGGGCGGCGGCCGCCGCCCGGCCCGGCGGCGCCCACCGGCTCCGGAGCTGGACCGCACGCCGGGCCCGGCTCCTGCTCTCCTCCTCCTGCGCCCTCGCGGTGTGCGGCAGCCTCGGACCGGCCCTGCTCTCCGCACCGGCGGGAGGTCACGCCGAACCGGCGCCCACCACCCTCACCCTGACGCTCCATCCGACCGGAGCCGCGCCGGAGAGCGCCGCTCCCCCACCTACGGCCCCGGCCGCCGTCGAATCCACCGGCACCGCACCGAGCAGCTCCCGGCCCCGCACCACCCCCGCCCCCGCCCGCACACCCACCGCCCGTCCGGCCTCGCCGAAGGCTCCCGGCACGGCATCCGGCACCACCCCCGCACCGACCCCGACTCCCCCGCCCACCACCCCGTCCCCCGTGCCGTCCGTCCCGCCGCCCGCCCCGCCCACCCCGACCTCCGCCCCGGTGCTCCGACGCGGCGACACCGGCCCTCAGGTGCGGCGCCTGCAGACGCTGTTGCTGGAGCTGGCCTGTGCGCCCAACCGCTACCGCATCCCGACCGGAGTGTTCGACGACTGGACCGCCGCCGTCCTGCTCTCCTTCCAGCGCCGTACCGGCATCCGCGGCGAGGACGGCGTCTACGGCCCGGCCACCCGGGCCGCGCTGGAAGCCGCCGTGCCCACCTGCTGACCCCGTCTTCCGACCACCCGACAGCCCACCCCACCGGACGGACACCGTGAACGCCTCCCTGCCCGGCGATGCCCTCGCCACCGTTCTCGACGCCCTGCCCGACCCGGCCCTGCTGATCAACAGCAACGGCACCGTGCTGGCCGCCAACTCGCCCGCCCACCAGGCCTTCCAGGCTCCGGGCACGGTCCTCGTCGGACTGGGCGTCCTCGACCTGCTGCCCGGGCTCGACCCGCGCCGCATCCCCGGCTCGATGCGGCCGACCGGTGGTCTCGGCCCGGTCGAGACGCTCCGGACCACCGCCCGCCGCACCGACGCCACCACCTTCCCCGCCGAGGTCCGCACCAGCGAACTGACCCACGAGCTGGCCGCCCTGCTGCTGCCGCCGGTCGGCCCCGAACCACCCACCGGCCTGCTGCTGCTGACCGCCCGGGACCTGACCGAGCTCAGCCGCGCCCACGCCGAACTCGTCCGGCTGCGGACCGAGACCGAGACGGTGCTGCGCACCTGCTCGGAGGGCGTCCTCGGGATCGACACCGACGGCAACTGCGTGCTGGCCAACCCGGCGGCGCTCCACCTGCTGCGCTACCGGGCCGGCGAACTCGCGGGCCTCCCCCTCCGCTCCCTGCTGCCGTCCGGGGCCACGGCGGCCCCGCCCGCCGTCCTCGCCGCGCTGGCCACCGGCCGGCGCAGCGCCGGCTGTGCGACGCTGCGCCGCAAGGACGGGGTGTCCCTCGCGGTCGACCTGCGGGCCGCCCCGCTGCACCACGAGGGCCGGGTGGCCGGCGCGGTGATGGCCTTCACCGACCGCGGACGCGAACTCTCCGCCGCCGCCGGACAGGCCTACCTCACCGCGGTGCTCCGCAACAGCCTCGGCCCGTCCACCGGAGCCCTCGCCGACCGGCTCCACCACCTCGCCCACGATCCGGCGGCCCGGCTCTGGCCCGAGGCCATCGGCGAACTCCGCCAGCTCTCGGCGGAGTTCGCCCGCTCCCGGGCCGTGGTCGACCAGGTCCTCGGCGCACTCCCGGCCCCGGTGGCGCCGGACGGACCGCCGCGCGCCCAACCGGTGGCGCTGCACCAGGTGCTGCACCGGGCCGCGGACCGGGCTGCGGACCGGGCCACGGAGTGGGGCGACCTCCTCGCCGGGGCCGACCGGGTGCGTCTCACCGTGCACGCGGCGGCCGTCGGGGTCAGCGCCGACCAGCGCCTGCCCGCGGAGCCGCCCAAGCCCTCCCCGCGCCGACGGCACGCCCGTCCCGGTGCCGACGCCCTGCTGCTCGGCCTCGCCCCGGCTGCGGCCCCACCCCCTAGGCCGCCGCTGGCCATCGCCCCGCCGCCCGAGCGGCGCGCCGGACGCCACCGCGCCGCCCCCTCCCCCTCCTCGCCCGGCATCTCCCAGACCGCCTGACGATCCGTCACCACCGGTCCGGCCCCCGAAGGGAAACCTCGTGCCCGTCCTCCGCCGACTCGCCCCCGCCCTGCTGCTCGCCTCCGCCCTGACCGCCACCGCCGGCCCCGCCCAGGCCCACGGCTCGCTCCAGAAACCGCTCAGCCGGATCGAGGGGTGCTACCTGGAGGGGGCCGAACACCCGAAGTCCGCCGCCTGTCAGGCGGCCGTCGCCCTCGGCGGCACCCCCGCGCTCTACGACTGGATGAGCCTGCGGATCGGCGAAGCCGCCGGACGGCACCGCCAATTGATCCCGGACGGAAAGCTGTGCAGCGCCGGCGACCCGACGTACCGGGGCCTGGACCTGCCCCGGGCGGACTGGCCCGCCACCAGGCTGACCTCCGGGGCCGCCTACACCTTCGAGTTCCGGGCCACCGCACCGCACAAGGGCACCTTCGAGCTCTACCTGACCAACGCGAGCTACTCCCCGACCAAGCCGTTGACCTGGGCGAACCTCGACCCGAAGCCCTTCCTCACCGCCACCGACCCGCAACTCTCCAACGGCTCCTACCTGTTGCCGGGCCGCGTCCCCGCCGGGCGCACCGGCCGCCAGCTGGTCTACGTCATCTGGCAGCGCTCCGACAGCCCCGAGGCCTTCTACTCCTGCTCCGACGTGGTCTTCGACGGCGCGGGGACGGCCGCCACCGCACCCACGGCCGCCGTGCCCGGCACCACCGACGCCGGGCACGACCACGGCACCGGCGCGCCGTCGCCCTCCCGCACCCCCGCCCGGACGCCCTCCCCGTCCCGCGCCCCGAGCTCCACCGCGACCCCCACCCCGCCCACCGCCCCGGCCGCCTCCTCCGCGCCGCCGGCCCCGGCCGTCCCGCCCACCGCGCCCCCGACGGCCACCGTCTCCGAGAACGGCCCGCAGCTCGCCCGCACGGCCGCCGACGCACCGGGCGCGCCGGTCGGCCTGGTCGTCGCCCTCGTCTCCGCCCCCCTGCTCCTCGGCGCGGCGGTCCTGCTCCGCCGCCGCCTGCGCCCCGGCCGGGGCAACCACCGCTGAACGGCCGTCAGTTCCGCCCGGCCGGGCTCACCCCGTCAGGGCCGTACGGGCCAGGGAGCGCAGGACGGCCGGGTGGTCCACCGGGTCGCCGTCGCCGTTGGTCGCGCCGAGGTGGGACACCAGCTCCTGGGGGTCCAGGCGGTGGGCCTCGGCGGCGGAGAGGAGGTGCTCCACCGGGGCGGCCGCGGTCAGGTGGAACCGCAGGTCGCGGAGCAGGCCGGCGCGGTCGACGACGTCGCCCATGCCGCAGTCCAGGCCGTCGTCGTCGAGGTCGTCCGGGTACGGGGCGCGGGCCCAGGCGCCGTTCTCGTACCAGTAGACGCAGCCGATCTCGTAGCCCTCGATCCGGTCCCGCAGCTCCTCGTAGGGGAGCCACTCCGGCCCGCCCGCGAGCACGTCGATGGCCGGCTCGTGCCACTTGACCGCGCTGGACTCGTCCTCGCCGTAGAGGACGAAGCGTCCGTCGCCGCACCGGGCCAGCAGCCACCAGGTGCAGCCGCTGTCGTCCCAGTGCAGGCCGTCCTCGTCGATCCAGCGGCCGTGGCGGTGGGCGGAGGGGCGGGCCTCGGCCTCGGTGGTCGCGGTGACGGCGGCGAGCAGGGCCCAGCGGGCCCAGAGCTCCTCGGCCGGTGGGAGGTCGGTCGGCTGTCCGGGCCGGTTGACGGTCATTCAGTGCCCCCGTGTGCGTGGTCGTGCGGTGATCACCGACACGATAGCGGGGTGTCACCGGGCACCGCCGATGGCGTACGGTCCGTACTGACGTGCCGTCGGAGAGTGAGGAGCGGACCGGTGTCCACCGAAGCAGTGACCGCAGCGCTTCCCGTGCCCCAGCTGGACCCGGCGGTGGCGGCCGCCTGGCGGGAGCGGGGCGGTGAGCTGGTGGAGCTCCTGGCCGCCGCACAGCAGGCGTTGGGGCCGGTGGCCGGGGTGCCGGTCGGGGACCGGCCGACGGTGCTGGTGACCGGGCCGGCCGAGGTGCAGCACGTGCTGGCGCACCACCCGGACCGTTACGTCAAGCGCTCGCACCGGGCCCGGATGCTGATCGGTGACGGTGTGCTGGCCGCCACCGGGGAGGCCTGGAAGCGCCAACGGAAGCTGTTGCAGGGGCAGTTCACCGGCACCGGGATGCGCCGGTACGAGCGGCGGATCGCCGCCGCCGCGCGGACCTCCGCCGACCGCTGGGCCGGCCCGGCGGCCGACGGCCGGGTGTTGGACCTCGGCGACGAGATGCGGCGCTTCGCGCTCGACACCATCTGGCGCTCCCTGACCGGCCACCCGCTGGACGAGGCGACCGACCGCGAACTCGGCGCCGTGGCCACGGTGGTGGCCCGGATGCCGGAGCTGCCCGCCGACGCGTCGGACGCCGCGGCGGCGGTGGCCGGGGAGCTGGCCCGGATCGACCTGATCGCCGAGCGGGCCGTCGAGGCCGCCCGCTCGGGCCGGCCCGGGCCGGACGGGCCCGGGCTGCTCGCCCTGCTCACCGAGGAGGGCCACGGGTACACCGACCGGCTGATCCGGGACGAGCTGGTCACCCTGCTGGTGGCCGGGCACGAGACCACCGCCACCACCCTCACCTGGCTGTACCTGCTGCTGGACCGTCACCCCGGCGCCCGGGAGGCCGCGTTGGCCGCCGGGGTGGAGGGCTCGCCGCAGCGGCGCGAGGCGGTGCTCGCCCTGGTCCACGAGACGCTGCGCCTCTACCCATCCGCCTGGCTGCTCCCCCGCCACGCCCTGGAGGCCGATGTGCTCGGCGGCCACCGGATCGAGGCCGGCACCGACGTGCTGGTCTCCCCGTACCTCACCCACCGCGACCCCGCCCGCTGGCCGGACCCCGAACGCTTCGACCCCGCCCGCTTCACCGCCCCCGGCCGCCGCCCCGCCGAACTCGGCGCCTACCTCCCCTTCGGCCTCGGCGCCCGCGCCTGCCTGGGCACCCAGTTCGCCCTGCGCGAGACCGCGGCCCTGCTGGAACTCCTGCTCCCCGCCTGGACGGTGAGCCTGCACAACCCCCCGACCGGGGCCTCCTACAGCATCACCGTCCGCCCCGACGGCCCGGTCCTCGCCACCCTCACCGCCTCCCGCTGAGCCCGGAGGCCGGTACACCGTCCCGCAGGGGAAAGGGCACCGGCCTCCGTGGGGGTCAGCCGGTGGTCCGGACGGTGATGGCGGCCGTGACGGCCTCGGCGTTGGCCAGGGCCTCCTCCGGGGTGGCGCCCCGGGTCATCACCGAGCCGGCGCGGTCCCAGGAGCTGCGCAGCTGACGGACCGTCTGGCCGGGCTCCAGGTGCAGGGAGAGGGAGAGCACGCCCGGCAGTTCGCGGGCCTCCTCCACACCGGTGACGGAGACCACCTCGCCCGGTTCGGCCTGGACGAAGCGCACCGCCGCCCCGCCGGCCGCCTCCTGCGGCAGCGGGTCGGGCCGCCCGCCCTGCATGACGGTGTAGAACTCCGCGGCCAGGTTGATCCGGTAGGCCTCCTCGATCAGCATCGGGATGCCGTCACCGGGGAACCGCCCCGCGCACTCCACCAGGTACGGGACGCCCTCGCTGACGATCCACTCGCAGTGCACCATGCCACTGCCGAAGCCGACCGCCCGCAGCACCTTCCCGGTCTCGGCGACCAGCAGCTCGCCCAGCGCGGCGGAGATGCCCGCCGCCGGGACGGAGTGGCCGAGCTCGATCGGGCGGTCGCCGGGGTAGAGCAGCTTGCCGGTGACGTTGGAGAACAGCACCTCGCCCTCGCGGACCAGCAGCTCGACGCTGAACTCCTCGCCCCGCACGTACTGTTCGACCAGCATCCGCAGCTCGCGCTCGCGGTCGGGCACCAGATAGCCCTCGTCCTGGGTGAGGCAGTCGGCCCAGACCGGCTCCAGGCCGTCCAGGGCGTGCAGCACCCGGGTGCCCACCGAGGCCTGGCGGTTGGCGGGCTTGAGCACCAGGGAGCCGGGGTGCGCGGCGGCGAACTCCCGCACCTCCTCCACCGAACCGACCTCCTGGGAGGCCGGGTTGGCGATCCCGGCGGCCCGGGTGACCTTGCGCAGCAGGGCCTTGTCCCGCATCACCTGGGCGGCGCCGGCCCCGGCGCCCGGCAGACCGTAGCGCTCGGCCAACCGGGCGGCGAACGGAGTGGCGTACTCCAGCAGCGGGGCGATCAGCGCCGGGTCGAGGTCGGGATAGGTGTTGTAGAACTCGTCGGCCGCTCCCGGCAGTTGGTACTCCCACCCGATCAGCTCGCGGAGCATCACGGCCCCGTCCAGGGCGGACTTCAGGTCGCGGTTGCGGATCACGTCCGGTTCGTCGATGACGATCACCGAGCCGGGGGCGAATTCCTTCACCACCGGGAGGACGTTGACGTAGCCGACGATGATCCAGGGCTGCTGCTGCGAGGTCATCGGGTTCTCCTTCGAGGTCGTGCAGACGGGTCGGTCAGTGGCGGAGTTCGAGGGTGCAGCACTTGGCGCTGCCGCCGGCCTTCAACAGCTCGGTGAGGTCGACCCCGTGGGTGCGGAAGCCCCGCTCGCGCAGCTGGGCGGCCAGGCCGGTGGCGGCCTCGGGGAGGATCACGTTGAGACCGTCGGAGACGGCGTTGAGGCCGAAGACCACCGCGTCGGCCTCGGTGGCGATCACCGCGTCCGTGAAGAGGGCGCGCAGCACGGCGCGGCTCTCCTCGCTGAACGCGGCCGGGTAGTACATGACTTCGTCCTGGTCGAGCACGGCCAGCGCGGTGTCCAGGTGGTAGAAGCGCGGGTCGACCAGCTGGAGGCCGACCACCGGGCGGCCGAACAGCTCGGTGGCCTCGGCCTGGGAGCGCGGGTCGGAGCGGAAGCCGTTGCCGGCCAGGATGGCGCGGCCGGTGGTGAGGTAGTCGCCCTCGCCCTCGTTGGGGTACTCGGCCTGGACCACCTCGGCGAAGCCCTGGGAGCGGAACCACTCGACGTAGTGGGCGGATTCGCCGTCCCGCTCGGGGTGGCGGAAGCGGGCGACCAGCACCTTGTCGTCGACCACGGTGGCGCCGTTGGCTGCGAAGACCATGTCGGGCAGGGCCGGGTCCGGGTCGATGGTCTGGACGTGGTGGCCGAGCGAGACCAGCAGGTTGTGCAGCACCTCCCACTGGGTCACGGCCAGGGAGTTGGAGGTGGGCTTGGCCGGGTTCATCCAGGGGTTGATCGAGTAGGTGACGTCGAAGAAGTCCGGACGGCACATCAGGAAGTGGCGCAGTCTGGCCCGGCGGGGCATCCGCGCGGAACGGGCGGCGGGAGCGGAGGCGGCGGCGGGGGTGAGCAGCTCGGTCATGGCGGCGGGTCCTCTCAGGGATGTGTGGGGGGGAGGGGTTCAGCTGGTGATGCCGAGGCTGAGCGGGAACCCGGGCCGGCTGCCGAGCAGGTGGGCACCGGCGGACTGCAGGATCTTGTCCTGCGCCACCACGTGCTGGCACATCGTCATGGTGTCGCGCAGCCAGCGGTCGAGCGGGTTGGGCCGGTAGACCGACGAGGTCTGCATCAGGTCGTAGAGCCGGGTGAGGATGGAGCGGGCGGTGCGGAAGGCGTGCAGCCGGGAGAGCGGCAGGGCGGCCCGCTCCTCGGGGGTGAGGTCGTCCAGGGTGCCGCCGGGGGCGGAGAGCACCTCCCACTGGCGGCGCAGCGCGCCGTAGACGCCCTGGCGGGTGGCGTGGAAGTCGGCCTCGCACTCGGCGAGGGTGACCTGCATGCGCCAGTTGTCGGCCCACCCGGAGCCGCCGGGGCCGGACTTGGCGGTGACCTGGGCGCGGACCCAGTCCAGGGCGGCGCGGGTGGTGCCGAGCGGGACGCCGGGCATGTTGCGCATGTGCACCTCGGGTTGGGCCAGCGGGCCGGCCGCGCCCCGGACGGTGTCGAAGGTGAGGGTGCGCCCCTCGGGGACGAACACGTCCTTGATGGCGTAGTCACAACTGCCGCTGCCGGCCAGGCCGGTGGTGTGCCAGGTGTCGATGACCTCGACCTGGGCGGCGGGCACCATCAGCAGGACGGAGTCCTGCGGGCCCTCGGCGGGGTAGGGCACGCCGTCCTCGAAGACGAAGGCGCCGGAGATCACCCAGTCGGCGTGGGTGATGCCGCTGCCGAACTGCCAGCGCCCGCTGAGGCGGTAGCCGCCCTCGACCCGCTCGGCCCGGCCGGTGGGGAAGAGCAGCCCGGCGGTGGTCATGTCGAGGCGGGGGAACATCTCCTTGGCCACCGGCTCGTCCAGGAAAGCCGCGTAGAGGCCGGAGTCCATGCCGATCATGGCGGCCCAGCCGGCCGAGGGGTCGCCGTAGGCGAGTGCCTCCACCACCTCGGTCTGCTCGATCGAGCTGAGCTCGGGGCCGCCCCAGGAGCGGGCGAAGCCCATCCGGAAGGCGCCGGTGGCGCGGACCGCCTCGACCACCTCGGGGGGAAGGCGGCGGGCCCGTTCGATCTGCTCGCCGCGCTCGCGCAGCCAGGGGGCCAACTCCCGTGCGGCGGCCAGGATTCCGGCGGCGGTGTTGGGGACCTCGGTGGGGACGGGGGCCGGGGCGGCGGGCCGTGCCACGGCGGCGGGGGCCGGGGCGGCGATGGGCGTCGGGTGGGGCATCTCAGGACTCCTTCGCGGCTGAGGGGGCGGAGGGGACGGAAGGGATGGAGGGGGCGGAGGGGATGGAGGAGGCGGAAGGGGCGGAGGGCGGCAGCTGCCGGAAGCCGCCGTGCAGGAAGAGCAGGGGCGGGCGGTGGCCGCCGCCGGCGGTGGCGACCACCTCCCCGATCACCATCGTGTGGTCGCCGATCTCGAAGCTGTCCCGCAGGACGCACTCCAGTCCGGCCATCGCGTCGAGCAGCAGGGCGCCGGTCTCGCTCCCCGGTCTGGCGGGCAGGGCGGCCACCGCCGCCGCCCGCTCGGGACGGCCCCGGGCCAGCGAGCGGGCCAGCGGCTCGGCCTCGGCGTCGAGGATCGCCACCGCCCACTTCTTGGTCTGGAGCAGGTCCCCGAGGAAGCGGGACTCGCGGTGCAGGGAGAGCGAGACCAGCGGCGGGTCGAGCGAGACCGAGGTCAGCGAGTTGAGCGTCACCGCGTCGTGGCGGCGGGTGCCGTCGCGGTCGGCGTAGGTGGTCGCGACGCAGACTCCGGTGGCGAAGTCCCGCATCACGCCGCGCAGATCGGGTGACATGGGGTGGGCTCCTCTCCGTCTCAGACGGCCTGGGGGTGGGTGAAGACCCGGTCCGGGTCGTAGCGGCGCTTGACCTCCTGGAGGCGGGCCAGGTTGGGGCCGTGGTAGGCGGCCAGGGCCCGGGCGGGGGGCAGGTCGGGGTCGGCGAAGTTGAGGTAGGAGGCGTCCCGGGCGTGCTCGCCCATCGCGGTGTGCAGGTCGGTGAGCCAGTCGAGGTTGGCCTGCCGGAGCTCCGCCGGGTCGTCGGGGCTCCAGGAGGTGTCCATGGAGACCAGGAAGAGCACGTCCCGGTGCGGGAAGGCGGTCTCGGTGACCGGCACCCGGTTGATCGCCCCGCCCCAGGTGAACAGTGCCACGCCGGCGCCGTCCGGGTTCCCGCTGCCGGGCCACTTCTGCAGCGCCGTCAGCACGGTGTCGATCGCGGCCGGGCCGATCGGTTCGGTCACCGTCCTGGTGCGGACCGCGAACGGGTCCCCGGAGGTCTCGTGGTGCAGGAAGTCCTTGGCCTCCCAGTACCCCATGTCCTCCACCACCGTCCGCTCCGGGGCGGCGGCGGCCAGCACCGGGGCGAGCAGCTCGCGCAGCTCGCTCGCCGGGCCCAGGTGCTGGCCGATCACCGAGACCGAACCGCCGTCCGCCCCGGTGCGGTTGACCCCGATCCGGGCGGCGAACTCGTCCGGTGCGGCGGCCATGATCCGCTGCATCACCGTCAGCACCACCGGTGCGTCGGCCAGCGGCCAGAGCAGCAGGCAGGTGGAGCTGGGCACGGTGGGGCGGGCCTGGAAGGTGAAGGAGGTGTTGACGCCGAAGTTCCCTCCGCCGCCGCCCTTGCAGGCCCAGAACAGATCGGGGTGCTCGGTCTCGTTGCACCGCACCAACGAGCCGTCGGCCAGCACCAGTTCGGTCTCCACCAGGGAGTCGCAGGTGAGCCCGAAGGCCCGGGAGACGGCGGCCACGCCGCCGCCCAGGGTGAGGCCGCCGATGCCGACCTGGTCGGAGTTGCCGAGCGGCACCGCCAGGTCGTGGCGCTGGAGTTCGGCGTAGAGCTCGCCGGAGCGCACTCCCCCGCCGACGGTGACCAGCTCCCGTTCCCGGTCCACCCGGATGGTGTCCAGCCCCTGGAGGTCGAGCACCAGGCCGCCGGCGGCGGTGCCCTGCCCGGAGTAGCCGTGGCCGCCGCCCCTCGCCACCACCGGCATCCCCTCGGCCCGGGCCCAGGCGACGCCCCGGGCCACGTCGGCGACGCCGGAGACCGAGAGCACCCCGGCCGGGGCCACCCCGGCGTAGCGGCGGTTGAAGGCGGAGCTGCGCTCCTGGTATCCCTCCTCCCCCGGCAGCCGGACCACGCCGTCCACCCGGGCCCGCAGGCCCTCCCAGTCAGGCATCCTCGCCCTCCTCGCCGGTGACCTCGGTCAGGAAGGAGGTGCCGCTCTGCGCGTGCGGACCGTAGCGCTCCCACTCCTCGCGGATCAGCAGGTCCCCGCCCGGGCCGGTGTAGGGGGTGTTGACGGTGTGTCCGGCGATCACCTCGCCGTCCGCCAGCACCATCGTGTACGCGAGCCGGAGCGTGCCGTCGGGGTCGCAGACCCCGTTGACGTTGCCCCGGCGGACCGGGCCGCCCGCGAAGTCCGCCCAGACCAGGTCGTCCGACTGGTGGTAGCGGGCCACCACCCCGTCCGCGGACTCCAGCTTGCGGAACTGCCGTCCGTCGTAGTCGATCCTCATGCGTCCACATCCACGTCCAGCAGTCCGGCGGGCATCTCCAGCACCGCGTCGATCTCCTTGCGGGCCAGCGGCGTGGCGTCCAGCTCCACCGCCGCCAGCGCCGCGTCCAACCGCTCCTCGCAGGCCTCCGGGCCCTCGGCCGTGCAGACCACGAAGGAGTGCCGGGCCAGGTAGCCGCCGGGCGGCAGCCGCAGCTCGGTGCCGGACGAGACCATCGGCTCGGCGGCGGCCAGCCCGGGGAGGCCGACGGGCACCCGGACCTCGCGCACCGTGCAGTCCTCGCCCGGGTAGCCGAACCGGATGCCGGCCACGCCCCGGTGACGCGGGGTCAGGTCGGAGCGCAGCCCGAGGGCGGTCTCCACCAGCACCTCGCCCGGGTCGATCCCGGTGGCCAGCCGTCCCAGGTAGGGGATCAGGTCCCCGCCGAGCCGGCCGTTGACCTCGATCACCACCGGGCCGTACGGGGTGAGCTTGAGCTCGGCGTGGGTCATGCCGTCCTCCACCCCGAGCACCTGGTGGGTCTTGGCCAGCACGTCCAGCAGCACCTGGTCCTGGAGCAGCGGGTCGTCCGCGTCCACCAGGTGGCCGAGCTCCTCGAAGTACGGGTGCAGCCCGGTCCGCTTGCGGGCCACCAGCACGGCGCGGTACTCGCCGCGCTGCACCACGCCGTCCACGCTGATCTCCGGCCCGTCGGCGTAGCCCTCGACCATCGCCCCGCCCCGGTACGGCTCGTCGCCGACCATCCCGGCGTTGGCGGCCACCAGGTACGCCTGGTCGAGCCGGCCCTCGTCCTCGGCCAGCACGACGCCCATCGAGGCGCCGAGCGCGCGCGGCTTGACCACCACGGGGTAGCCGATGGCGGCCGCGGCGGCCCGGGCCGCCTCCGGGGTGTCCACCAACGCGAAGCCGGGCTGCGGGAGTCCGGCGGCGGTCAGCAGGGTGCGGGTGGTGTGCTTGTCCCGGCAGCCGACCACCCCGGCCAGGCCGAGGCCCGGCAGGCCGAACTCGGCGGCCAGCTCGGCGGTTGGCATCACCAGCGGCTCGTCGTAGCAGAGGATGCCGGCCACCGTCCGCCGCCCGGCGATCTCCCGTGCGGCGGTGCGGAGTTGCTCGTGGTCGAAGACGTTGACCACGGTGATCTCGTCGAAGTACGGGGTCTGCCAGGTCGGGTGCAGGTTGTTCACCAGCACCAGCTTCAGGCCGAGTTCGGCGGCCCGGCGGGCGGCCGACTCGATCAGGTACTCGCGGTAGTACCGCAGACCGCTGCCGATCACCAGCAGCACGCGGTCCTCGTCACCGCTCATGGCGTCTCCTCTCCGTGCGACTGCGACTGCACGTGGGGTGCGGGGGAAGGGGTTTCGAAGGGTTCGGGGCTCTCCAGCGCCGCCACGATCCGGTCGGCGACCAGCGGGGCGGTGCGGAAGCCGTCGCCGCCGCTGGCCGTCCTGGCCCAGGTGCCGGGGCCGATCCGGACCAGGTGGGCGGCGCCGGTGCCGGCGTCCACCAGGTAGTGGCAGCGTTTGACCGCCAGCACCTGGTAGCGGTCCGGATCGGTGAGGATCGGCTCGGCCAGCACCTGCTCGGCCCAGCGGAGTTCCTCCTCCGGGGTGCCGTCGGTGGCCAGCTCGGCCTCCCGGCAGACGGCCGCCGAGCTGACCTTGAGCAGCGTCCCGTCACCGGGCGGCAGCAGCCAGGCCAGGCCCTCGCTGCCGATCCGGCCGACTCCCGGGGTGCGCTCCCAGGCCGCCGTCAGCTCCTCGGGCGGCTTGAGGTAGACCAGGGTCTGACGGTGCAGCAGCATCGGCAGGTCGACCAGGTCCTTGGACCACGGGCCGGTGGCGATCAGGGTGAGGTCCCCGGTCAGGGTGCGGGCGTCGGGCAGGTGCACCTCGCCGGTCTCCGGGTCGACGGCCTTGACCTCCTGCCAGGGCATCAGGGTCACGCCCGGGCGGGCGGCCAGCCAGCGGGCCACCGCCTGGAGCGCGTGGTCGGCCAGCAGCACCCCGCCGTGGTGCTCCCGCACGCCCACCGTCCCCTCGGGGAAGCGGACGTGCGGCAGCGCCGCGGGCTCCACCAGGCTGACCGGCAGCCCGGCCTCGGCGGCCACCGCCGCCACCTGCCCGGCCTCCTCGGCCGGCCAGGCCGTCACCATGCCCACCCGCCGGTAGAAGCGGGTGCCGAGCATCGCCTCCAGGGCCAGCCAGCGCCGGTGGGCGACGGCGGTGCGCCGGGAGGCGGCCGGATCGGCCGGGTCCAGCGCGCGGACGGCCCGGTGCTGGTCGAAGGAGGTGGAGCCGGGGTTGGGGATGGCGCCCCGGTCCAGCACGGTGACCCGGTGCCCGGCCAGCGAGCAGCGCACCGCGGTGAGCAGTCCGGTCACCCCGGCGCCGACCACCAGCACCCGGCGGCTCTCCGCGGCCACCTCAGTCACCCCCGTCCGGGCCGGCCGTCCCGACCGGGATGCGGGGCAGCGGACGCACCGTCACCTCGCTGGTGGTGTCCGGACGGCCCGGCGGTGCGGCGGTCAGCGCGCCCGACGCCGCCGCCTCGGCGGCCAGGTCCACCAGGATCGGCGCCGCGCAGCGCAGCACCGTGCGCACCTGGTGGGCGAAGTCGCCCTCCTGGCCCTCCGTCACCTCCCAGCGGTCCAGCCGGCCGAGCTGCTCGGCCAGCGTCTCGGCCGCCCGGTTGAGGCTGAAGCCCGCTCCCTCGAAGGCGGCGGCGAACCTGGCGGTGATCCGCTCGGCGGCGGCCCGGGACGCGGCCGAGACCGGCAGGGTGCGCCCGGCCAGCTCTGCGTCCTTCGCGGCGATCCGGTTCCACGGCGCGACCAGCCGGGCCCCGGTGACGGCGGCCAGCTGCTCCCAGCCGAAGTTGGTGCGCTGGTACTCCGGGCTGGTGGCGGCCAGGTGGTAGCGGCCGACGTCCCGGGGCAGCCGGTCGGCCAGCTCCTGCCCCCAGACCAGGTGGCCCCGGCTGGTGGAGAACTTCTGGTGGTCCAGCTCGTAGAACTCGTTGGTGACGAACCGTGCGGGCAGCGCGTAGCGGCCGTCCAGCGCCATCAGCATCGCCACGCCCGCGACCGCGAACGGGAAGGTGTTGTCGAAGCCGAGGAAGTAGACCACCTCCGTCCCGGCCTCCGGCCACCACAACTGGTCGTCGGCCTGGAGCACTTCGCCGCGCCGCTCGGCGCCCAGCGCGGTGGTGTACATCGACCAGGCCATGGTCTCGGCGTTGGGGTTGATCACCTGCCCGGGCACCTCGGGGAACGGGGCGGGGATGCCCCAGGCACCGGGGTGGGTGACCGGGAAGTCCGGCAGCGGGGCGGCCAGCATCTCCCGCAGGGCCTGCGCCATGTGCGGGCGCAGCGCGGCGCCGGTGCGCTCGAAGTACTCCCGCAGCCGTTCCCGGTACTGCTCCAACGGCAGCACCAGCACCGGGAGTTCGCGCAGCTCCAGCTCCTCGTCCGGGGCCTCGGTGGAGCGCGGGGCGATCAGGTCGCCGGCCGCCAGCGGGTGGCCGCAGCTCTCGCAGAGCCCGGCGCAGCCCTCGGTGAGGCAGACCGGGCAGCCGCCCTTGACGAAGCCGTCCACCAGGTACTCGCCGGTGCTGGGCCGGTAGGGGAAGCGCACCGGCTTCAGCTCCAGCTTCCCGGCGGCGTGCAGACGGCCGTGGAAGTCCAGCACCAGCTTGGTGAAGCGCTCCTCGTCCCGGCTGAAGCCGTCCACCGCGATGCCGAGGGCGGCCAGGGTGGCCTCGATCCGGGCGGTGGAGTCGGCCACCAGGTGCTCGGGCTCGGTGCCCAGGCGGCGGGCGGTGGTGACCACGAAGGTGGAGGTGTCCTGGGCACCGGTGCCGAGCACGGCCTCGCGGCCGGCCGCCCGCTGGTGGCGGGTGAAGACGTCGGCGGCCAGGAAGGGCCCGGCCAGGTGGCCGAGGTGCAGGTCGCCGTTGGCGGTCGGCGCGGGCGAGACCACCGCGACCCGTCCGCGCTGCTGACCGGCCGTCACGACGCGGCCTCCGCTCCCAGGTGGCGGGCCAGGAAGTCGGCGGCCATCGGGGCGTCCCACCAGATGCCGTAGTACTCGAAGTCGGCGTCCGAGCGGTTGACCACCCGGTGGGTGGAGCCCGGCGGCAGGTGGACGATGTCGCCCGCCTTGAACTCGCGCTCCACCCCGTCCACCACCAGGGCGCCGTCACCGCTGAGCGCGATGAAGATCTCGTACTCGTGGTGGCTGTGCGGGTCGGACGCGCCGCCCGCCCGCACCACGCACCACGCCCCCTCGAACGGGGAGTTGAGCGGGGCCCAGGGCTTGAGCCGCTCGCCCTCGATGCCGTAGGCCGGGGTCAGGTTGGCCCGGTCGAGTCTGCGGATCTCCGGCTCCATCAGTTGCCTCCGATCGTGGCGGCGACGCTGCGGCGGTCGAGCAGGTCGGTGGTGATCTCGTGGGAACGCTGGGCGAGCACGCTGAGCAGGGAGTCCGAGATGCCGTGGGTGGCCTCGTTGAAGCCCTGGAGGTAGAGCCCGCCGCGCCCGGCACCGGTGCCCAGCTCCACCCGGTAGCGGCGGTTCACCCCGACCTCCTCGATGCCGAGCTGTCCGGCCAGGTGACGGACCATCGCGGGCATCCGCTGGTCGTAGCCCGTGCCGAGCAGCACCAGGTCGCAGCGGAGCGGCTCGACCTTGCCGGTGCGGCGGTCGCGCAGCTCCAGCACCACCTCGCCCTCCTCCTCGCGGGCTCCCACCACCTCGGTCATCGGGCGGACGGCGGAGCGCGGGGTGCCGTCGAGCTTCTGCCGGTAGAGCATCGCGTAGGTGTCGTCGAGGAAGGGGGCGGCCAGGCCCGCGTAGTTGGTCAGCCGCAGCTCGTCCAGGATCTGCTTCCTGGCCGCCGGGTCGGTGCCGTGGAACTCGTCGACGAAGGACGGGAAGAAGAGCTCGTTGACGAACTTGCTGGTCTGGTAGTTCATCAGGCCGATGGAGCGGTGGACCAGGGTCGGGGTGCTCAGCGGCAGGTCGTCGTGGACCGCGACGAACATCTCGGCGGCGCTCTGCGCGGCGCCTATCACCACCACCCGGGTCGGCCGGTCCACCGGGTGGCGGGCTATCCGGGTGGCGTACTGGGAGCTGTGGATCACCCGGTCCTGCGGGAGTCCGGCGAAGACCTCGGGCACGTGGGCGTCCCGGCCGGTGCCGACCACCAGGTCACGGGCGTCGACGGTGTCGCCGTCGGCCAGGGTGACCCGCCAGCCGGCCACGGTGCCGTCGTCGGCCAGCCGCGGTGCCACCGAGGTGGCCGCAGCGTTGTGGCGCACCCGCACGTGGTCCAGGGAGTTCGCCACCCACTGGAGGTAGTCGGAGAGTTCGCGGCGGTAGGGGTTGAAGGTGCCGAGGTTGACGAACTCGTCCAGCCGGCCCTGCTGGTGGAGGAAGGCCAGGAAGGAGAAACGGCTCTGCGGGTTGCGGAGGGTGACCAGGTCCTTGAGGAAGGAGACCTGGCTGCGGGCGAACGGCAGCAGGAGGTTGCGCTGCCACTTCACGTCCGGGTACTGCTCCAGTATCAGGGTGTTCGCGGCCAGTCCGGCCGAGCCGGACTCCTCGATCGCCACGGCCAGGGCCAGGTTGGAGGGGCCGGCGCCGATCGCCAGCACCTCGACCTCGTGGTTGGTCATGCGCTGTCACCACCTCACTGCTCGTCCCGCCGCCCGTGGGGAAGCGGTTGGGGTGAACCGCCGTTCCGGTGTCCGGGCGGTTCGTTGGGACGAGTGAAGCGAGGGGCGGAATTGGTCGGCAGTCTTGTCCGGGAGCGCCGATCAACCCCGCCGGCGCGGGAGTTGATCGGCCGGAGGTGCCTGCTGCCCCCTCAGAGCCTCGACGCGATCGCACCGGCCAGCGTGACGAGGCCGGCGCGGATCCGGGCGGAGCTCTCGTCGGGCACTCCCTTGTCGGCGAGGGGGTCGAAGGCATAGTTGACGGCGAAGTTGACCGAGCCCTTGCGCACGTACAGGTGGGCACCGATCTTGGCCTGGTCGTACAGGGCCAGGTCACCCACTCCGGGCACCGGCGTACCGGGCTTGGTGGCCTGGCTGACCTCGTAGGGCAGCAGGTTGACGATGACGAAGCGGCCCTTCTCGGCGTACCGGTAGCTGCACTGCGTGAGGCTGGGCAAAGGAGTGTCGTCCCGATGCCCCTCGACCACCTGCCCGAGGAGCGCCCCGACCTCCTCCTTCGTCGCCAACGCGCAGACGTCCAGCGCCGGTTTCGTGGGTTCGGCCTGCGCGGAGCCACCGGTGCTTCCCGCACAGCCGCTCAGTGCGACCAGGAGCGCCAGACCCAGCGCCCCCGGTAGCGAGCCGTTCCGTACCGACTTCCCTGACCACACCATGCCCGGCCCCTCTCGTCCGTTCCGTCGTCGTGGCGCTCCGAGCGCAGCAGGCCTTCACCGAGCGCGATATGACGATCTGTCAGATACGGGCCAGGGTAGTACGGCGCACCTGTCCCCCGCCGCCCGTACCGCACGGGCCGTCGCCGCCTAGCCCGATGCCGGCCGGATCTGCGGGAAGGGGCGGGTGCGGCGGGGCAGCAGGTTGTGCGCGGGGTCGCGGTCCAGGACGAAGGCGCGGACCAGCGGGTCCAGGCGGTAGCCGCCGGGGCGTGCCCCGTGCCGGAGCACGCCGGCCTCGACCAGCTCCTGCACCGGCTCCTCGTGCTCCGCCAGCAGCGGCTCCTGGGCCCACAGTTCGCGCACCGGGATCCGGGCCAGCCGGTCGAGCAGCCCGGCCGCGGCGGCGCCCAGGGCGAGGTGGGCGGAGTTCAGCGACTCCCGCATCGAGAGGTCCCCGACGCTCAACCAGTCCAGCAGGGCTGCCGGTTCGGCCAGCCGGGCCACCGCCCAGCGCAGCGGCAGCTCGGGGCGGGGCAGCAGTTTGCGGGTGGCGATGTCCAGGGCCAGCGGGAGGTCGCCGCAGAGCTCCGCCAGCCGGTCGGCGGCGGCCGGGTCGGCCCCGGCGCGCTCCGGCAGCACGGCGGCGATCAGGCGCAGCGACTCGGCGCGGTCCAGCGGGTCCAGCCGCAGCCGCCGGACGTCGCGCAGGCCGAGCAGGGCGGAGCGGCTGACGACCAGGGTGGTGCTGGTCGCGCTGTCGGTGAGCAGCGGTCTCACCTGACGCTCGCAGTGCACGTTCTCCAGCAGCACCAGCACCCGGCGGCGGGCGATCAACGAGCGGTAGAGCGCCGCGCGTTGGTCGGCCGTGGCGGGAATGCGCCCCGGCTCGACGCCGAGCGCGGCCAGGAAGGAGCCGAGCAGTCCGGACAGGTCGTAGTCCTGCTCGGCCAGCGGCCCGAGGTCGGCGTAGAGCTGGCCGTCCACCATGGAGGGGGCCAGGTCGTGCGCGTGCCGCAGCGCCAGCCCGCTCTTGCCGACCCCGACCGGCCCGCTGATCACCACCGGGCTCCCGCCGGGGCCGCCGAGCCGTCCGAGCTCGGCCTCGCGCCCGACCAACCCGTGCGGACGGAGCGGGAGTTGGACGGGCACGGACGGGCCACCGGGCGGCGCCGCGAAGTCCGGGGCCGTCGGCAGCACGTACGGGCCCGCGTCCGCCCCCTCGCGGGAGTCCGTACCCACGCCCGTGCCCCCGTCCGATGACGGTCCGGTCCCACCGGCCCGCTCCTGCCCGGACTCCCGGCCGTTCATCCACGAGGTCAACTCGGAGACGCCGGAAGCCTCCTGCGCCGCGTCGGCAGGTGCCGCCGGGCGGCTGCCGATCACCGGCACGCCGCCCCGGGCCGCGGCGTCCAGCCAGCGGCGCCGCCACTCCTCCCGCTCGCCGCCGCAGGCGGCGACGTAGGCCAACGCGACCTGGAGGGTGGGCAGCCGGTGGCCGTTGGCCGCGCTGGAGAGCACCGAGGCGGAGTACATGGCGGTCCGCGCCATGTCCCGGTAGGTCGGGCTGCCCGCCTCGGCACGCAGACGGCGGAGCCGGCCGGCGAACTCCGCCACCGCTCCGCCCGAGGCGTCCACCGGTCTCTCCGGTCTCCCCATGTGCCCCATCCCCTTCCCTCGTCCTGATCAAGGAGGAAGTACGCACACGGGGGAGCGGACCGCCGGGTGTCTCCCGGCGGCCCACTCCCCCGTGTGTCGGTGCGTCAGGCGGCGGGTGTCCCCCGCATGCCCAGGTGAGCGCAGAGCGCGGCCACCAGGCCGACGACCCCGCAGACCCACCAGATCCCGTTCCCGAGCGCGCTCCAGGCGAGCACCCCCAGGGTGGGGCCGAGCGCCAGACCGACCCCGAACCCGGCCTGGTGGGCCGCGATGTAACGCGCCTTCACCGCCGCCGGGTAGGTGGCCGGGTGCGCGAACATGGTCGGCCCGCTGATCATCACGCCGAACACGAACACCACGGTGCAGAGCACGATCGTCACGCTGGAGCCGAACGGCAGGCCGTACCCGGCCACCCCGAGGGCCATCAGCGCGGTGCCGACGCCGCCCGCCAGGTGCGGCGGCCAGCGCTTCACGTAACTGGTGAGCTTGAGCTCGCAGCTGATCAGGATCACCGAGGAGGCGGTCAGCACGGTGCTGTAGAGCGCCGTCGGGTGCCCCTCGGAGCTGATCTTCAGCGGCAGCGCCACGGTGTACTGGACGTAGATCACCGAGCCCAGCAGCACCGAGGCCAGGAAGGCCAGGTACTTGCGGTCGCGCAGCAGCGCCCCGTACCCGCCCTTCGTCTTCGGCCCGTCCTCCTCGTCCTCCTCCACCGGCGCCGCCACCTTCGGCAGCAGGGTGAGCGCGAGCAGCGCGTAGACCAGCGCGGTGCCCGCGTCCAGGTAGAACAGCAGGTCCCAGTCGAGCAGGATCAGCCCGGCCGCGATCAGCGGGCTGAGCGCGGCGCCGCCGTTCAGGGCGATCCGCATCATCGAGAAGCCCATCACCCGGTGCTCGGCCGGGATCAGGTCGCTCAGCAGCACCGAGGCCGCCGGGCGGTAGCTCTGGGTGGCCAGGCCGGCCAGCGCCACGGCCACCAGCAGCAGCGGGAACCGGCCCGCGCCGCTGAGCGCCGGGATCAGCACCAGGATCACCGCCGAGGTGGCCATCGCACCGGTGATGGTGGCCCTGGGCCCGAACCGCTGGACCAGCTCGCCGCCCAGGATGGTGCCGAGCACCGCCCCGACGCTGTAGGCGGTCAGGGCCAGCCCGGCGTGCCCGACCGACAGCCCACGGGCCGTCAGGTAGAGCACCAGGAAGGTCTGGACGAAGGCGCCCATCTGGTTGATCAGGACGCCGCCCAGCAGGTACCGGACGGAGACCGGCGTCTGTCGCAGGGTGGCGAAGACCCCTGGTGGGGGTGGCGCCGGTTTCGTGGTCCCGCTCTCGGCCGTGGTGGTCACTTGGCTCGTCCTCGCTCTCTGCCGGCTGTGCTCGGATGCGGTGCGCGGGCGGGCGGCACCTGGCCGCCCACCCGCCTCAACTCCCGGTCATTCCAGCGGAGTCGGCCATTGACCGACAGCGTTGATCGGCCTCGCCGATCAACCCGGTCAGCGGCTGAAGGCGCCGTTCACCGTGCCGAAGTCCAGCGCCCCGGCCAGCTCCTGGTAGGTGCCGCGGGTCACCAGCTCCTCGGCCGCGCGCTGCGCCAGGGTGTACGCGGCCTGCGCCACGGCGGTGCCCACGCTCACCCGGCGCACCCCGGCGGCCTCGAACTCGGCCACCGTCGGGGCCCCGGGCCCGGCCATCACGTTGACCGGCAGCGGCTGGCCCTTGACCAGCTCGGCGATCACCGCGAGGTCCAGCAGCCCGGGCACGAAGAGACCGTCCGCCCCGGCCTCGGCGTAGGCGGCGGCCCGGGCCAGCACGTCGTCGAGGCGGCCCGCCTCCTCGCCGATCCCGAACAGGAACACGTCGGTGCGCAGGTTCACCACCAGCTCGGGCAGCCCGGCCCGCTCGGCCGCCGCCCGGGCGGCGCGGATCCGGTCGGCCTGCTCCTCCGCGGTGAACAGCGTGAAGTCCGGCTTGGAGTCCTCCAGGTTGATCCCGACCGCACCGGCCGCGATCACCGCCTCCACGGTGGCCGCCACGTCCTCCGGCGTCGGCCCGTACCCGCCCTCGACGTCCGCCGTCACCGGCAGCTCGACCGCGGCGGCGATCCGGCGCACCTGCTCCACCATCTCGTCCCGGCTCAGCGCCTGCTGGTCCGGCTTCCCCTGCGACCACGACACCCCGCCGCTCGTGGTGGCGATGGCCGCGACCCCGGCCCGCGCGATCAGCGCGGCGCTCCCGGCGTCCCAGGCGTTCGGCAGCACCAGCACGCCGTCCTTGTGCAACTCCCGCAGCCGGACGGCCCTGGCCTGCTGACTCTCCGTCACGATGAACTCACCTTTCCCTGGAGGGTTTGGGCCGTATCGTCCTGACCCCGTCATGTGACGGTCAACACAGCCGAACGCACTCCATCAGGTTCGATTGCGCTCGCCGGCCGACTGTGCTGCACCGGGCCCGAGAGCACCGTCCGCACCCTCCCCCGACGCCCGGCCGCGAACTGACGACCCGTCAATGTCCGCCGCCCACTCCGTCACCTCCCTTGCACCATGTACCCCCCGGGGGTATGTTTCCCTTCACCGAGAGACATACCCCCCACCGGTATAGGAGTCCTGTGATGTCCGACGTCAACACCCCACCCCCGCCGCGCCGCTGGACGGCGCTCGCGCTCATCGCCCTCGCCCAGTTCATCGTGATCATGGACACCTCGATCATCGGCGTGGCCCTGCCGAAGATGCAGACCGCACTCGGCTTCTCGCAGGAGGACCTGTCCTGGGTCTTCAACGCCTACGTGGTCGCCTTCGGCGGACTGCTGCTGCTCGGCGGCCGGCTGTCCGACCTGTTCGGCGCCAAGCGGCTGTTCGCCGCGGGCTGGGCGGTGCTCGCGGCCGGATCGCTCACCGCGGGCCTGGCCGGCCAGGCCTGGGTGGAGCTCGTCGGCCGCGCCGTCCAGGGCGCCGGGTCGGCGCTGATCGCCCCCGCCGCGCTGACCCTGCTGATCACCCTGTTCGGCAGCCGGCCGCAGGAGCTGACCAAGGCCTTCGCCCTCTACGGCGCGGCCGCGCCCGCGGGCGGCACCGCCGGCGTCTTCCTCGGCGGCCTGATCACCCAGTACGCCAGCTGGCCCTGGGTGTTCTACGTCAACATCCCGGTCGCGCTCGTCGTCCTGGCCCTGACCCCCGGCGTGATGCCCGCCGCCGCCGTGCGGCGCGGCTCCGTCGACTGGCTCGGCGCCCTGGTCGTGACCCTCGGTCTGGCCACCACCGTGTACGCCATCGTCCGTGCGCCCGAGGCGGGTTGGGGATCGGCCTCGACCTGGCTCGTGCTGGCGGCCGGTCTGCTGCTGCTCGCCGCGTTCGTCGCCCTGCAGGCCCGGCGGCGCGAGCCGCTGATGCGCCTCGGCATCTGGCGCAGCCCCGGCCTGGCCGGCGCCAACACCGCTCAGCTGCTGATGGCCGCCGCCTGGATCCCGATGTGGTTCTTCCTCAACCTCTACCTCCAGCAGGTGCTCGGCCTGGGCGCGTTCGCCTCCGGCGCCGCACTGCTGCCGATGACCGCCGCCATCATGGTGATGATGATCGTCCTGGCACCCCGCCTGATCGCCCGCTTCGGCACCAAGCCGCTGATCGTCACCGGCCTGCTGGCCCTGGCCGCCGGCATGCTCTGGCTCTCCTTCGCCCGGCCCGACGGCTCCTTCGCCGTCGACGTGCTGCCCGCCTCGCTGCTCGCGGCCGCCGGCATGGCGCTCGCCTTCATCCCCTCGCTCGGCACCGCCCTGTCCAGCGCCCGCCCGGAGGAGGGCGGCCTGGCCTCCGGCATCGTCAACACCAGCTACCAGGTCGGTTCCGCACTCGGGCTGGCGGCCATGACCGCGCTGGCCGCCGCCCACGGTGCCCGTGAGCTCGGCGACCCGGCCGCCCTCACCGACGGCTTCTCCGCCGCCTTCCTCGGCGCGGCCGCCGTCGCCGCCGTCGCGGCCCTGACCGCCGCCCTCACCCTCCGTACCGCCGCCGCCCCGGCGGGCGCGCCCGCGCCGGCCGAGGCCCTCTGACACACCGTCACCGCCCAGGGGCATGCCCCTGGGCGGTGGCCCTCTTGCATTAATACCCCCTGGGGGTATCGTGGAGTCACAGGAGCGGACGAGAGGAGCAGCCCGTGCCCGGCTACGAACACTCGAAGGACGACATCGTGCGGCGCCTGCGCAGGATCGAGGGCCAGGTGCGCGGCCTGCAACGGATGGTCGACTCCGACACCTACTGCATCGACGTCCTCACCCAGGTCTCCGCCGCCACCAAGGCCCTCCAGTCGGTGGCGCTGAACCTGCTGGACGACCACCTCGCCCACTGCGTCCAGGACGCCATCGCGGACGGCGGCGCCGAAGCCGAGGCGAAGGTCGCCGAGGCCAGCCGGGCGATCGCCCGCTTCGTCCGCGCCTGACCCGGCGGGCGGGGCGCGGTCAGGCGGGCGGGGCGCGGTCAGGCGAGCAGCAGCGGCATGTCCCAGTCCGAGGCCGTGCCCCGGGTGGCGTAGGAGTCCAGGGCCAGGGCGACGCCGGCCGCGCCGTCCAGGTAGCCGGAGACGTCGCTGCCGTAGTCGGCCTTGGTCATGGTGAAGCGGTAGCCGAAGGGGAGGGCGGGGTCGAAGGAGGAGACCAGCCGGGCGGCCAGCCGGTCGCGGACGCGTTCGATCCGTTCCTCGCCGAACTCCTCGTTGAGGCACCCGAGTTGGTGCAGCGTACCGGCCCAGCCGTGGCAGAGGGCGTGGTCGTGCAGGCCCCAGGTCTCGGGCGGGGTGGTGAGCAGGCGCTCGACCGAGCGGCGGGCCAGGCCGGTCCAGTCGGGGCGGTCCAGGGCCAGGCCGGCCAGTTGGACGGCGCGGGAGACGCCCGGGGCGCCGTAGCACCAGGACGGCCAGCCGGGCGGGGTGTCGAAGGAGTCGGGGCCGGCCAGGTACTGGCGCAGCGTCAGGTGCGGCGGCCAGTACGGGCCCCGGGCGTCGCGGACGGCCCAGCGGGAGAGCAGGGCGGCACCGGCCTCGATCGCCTCGGCCTGGCGCGGCACCCGGACGCCCTGCCGCCAGGCCAGCGAGAGCAGGGCGAGCGGGCCGGCCACGCCGTGCGAGATGCCGAGGTTGAGGTGGCCGTCGGGGAAGTCGCGCTCCGAGCCGGTCCGGGGGGCGTCCAGCGACCACCAGCGCGGCACCCGGTGGCCGCGGTGCTCCACCTCGCCGAGGGAGAGGGCGGTCAGGTAGCCGAGCACGGACTCCAGCTCCGGGCGGCAGACCTCCTCCCGGGCCAGCAGGTACCGGCCGACGCCGGTCATGCCGCGGACCACCTCGTAGTGGCCGATGGTGGTGAGCGGGGCGTCGGTCACGGCGGGCAGCGCGGTGCGGACCAACTCCCTCTGGTAGTCGTCGAGTCGGTGCAGTGCGGAGACGTAGCCACCGGTGGCCCGGTGCGCCAGCAGCACGGCGAAGGCCAGCGCGCCGGGCCCCTTGAAGATCCCGCCGGCCACCGTGCCGCTCTCGGCGACCGCCCTGGTCGCCTGCCCCAGATAGGCGTGCGCCCGGGCCGCCCGGGCCGGGTAGGGCCAGGCGCCGCCGCTGAACGCGATGGCCAGCCCGGGGCTGCCGCTGCCGAGGGTGAGCTCGGCCCAGACGTTCTCGCCCCGCCCGTCCTCCGCCGCCTCGTCCGGGATCGCGGTGACGGCCGCGGTCGCCGCCGGATCGGCCAGCCGGTCGAGCACGGCGGCGGACACCGCCCCGGCCCGTTCGCGCAGATCGGCGCGGTCGGGAGTGGTCATCGGGCGTTCCCCTCTCGGAAGTCGGCGGCCCGGCCGGTGCGGCGGCGGCCCAGGACGGTGCGGGCGGCGCCGCGCAGGACGGCGTAGCCGCGGGCCTCGGCGGCCGGGTCGGTGCCGAAGAGCCGGTTGTGGCGCATGTGGAGCAGGGAGTGCAGGGCCTCGTCGCGGTCGGCCGGCGCGGCGCCCAGGATCAACTCGCCGTAGGCGCGCGGGGCTTCGGAGGCGGACCAGAGCTCCGCCAGGCCCGGCATGCCGAGCCGCTCGCAGGCCGCCGCGAAGCCGCCCGGCAGCAACAGCCCGTCGGCCAGGGCCCGGTGGCGCTGGTAGAGCTCGTGGTCCGGGCCCTTGGTGAAGGCCTCGTCCACCCAGGAGCACCAGTCCCACTCGCCCAGCGAGGAGAGCAGCAGCCCGTGCCCGAAGGCGGCCAGCACCTCGTCCGGCACCGCCGCCGCCCCGGCCCGCCGGGCCGCGAGCTGCACCATCGCCGAGCGGCTGTCCGTCAGGAAGAGCCGCTCGGCCGCCTCCTGGAGCGCCTCGCCCCCGTAGCGGTCGGTCTCCGGCCGGTAGGTGTCGAGCTGCAGGGTGCGCACCGCCCCGGAGTCGACCAGCCGTCGGACGCCGCGTGCCAGCGCGGGCAGCACACGCCCGTGCAGCGCCTGCGGGTCGGCGCCGTGCAGGCGCAGCCGGACGTGCGGCTCGGGGTCGCGGTAGCGCAGGAAGAACCAGCGGTCCACGTCCTGCTCCACCCCGGCCCCGGCCAGCAGTGCGGGCAGGTGGGTGGCCACCAGTGCGTCGTGGGCGCCCGGTTCGGCGTACAGCTTGAGGTACAGCCACTCCTCACCGGGCAGGTGGACGGCGCGCGGCGCGGGCCGCAGCGGTGCCCGTTCGGCCTCCGGCGGGCGGGGTGCGGGGGCGCCGGCCCGGGCCAGCGGGACCACGATCTCGGTGGCGTGGCCGGAGTTCCACCCCAGCCGGGCCGGGTCGGCGGTCAGGTCCTGGTAGAGCACGAACCTCGGCTGGGCGGCGGTGAGTTCGGCCCGCAGCAGCTCGCGGTCCCAGGGCTCGCGCAGGTCGACGGGGTACATCTGGTCGTTGCGGGCGATCTGCAGGCGGTCCGGCACCCGGTACCGCCGCCGCCACTCCCCCAGCTCCCGCTCCCAGTCAGCTGTCGCGGCGGCCTCGCGCAGGCGGCGCCCGGCCAGCCAGCGGGCCGGGGAGACCAGCACCCGCCCGTACCGGACGGCGGGCAGGTAGGGCAGGGTGTCGAGCCCGGCCCAGTCCCAGCCGGTCCAGACCCGGGGGCGGGCGGCGGCCAGCTCGACCAGGAAGCGGGCCACCGGCGGGGCCTGGGCGTCCAGGGCCAGCATGTGCGGCAGGACGGGGACCACCTGACGGCCCGTCGGGCCGTGCAGCAGCCGCAGGCCGTCGGCCCCGGCGGCGACCAGCAGGGTGCGCCAGTCCAGGCAGTGCGGATCGGTGCGGTCGTCGGGCAGGCCGACGGGTATCCGGTGCGGGAGCAGCCGGGGCACCTGGACGATGTTGAGCGAGCGCGGGTCGCGCGGGGCGATCTCCAGCTGGGCCAACAGGGCGTCCTGGTCGGCCGGTTCGGCCACCAGCCGGGCGAGCTCGGCGGTCAGTCCGGTGGCCTCGGCGAACCGCCCGGCGGTGGCGCCCGCCGTCCAGGAGCCGATGTGCGGGCTGCCGAGCAGCAGGTACTCGCCCCGGTCCAGGGCGTCGGTGCCGTCGGCGAGCAGTTGGAAGCAGAGCTCCAGGGTGCGCGGCGGCCGGGCGGACGGGTCGTGCTCGGCCAGTCGCCCGATCCGCTGCACGTCGGCGTCGGTGAGCACCAGTTCGCCGCCCTCCAGCACCGCCTGCTGGACCAGTTCGGCGATCGCGGCCCGGCGCGGCCGGTCGGCCTCGGCGCCCGGTCCGGTGCGGGGGTACGGATCCTCGGCGGTGTACTCGGGCGGCAGGCCCAGGCCCCGGTGCGGGTCCACCAGGTCGGCCAGCGGGACGGCCGAGGCGGTGCCGTAGCGCTCGACGAAGCGGTCCCGGTAGTCCCGCAGGTGGGCCAGGCTGCCCCACTCCGGGGTCATCGCCCAGACGGCGGCGGCGTAGCGGCGCACCTCCTCGCCCACCGAGGCGGGCAGCACCGTCTCGCCGGGGAAGGTCAGGTCGACCTGGACGGGCGGGCGTTGGTGCCCGTCGGCCGAGGGGTCGAGGGCACGGACGGCGGCCAGCAGCGCCCGCCAGGACTCCCGGCCCCCGCCCGGCAGGTCGCGCTCGTGCGCGGCGGCCGCGGCGCGGACGGCCCGCAGGCCCTCGGCGGCGCCGGGCACCACGCCCTCGACGGCGGCCTCGATCCGGTCCAGGTGGGCCGCGTCGATCCGGTGCGGGGTGAGCGAGGTCTGCAGGAAGCCGTGCCGGACCAGCCCGGCCAGCAGCCCGTCCAGCCGCTCGGCCCCGACGGCGGGGAAACACTCCGTCAGGTGCGCCAGCAGGGCGGCGTACCCGACGGGGCGGGCCGCCTCCGCCCGGACGGCGGCGACCACGGCGTTGTCCCGGACGGAGACCTCACGACCGCCGGAGTCCCGGGTGAGGCGGCCGTCGCGGAGCACGGCCAGGTCGTCCAGCACCACGTCCACCCGGCGGCGCACCCCGGGCACGGCCAGCCAGTCCAGCACCCGGCGGTGCAGCCAGCCGCCGTCCAGCCGGACCGAGACCCGGCCCGGGCCGGCCGGGCCGGTCTTGGCCACCTCGCCGAAGCGGGCCCGGCCGACGCCGGCGAAGAGCCCGAAGGGGGTGGGGCGGCCGCCGGAGCGGCGGGCGTAGCGGGTGAGGGTGCGGGCCGCGGAGAGGGTGCGCTTGCGGCCGAGGGCCGCGGCGCCCCGGTCGTCGGAGAGCTTGCGCAGGCTCTCCCCCAGGCTGCCGCTGGCCACCTCGACGGCCTGCCGCAGCAGCGGCCGGGCGCCCAACTCCCGTATCCCTGCCAGTGGTTGCTCCGGGTCGATCCGGGCCTCGGCCGTCGCGCGCGGCGTACTCGCCGTCCGCACCAGCACCGGCTCCCGCACCTCGAAGATGTCCAGCTCAGCTCGCACGTGCCCGCCCTCGGCCTCGGTTCCGTCCACCCCGTACACTCCGTACACGGCGGACGCGGGGCGGGCCTGGGCCCGCCCCGCGTCCGCTAGTTCACCTTCAGCAACAGACCGGGCAGCGGGTGCCGATCGCGTAGCTGCTGGGCGAGGTGTAGGTGCCCTGGCCGAACTGCTGGGTCTGCTCCGAGACCTCGGAGATCCGCAGGTCCAGGTCCAGGTCGGCCGCGTCGTCCTGGAACATGATCTCGTCGCGCATGATCCCTCCCAAGGGGTGTGTGGGGGTTGCGGGCGGTCGACGAAACGTTCGGTAGTTCGTCCCCGCAGTCACACCATTCACCGCGCGCTTTCTCCACAGGGAGTCCCGTACCGGCCAAGCTGACACACCTTCACCACCGGCCCCGCACCAGCACCGGAGACCCGTCAGCCCCACCCGTCCCGCCCGCCGCTCCCCCGGTACGGCGGACGGGGTGACGATCCGCCATCAGGCCGTAAACGCACCACCGTCCACTTCCTGCGCCGCACGCCACCGTTGGCCGGATCCGGTCGTCCCCGGACGGGCCCTAGAGTGCGGGGATCACCTCGCGGCCGTAGGCGTCGATGGTGCCCTCGATCGCGTCGTGCATCGCGTAGACCGCGAACTGGTCGACGCCCAGCTCGCGCAGCTGCCGGAGCTTGGCCAGGTGCGCCTGCGGCGGGCCGATCAGGCAGAAGCGGTCCACGATGGCGTCGGGCACGAAGGCGGTGTCGGGGTTGTCCGCGCGGCCGTGGTGGGAGTAGTCGTAGCCCTTGCGGTCGCGGATGTAGTCGGTGAGCTCGTCGGGGACCAGCCCCGAGTGCTCGCCGTAGCGCTCGACCAGGTCGGCCACGTGGTTGCCGACCATGCCGCCGAACCAGCGGCACTGCTCGCGGGCGTGCGCCAGCGCCTGCGGCGAGTCGTCCTCGGTGACGTACGCGGGCGCCGCCACGCAGACCGTCACGCCCGCCGGGTCCCGGCCGGCCTTCTCGGCGGCCGAGCGCACCGCCTTGATCATCCACTCGGTCAGGAACGGGTCGGCCAGCTGGAGGATGAAACCGTCCGCCTGACGCCCCGCCAGCTCCAGCGCCCTGGGGCCGTACGCGCCCATCCAGACCGGCAGCGAGGCGCCCTCCTCGACCCAGGGGATCCGCAGCGGGCTGCCGTCCACCTCGGCCTCCCGGCCCTCGGCCAGCTCCTTGATGGCGTGCATCGCGGACGACAGCCGGTCCAGGGTGGCGGGCCTGCGGCCGGCCACCCGCATCGCGGAGTCGCCGCGCCCGATGCCACAGACGGTGCGGTTGCCGTACATCGAGTTGAGGGTGGCGAACAGCGAGGCCGTCACCTCCCAGGTCCGGGTGCCCGGGTTGGTCACCATCGGGCCGACCGTCAGGCGGGAGGTCTCGGCCAGGATCCGGCTGTAGATGACGAACGGCTCCTGCCAGAGCACCGCCGAGTCGAAGGTCCAGCCGTGGGTGAACCCCGCCGCCTCGGCACGCTTCATCCGCTCCACCAGCAGCTGGGCGGGCGGGTCGGTCTGCAGGACGAGTCCGATGTCCAAGGTCACGCTCCTCTAGAGGTACTGACAGGTCGAGCGCGGCTGGTAGCGGCCGTGGCCGGGCCGCCCCAGGTAGGCACCCTCGTCCACCACCACCGTGCCCCGGGAGAGCACGGTGCGGGCCCGGCCGGTGAGCCGGCGGCCCTCGTAGGCCGAGTAGTCCACGTTCATGTGGTGGGTGGCGGCGGAGAGCGTCTGCTCCGCGGCCGGGTCGTAGACCACCAGGTCGGCGTCGGCCCCGGGGGCGACGGTGCCCTTGCGCGGGTAGAGGCCGAACATCCGGGCGGGGGTGGCGCAGGCGATCTCGATCCACCGACGCCGGGTCAGGTGGCCGTCCAGCACCGCCTGGTGCAGCAGGTCCATCCGGTTCTCCACGCCCGGCAGCCCGTTCGGGATCTTGGAGAAGTCCCCGCGCCCGAGCTCCTTCTGCCCGACGAAGCAGAACGGGCAGTGGTCGGTGGAGACCACCTGGAGGTCGTTGGTGCGCAGCCCGCGCCAGAGCGCGGCCTGGTGCTCCCTGGGCCGCAGCGGCGTGGAGCAGACGTACTTGGCGCCCTCGAAGCCGGGCTCGGCCAGGTTGTCCGTCGACAGGTAGAGGTACTGCGGGCAGGTCTCGCCGAAGACCGGCAGCCCCTCGTCCCGCGCCCTGGCCAGCTCGGCCACCGCCGAGGCGGCCGAGACGTGGACGACGTAGAGCGGGGCGCCGGCCACCTGGGCCAGCTTGATCGCCCGGTGGGTGGCCTCGGCCTCCAGCAGCTCGCGCCGCACCTCGCCGTGGTAGCGCGGGTCGGTCTTGCCGGCCGCCAGCGCCTGGGCGACCAGCACGTCGATGGCGATGCCGTTCTCGGCGTGCATCATGACCAGCCCGCCGTTGGCCGCGCCGCGCTGCATGGCCCGCAGGATCTGCCCGTCGTCGCTGTAGAAGACGCCGGGGTAGGCCATGAACAGCTTGAACGAGGTGACGCCCTCATCCACCAGCAGGTCCATCTCCTTGAGGCTGGACTCGTTCACGTCGCCGAGGATCATGTGGAAGGAGTAGTCGATCGCGCAGACCCCGGCCGCCTTGTCGTGCCAGGCGTCCAGCCCGGCCCGCAGCGAGGAGCCGACCGACTGCACCGCGAAGTCCACGATGGTGGTGGTGCCGCCGAAGGCGGCGGCCCGGGTGCCGGTCTCGAAGGTGTCGCTGGCCTCGGTGCCGCCGAACGGCAGCTGCATGTGGGTGTGGGCGTCCACCCCGCCCGGGATGACGTACATCCCGGTGGCGTCGATCACCCGGTCGGCCGTCCAGGCCCCGGCGGCGTCGCTGCCGGTGGCGGCCAGCGCCACCACCTCCTCGCCCTCCACCAGGACGTCCGCGTGCATCTCCTCGGCGGCGGTGATCACCAGACCGCCGCGGATGACCGTCCTGCTCATCCGACGCCCCCTCAGGCTTCCGTCAGGGGGCCGTAGGCGTCCGGGCGGCGGTCGCGGTAGAACGCCCACTGCTGGCGCACCTGCTCGACCAGGCCCATGTCCAGGTCGCGCACCACCAGCTCCTCGTCCTTGTCGGACGCCACGTCACCCACGAACTGCCCGCGCGGGTCCACGAAGTAGGAGGTGCCGTAGAAGTCGTTGTCGCCGTACTCCTCGGTGCCGACCCGGTTGATCGCCGCCACGAAGTACTCGTTGGCCACCGCGGCGGCCGGCTGCTCCAGCTGCCACAGGTACGCGGACAGGCCCCGGCTGGTGGCCGAGGGGTTGTAGACGATCTCGGCCCCGGCCAGGCCCAGCGCCCGCCAGCCCTCCGGGAAGTGCCGGTCGTAGCAGATGTACACGCCGACCTTGCCGACCGCGGTGTCGAAGACCGGCCAGCCGAGGTTCCCGGGCTTGAAGTAGTACTTCTCCCAGAACCCCTTCACCTGCGGGATGTGGTGCTTGCGGTACTTGCCGAGGTACGACCCGTCGGCGTCGATCACCGCGGCGGTGTTGTAGTAGAAGCCCGCCTGCTCCACCTCGTACACCGGCACCACGATCACCAGGCCGAGCTCCTTGGCCAGCGCCTGCATCCGACGCACCGTCGGACCGTCCGGCACCGGCTCCGCCCAGCGGTAGTGCTCCGGCTCCTGCACCTGGCAGAAGTAGGGGGAGTTGAAGACCTCCTGGAACCCGATGACCTGCGCTCCCTGCGCGGCGGCGTCGCGCGCCGCCTGCTCGTGGACCGCCAGCATCGCCTCCTGGTCACCCGCCCAGGAGGTCTGGAACAGGGCAGCGCGTACCACTCGACTCATCGTCCGCTCCTCGCTGTAGAGAGCTGAGGCTAGGAGTTCTTCCACCCGTACCCGGGGATTACGCGCCCGACCGCGCCGTGATTCCCCCACCTGATCCCCTTTGCCCAAGACGATCTCGACCAGGCAAGATGTCCCGGTGACCCTCCTGGACCTGATGCCGAAGCCCGCCACCCCCGACGCGCTGTACGAGACCTTCGCCGAATGGGCGCAGGACCGCGGCATCACGCTCTACCCCGCCCAGGAGGAGGCGCTGATCGAGCTGGTCTCGGGGAACAACGTCATCCTCGCCACCCCCACCGGCTCGGGGAAGAGCCTGGTGGCGGCCGGTGCGCACTTCGCCGCGCTGGCCGAGGGCAAGCGGACCTTCTACACCGCGCCGATCAAGGCGCTGGTCTCGGAGAAGTTCTTCGACCTGGTGAAGATCTTCGGCACCGAGCAGGTCGGCATGATGACGGGCGACGCCAGCGTCAACCCGACCGCGCCGATCATCTGCTGCACCGCCGAGGTGCTGGCCAACATCGCGCTGCGCGACGGCGAGCGGGCCGACATCGGCCAGGTCGTGATGGACGAGTTCCACTTCTACGCCGAGCCGGACCGCGGCTGGGCCTGGCAGATCCCGATCCTGGAGCTGCCGCAGGCGCAGTTCCTGCTGATCTCCGCCACCCTCGGCGACATGCGCCGCTTCGAGGAGGACCTGACCCGGCGCACCGGCCGCCCGACCACCGTGGTGCGCTCCTCCACCCGCCCGGTGCCGCTGTTCTACGAGTACCAGCGGACCAACATGCACGACACCCTCGAGGACCTGCTGAAGACCGGTCAGGCGCCGGTCTACGTGGTGCACTTCACCCAGAAGGAAGCCGTCGAGCGCGCCCAGTCGCTGATGAGCATCAACATGTGCACCAAGGCGGAGAAGGACGCCATCGCCGACCTGATCGGCGGTTTCCGCTTCACCACCAAGTTCGGCCGCAACCTCTCCCGCTACGTCCGGCACGGCATCGGCGTGCACCACGCGGGCATGCTGCCCAAGTACCGCCGCCTGGTCGAGCGGCTGGCCCAGGCCGGTCTGCTGAAGGTGATCTGCGGCACCGACACCCTGGGCGTCGGCGTCAACGTGCCGATCCGCACGGTGCTGTTCACCGCCCTGTCCAAGTACGACGGCCAGCGCGTGCGGATGCTGCGGGCCCGGGAGTTCCACCAGATCGCCGGCCGGGCCGGCCGGGCCGGGTACGACACCGTCGGCCAGGTGGTGGCGCAGGCCCCCGAGCACGTGATCGAGAACGAGAAGGCCGTCGCCAAGGCCGGCGACGACCCGAAGAAGAAGCGCAAGGTGGTCCGGAAGAAGGCCCCGGAGGGCTTCGTCTCCTGGTCCGAGGAGACCTTCGAGAAGCTGATCGCGGCCGACCCGGAGCCGCTGGTCTCCCGCTTCAAGGTCAGCCACGCGATGCTGCTCTCCGTCATCGGCCGCCCCGGCAACGCCTTCGACGCCATGCGCAAGCTGCTGACGGACAACCACGAGGACAAGTCGGCCCAGCGCCGCCACATCCGCAGCGCCATCGCCATCTACCGCTCGCTGCTGGCGGGCGGCGTGGTCGAGCGGCTGCCCGAGCCGGACGCCGAGGGCCGGATCGTCCGCCTCACCGTGGACCTCCAGGAGAACTTCGCGCTCAACCAGCCGCTCTCCACCTTCGCGCTGGCCGCCTTCGAGCTGCTCGACCAGGAGTCCCCCTCCTACGCCATGGACGTGGTCTCGGTGGTCGAGGCCACCCTGGACGACCCGCGCCAGATCCTCGCCGCCCAGCAGAACAAGGCGCGCGGCGAGGCGATCGGCGAGATGAAGCGGGACGGCATCGAGTACGAGGAGCGGATGGAGCGGCTCCAGGAGATCACCTACCCGAAGCCGCAGGAGGAGCTGCTCACCCACGCCTACGAGGTCTACCGCCGGGCCCACCCGTGGATCGGCGACCACCCGCTGGCCCCCAAGTCGGTGGTCCGCGACCTCTACGAGCGGGCGATGACCTTCTCGGACTACGTCGGCTTCTACGAGCTGGCCCGGACCGAGGGCATCGTGCTGCGCTACCTGGCCGGGGCCTACAAGGCACTGGAGCAGACCGTCCCCGACGACCTCAAGACCGACGACCTCAAGGACGTCATCGCCTGGCTGGGCGAGCTGGTCCGCCAGGTCGACTCCAGCCTGCTGGACGAGTGGGAGCAGCTGGCCAACCCGACCGACCCGGCCGCCCCCGAGGTCCGCCTCGACGACAAGCCCGCGCCGGTCACCGCCAACGCCCGCGCCTTCCGGGTGCTGGTGCGCAACGAGATGTTCCGCCGGGTGGAGCTCTGCGCGCTCGAACGCTGGGACGAGCTGGGCGAGTTGGACAACGAGTACGGCTGGGACGCGGACCGCTGGGCGGACGCCATGGACCCGTACTGGGACGAGCACGACGACCTGGGCACCGGTCCGGACGCCCGCGGCCCCAAGATGCTGCTCATCGAGGAGGACCCGGAGGAGGGCTCCTGGCGGGTGCGGCAGATCTTCGACGACCCGGCCGGGGACCACGACTGGGGCATCAGCGCCGAGGTCGACCTCTACGGCTCCGACGAGGAGGGCCGCGCCGTCCTGCGGGTCACCGCCGTCGACCGCCTGGACGGCTGACGGGGCACCGGCGGCTGCCCGTTCGGGCAGTTCGCTGCCCGAACGTAACCATCGCACACGCCCGAAGCGTCCATCTGGATGATCGTCAGTTCACGAGCGAGATCATCCAGGGGCGGTGTCGATGGCAGGGATCAGGCGGGCCGGGCGAGTTCAGCTCTCGGCGGGGGCGGTTGCGGCCGCGGTGACGGTGGTGCTGGCGGTGGGGACGGCCGGCGGCGGCGGACCGGCCGTCACGACGGTGGGCGCCACCGCCTCCGCCACCACCACCCCGCCGCCGTCCCCACCACCCTCCCCCTCGCCCAGCCCCTCCCCCTCCTGGGACGGGCAGGTCCGGGTGATCGGGGACGGCTCGACCTCCTCCACCGGGCCGCAGCCCGGCCAGCCGCCGGTGGAGAAGCTGGCGCCCGGTCAGAAACCGCCGCAGTTCGTGGTGTTCTCCTGGGACGGGGCGCTGGAGAACGACGACCACCTGTTCTCCCGCTTCCGCCGGGTGGCCCGGGAGAACAACGCGGACATGACCTTCTTCCTCACCAGCATCTACCTGGTGCCCAAGAGCAAACGCACCCTCTACCACCCGCCGCAGCACGACCCCGGCGACTCGGCGATCTCCTTCCCCACCGACGGCCACATCAAGGAGACCCTGCACGAGCTGGGCGAGGCCTGGCGGGAGGGCAACGAGATCGGCACCCACTTCAACGGCCACTTCTGCGAGGCCAAGGGCGGCGGCCAGTGGAGCGTCGAGGAGTGGCGCTCGGAGATCGACCAGGCCTACTCCTTCGTGGAGAAGTGGAAGACCAACACCGGCCTGACCTCCCTCCCGCCGCTGCCCTTCGACTTCCGCAAGGACCTGGCCGGCGGCCGGGCCCCCTGCCTGGAGGGGCAGAAGAACCTGCTCACCGCCGCCAAGAACTACGGCTGGCGCTACGACGCGAGCTCCACCGGGGAGTTCCAGGTCTGGCCGTTGAAGAAGGAGGGCATCTGGAACTTCCCGCTGCAGATGCTGCCCTACCCGGGGCGCAACACCCAGGTGCTCTCGATGGACTTCAACTTCCTGGCCAACCAGTCCGGTGACTCCACCGAGGGCGACCCGCGCAAGTACCCCACCTGGCTGAAGGAGACCCGCGACGGCTACCTCAACGGCTTCGAACGGGTCTACAACGGCAGCCGGGCACCACTGTTCATCGGCAACCACTTCGAGACCTGGAACGGCGGCATCTACATGCAGGCCGTCGAGGACGTGGTGAAGTCGGTCTGCCGCCGCGAGGGCGTGCGGTGCGTCTCCTTCCGCCAGCTGGCCGACTGGCTGGACGCCCAGGACCCGAAGGTGCTGGAGCGGCTGCGCCAGCTGGACCCGGCACAGTCCCCGGACTGGGCCACCTTCGTCAAGTAGGCAGGTGGTCTCACCCCGGGGGCGCGGGGAACTGCGCGAGGCGGAAGGAGCCGGCCCGTCTGCCGGGTACGGGGATCCACGTGCAAGTGAGCGTCCGTACCCGGCACATGGATCTCGTCCTTCCGCCTCGCGCAGTTCCCCGCGCCCCTGGGGTGACCACCCTCCCTCACGAGTTCGTATAGCTCGCCCAGACCGCCGCCGGGTGGCTCCAGTCCGGGGTGTCCGGCCCCGCTCCGGCCAGCCCCTCCAGGCTGGACAGCTGCATGCTCTTCGCGTCCATCCGGAACACCGTGACGGCGGTGGACACCCCGCCGGCGTACCCGACGAACCAGCCCGCCGTCCGGTCCTGGGTGGTGCCGGTCTTCGCCGCCACCTGCGGACCGGCGGTCCGCGCCGCGCCCGCCGTGCCCTCCCGGACCGCGCCCTTCAGCGCCTCGTCCACCTGGCGCGCCACCTCGGGCTTCAACACCCGTGCGGCGGCGGGCAGTCGGAGCTTCACCGGCTCCCCGCCCCGGGTGACGGCGGTGACCGAGTACGGGTCCGTCCGCACGCCCCCCTCGGCGAAGGCGGTGTAGGCGCCGGCGGTCCGGATCGCGCTGGGGCGGGAGTTGCCGAGCGCGAAGGCGGGCACCGACTCGCCGAGGGTGGCGGGCAGGATCCCGAGGTCCAGCGCCGTGCGGCGGACCAGGTCCAGGCCCACGTCCAGGCCGAGTTGGGCCATCGGGCCGTTGACGGACTGTTCGACGGCGGCGCGCAGGCCGATGGTGCCGTAGGAGCGCCGCCCGTCGTTGACGGCCGTCACGATCTTGCCGTTGCGGCCCCAGTACGGCCCCTCGGGCGTCATCACGTTGATGCCGTCGTTGCCGTCGTACGGCGTGCCGGGGGTGACGGGCGTCCGGGCCTCGCCGCGCTTGCGCTGCACGCCGTGGTCGAGGCCGGAGGCGTAGACGATCGGGCCGAACGCCGAACCGGCGGGCACGTTCGAGGTGTTGGCGTTGTTGAACCCCTGCTTGAGGTAGTCCGGCCCGCCGTACAGCGCCAGGATCCGGCCGTCGTTGGCCACACTGGCGGCACCCACCCGGACGTTGACGTCGGCGGGGCGGTGCGCGGGGTCCAGCCTCCTGCCCTGCTCCTCCACCGCCCGGGCCAGGGCCGCCGTCCGCTCCCGCTCGAAGGTGGTGTGGATCTGGTAGCCCCCGAGGTCGAGCTGGGCCGCCGACGGCCCGCCGTTGGCCTCCAGGTAGGAGCGCGCCAACTCGACCAGGTAGCCGGTCTGCCCGCTGAGCCCGGTCTGCGGCTGACGCTCCACCGGCTCGGGGAACTCGGTGTACCTCGCCCGCTCCTCCTTCGACAGGTGCCCCGTCTCCACCATCCGGTCCAGCGTCCAGGACCAGCGGTCGACCGCCCGCTTGCGGTTCTCCGGGCCCAGCACCGGGTCGTAGAGCCCCGCCCCCTTCAACACCGCGGCCAGGAAGGCGCCTTCGCTGGGCCCGAGCTCGGAGGCGTGCTTGCCGTAGTAGGCCAGCGCGGCCCGCTCGATCCCGTAGCTGCCCCGCCCGAACCAGCTGGTGTTCAGGTAGCCGGCCAGGATCTCGTCCTTGCTCAGCCTGCGGTCGAGCTTCACCGCGATGAAGGCCTCGTCGACCTTCCGGTCCAGGCTCTTCTCCTGGTTGAGGTAGATGTTCTTCACGTACTGCTGGGTGACGGTCGACCCGCCCTGGGTGTCCCCGCCCGTCACCAGGGTCAGCACCGCCCGGCCGATCCCCTTCACCGAGATCCCCGGATCCGAGTAGAACGACGCGTTCTCCGCCGAGAGCACCGCCCACCGCACCGACTCCGGAACGCTCTCCAACGGCACCTCCTGACGGTTCACCAGCCCCGTCCGGGCCATCTCGGTGCCGTCCGCCCAGAAGTAGACGTTGTTCTGCTGGGTGGCGAAGGAGTTGAGGTCCTTCGGTATCTCGGTCACCGCGTACCGCCAGCACACCGCCCCGCCCACCAGGGCCGTCCCCAGCACCGTCGTTCCGATCACCTGCCGCCAGGACGGTAACCAGCGGCGCACCCCGCGCCGCCCCCGCCGTGGGTAGTCCGGTCGGATCCGCACAGTCTTCCCCCGCATCGTCAGTGGTCGCACAGTTCTCATCAGCAACACACGCGACGGGAGGCCGAACGGTTTTGCGATCCGGAGCGTGATCGCGGTCACACTCCGGTAGGGGCGGGATCGAACCCGGCGCGCGACCGCGCGGGCGGCCTCAGCCGCGGCGGGGCGGCCGCTCGCCGTACTCGGCGGCCCAGCGGTCGGCCGGGAGGACGAGGTCGGCGGTCTCGACCGGGCGGCCGGTGGCGTCGTCGTGGTGGGTGCGTTCGATGGCCAGCACCGGGCCGCCCGGGGTGGTGGCGAGGGTCTGGGCCTCGGCGCGGGTGAGGGTGCGGGCGGTGACGCGCTCGACCGGCGGGCCGACCTCGATGCCGATGGCGGCCATCCGTTCGACGACGCCGATGCCGCCGTAGGGGCCGGCCTCGGGGAGCACGATCAGCGTGCCGCCGGTGACGGCCATCGGCTCCCAGCTCTCCATCAGGGCGGAGGGGGCGCCGTCGAGCAGGTGGACGTACTTGGTGTGCATGACCGGGTCACCGGCCTCGATCTCCAGGCGGGCCGCGACGGGCTCGGTGGCCCGGGCGGTGGCCGACTCCGAGCGCCAGGACCCGGTGACGCCCTCGCCCTGACGGCGGGTCAGCAGCGCGGGTGCGTCCTGCGAGCCGACGAAGTACCCGCGCCCGTGCCGCGCGACCACGAGCCCCTCCTGCTCCAGCAGGCCGTACGCCTTCTGGCCGACGCTGATGCTGTAGCCGTAGTCGGCCGCCAGCTGCGTGAGGGACGGGAGCCTGTCACCCGAGCCGAACTCGCCCGTGACGATGCGTTCGCGGATGCGCTCCGCCACGTGGAGGTACGGCGATGGCTCGTCACTCATCGGGCGCGTCCTCCCAGTTGCCGCAGGTTGGTGACAGAGTATCCGCCCACCCTTACTCTATGCATATAGTGAAGCCCTACGCATAGAGGGGGGCGAGTGCACGGCGCACGCGTGTCCGAGGTCCAGGCGGCGATCAAGGAGGCCACCGGCCTGCCGGCCGAGGTCACCCGCCACGGCACCCGCGTCCGCCTCTCCCTCCCGCTCCCCGACGTCCCGCCCGAACGGTGGCCCGGCCTGCTGGCCGTCCTCGGCGGCGACCACGTCACCGGGTACGGCACCACCGACCCCGGCGACGGCGGCCTGCCGTCCGTCTGGGCCGAGGTCACGGACGACTGAGCACCCCACCCGAGAGGACCGAACTCCCTTGCCCAGCTGGACCTTCGCTCCCGACCCGGAGCCCGACGCGCTGCCGTCGCTGCACCTCTTCCAGTGCGCCAGCGAGAACGAGGAGGGCGCCCCGTGCGGGTGGAACACCCTGCCGTCCACCCACTTCGAGGACGCCCGCGGCGCGGCTTTCGCCCACCTCACCACCCACCCCGAGCACCGCACCTTCCAGCACGTCACCTCCCTCCCCTGGCGGATGACCCCCGATGCCTGAACGCTACGAACCCCGCCCCCTCCCCCGCGAGGGCGACGCCCCCCAACTCTGGGGCGCCTGGGACACCCTGCGCTCCGACTGGCTCCGCCGCCCCGGCACCGGCTGCCTGACCGGCACCCCGGAGCCCTTCACCTCTCCGCAACGCGTCCAGCTCTGGGCAGCCCGGATTCCCGCCCCCACCGAGCAGGTGGCCGTCAGCGGCGGCGCGGGCCGCCGCACCGGCGGGCGACCGCCGCGAGGGCGCTGCGCCTGATCAGGCCGACCCCCGGGCGGATCAGGCACCAGTACGCGGCTAACAGCCGCGCGGAGCGGGAGTCCGTGCCGCACACCCGGGTCTCGGTCACCAGCAGGGAGCCGTCGCCGTGCGGCAGCACGTCGTGCGGGATCACCGCCTTGGCGTACCCCGGCGCCTCGAACGCCAGGAACCCCGCCGCGTCCCGGAGCGGCGGCGAGCCCTCCGGCACCGGGCGCCAGAACCGCGCGGCCCGGCCGAGCACCAGCGCCCGGCCCGGTTCCTCCAGCAGGGTCACCCAGCGGCCGGCGCGGCGGAACAGCTCGGCCGGCGGCACGCCGTCCTCCACCGGCCCCGGCCCCGCCCCGCACAGCCGCCCGGGTAGCATCCGCAGCCTCAACAGGGCGCGCGGGAGGGGAAGTTCGGCCAGGGTGACGGCGCACAGGGCGGCCCAGACCTGCTCCGGCGGCGCCGCCACGGTGATGCGGTGCACCGCCCGGCGGTGGCACCGTGGCAGGAAGCGGTCCAGCGTCCCGTCCATCAGCGGCAGCCCTTCCGCCTCCAGCCCCCGTACGACCGCCCCAGCCTCCCGGTCCGCCCACCGCGCGGACCAGCCCCCGGGGGAGGACGCCGCCCTCCCCCCACAGGGGCATCCGCACCGGGGGACCGGTTTCCCCGGAACGCGAAATCCCCGTGGAGTCCCGACGGACGGCCCGGCGGGTCGAGTACCCGCGTTCCTGACGCCGCCTCACGTCAGGGTCAGGACGGCCGCCGCCGCACCGGCCACCGACCAGCTCACCGCGATGGTGAGCAGCAGGATCAGCAGGTCCTTGTCGACCGGGAGGGCCTTGCCCCGCTCGCGACGGCGCCGGTGCACCCACCGCCCCACCGGCGTTTCCAGGCGGATCGACAGCCGGGCCACCATCAGGACTCCCGCCACCAGGGCCACCGGAGCCAGGAGGAACGCCGGGCCGGGAACGAAGACGGTGACCACCACGGCGAGCGGCACCGCCCCGATCAGCCACGCCCCGTACAAGGTGAGGACCACCCGCGCCGCCGTGCGCTTGTCCATGAACACTGCCGTTCCCCCGTCCGCCCCGATGCCCCCGTCACGAAAAGGGTCGGCCACCCGGCCGGGTCCGGCCAGAGGGCGCGCGCACTCCGGTGCGAGCCGGTCCCACGACACCGGCCGCCGAAATCCCGGTGACACACCGGCCGTCGGTCTGGGACAAAGGCGGGGAACCGACCCGGCTCCGACACCGTGAGGCTCCGCATGACCATCACCTGGCGCAGGCTGACCACCGCCGACTTCCCGCTGCTCGCCGAGTGGCTGGCCCGGCCGCACGTCGCCCGCTGGTGGAACCACGAGACCTCGCCCGAGGCGGTCGAGCGGGACTTCGGGCCGGCCGCCCGGGGCGAGGAGCCGTCGGAGGACCTCCTGGTGGCCCTCGACGGCCGGCCCGTCGCCCTGGTGCAGCGCTGCTGGATCGCCGACTATCCGCAGTACATGGGCGAGTTGGCGGCCCAGGCCGAGGTCCCGGCCTGCAGCATGACCCTCGACTACCTCATCGGCGACCCCGACCTGACCGGCCGGGGCCTCGGTACCCGCGTGCTGCGCGCCGTCGCCGCCGCGACCTGGACCGACCACCCGGCCGCGACCGCCCTCGTCGTCCCGGTCCACGCCGCCAACCGCGCCTCCTGGCGGGCCCTGGAGAAGGCCGGCTTCCACCGCTACGTCGAGGCGGACCTGGAGCCCGACAATCCCGCCGACGACCGCCTGCACTACGTCTACCGCCTCGACCGCCCGCAGCACCCGTAGCACCCGCGGCACCCGGGCCGACCTGCGCCATCCGGGGTACCCCGGGCGCGTCGCCCTGAACGGCGCAGGGGCCCGCTCCTTAATCTGACGATCATTCAGGCCGGATGACGTCGGACGACGGGATGCGCATGGTCGGGTTGGACTTCGGGCGCCGGGCCGGACGGAAGCTGCGCGGGCCGGTGGCCTCGGCGGTGGCGCTCGGCCTGGCGGCCGCGCTCGTCGGGGCGCCGCCGGCCCACGCCGCCGGGCCGGTGATGACGCTGGCCAAGGCGGTCGAGGGGGCACCTGACCCGCTGGTCCCCGGGTCGGCGTTCTCCTACAAGCTGACGCTCTCCTGCTCCTCCCTCTCCGTCTCCTGCGTCAACGCGCACCTGGAGGACGTGCTCCCGCCCGAGTTCGACCTGACCTCGCTGCCGCCCTCCACCCCGACCCAGCAGGTGACGTACGACCCCGCGACGCGCAGGCTGCGGATCGACTTCAGGAGCCCGCTCGCCTCCCCGCCCAACCCGGCCGGTTCGGTCGGCCTGCCGGCCGGGACCACCGCGGACGTGTCGATCGGGATGAAGGTCCCCGCCACCGGGCCGCTGGAGGACGGCGACACGGTGACCAACACCGCCGTCGCCAGGGCAGACAACGCCACCGAGGTGGTCGGCAGCGTCACCCAGACCGTCACCGTCCCGAAGATGCTGGACGCCAAGGCCACCAAGAAGTGGCAGCCCACCTCGGACGTGGCGCAGGGCGACGGCGTCTCGACCGTCACCCTGGGCGCGGCCAACACCTCGGCCACCCCCGACGGGATCAGCCGCCTCGACGTCCAGGACGACACCGCCGAACTGTACGAGAACTTCGACCTGGTCTCGGTCGGCCCGGTGAGCCGGATGCCGGCCGGGGCGGACCGGGTCACCGTGCTGGTGTGCACCAAGCCGCCCGGCAGCCGCTGCGCGGAGAACGAGTGGGTGCGCGGCACCGCCGTCCCCGGCCCGGACCTCACCCTGCCCGCCGGAGTGACGGCCGGTCAGGTGACGGGCGTGCGCTACGAGTTCACCAACTCGACCGGCGCCACCCTCCCCTACGACGCCACCGGCGCCACCGTGCCGATGCAGGTGAAGCTGCGCCGCACCGAACGCACCGGCGGCGCCCAGATCAGCCCGGCCGCCCGCAAGACCGTGCGCAACTGCGCCGACTCCGCGGTGAAGGACGCGGGCAGCAGGTTCACCGTGATCGGCCTGCCCGCCTGCGCGGACCACGACATCCTGCCCAACATCGCCACCGTCGACCTGGACAAGCGCTTCTTCCCGGACAACCGCGGTGACTTCACCCAGAACGGCACCGCCGTCCGCGGCGAGGACTCCGGCGTCACCGCCCAGTTGAACGCCAAGAACACCTCGCCCTTCGCGGTCTCCGAGCTCACCGTCACCGAGCCCTCGGACTCCGCCACCGCCGGCAGCGAGTTCGACAAGTTCGACGCCGCCAAGCTGAAGGTCGACTTCCCGGCCGGCGCCACCACCGCGACCCTGACCGTCACCTGCCGGGACGGCTCCACCCCGGCACCGGTCACCCTCACCAATCCACCCGTCTCCCAGGTGCGCGCCTCCACCGGCTGCCCGGCCGGGGCCCCGCCCCGGCGGATCTCCGTCACCTACAAGGGCGAGCAGGGCGGCCGGGGCACCATCCAGCCCGGCGCGACCGGCAAGCTGTCGGTCAACGGCACCCTCAACTCCAAGGTGACCGCCGAGGACACCAGGGACGGCGTGCAGGACTGCGCCGACGCCTCGGCCGCCAACCCGGCCAACGGCTCCGGCTCGGCCGCCGTCACCGACTGCGCCGCCCTCAAGGTGCAGGAGCGCAACCCCGACGGCAACGGCTTCAAGTCCTCCTCCTGGACGGAGGTCCCGCCCGGCCAGGACCTCACCTTCAGCCTCGGCTACACCAACTCGGGCAACGTCACCCAGCCCGAGGTCCAGGTCACCGACCCGGCCGACCCGCTGGCGCCGAACAACCCCTTCGACCAGCTGGAGATCGTCGGCGTCTCCACCGACGGCAGCCCGCGCACCCTGCACATCGGCGTCGAGCTCTGGGACCCGACCGTCAACTCCTGGGTGGCCTACGTCCCGCCGGACAGCGCGCTGCTGGCCCGCGCCAAGGGCGTGCGGATCACCGAGCCGGACGGCATCCCGCCCAAGGGGTTCATGCGGGCCACCGTCACCGTCCGGCTGCGGCCGGGCGTCACCTCGGGGCGGATCGACAACTGTGCCGCCGTGACGATCGACGGCAGGGCCGACGGCAACCCGAGCTGCTCCCCCGCCGTCGACGTGAAGCCCGCCAAGGCCGCCGCCTCGCTGCAGAAGACACTCGCCCCCAGCACCGTGCTGCGCCCCGTCACCGGTGTCGCCCCGCAGGACGTGACCCTGCGGCTCACCACCGTCAACACCGGGAACCTGGGCCTGAGGCGACTGGTCGTCACCGACACCGACCCGGACTTCTTCGACGCCGTGACGGTGACCGCCCTGGCCGGGATCACCTTCCCCAACGGCGCCGACCGGGTGCAGGTGGACGTCTGCACCACCGGCTGCCGCAGCAACCCGCCGGTCTTCGTCACCGGCACGCCGACCTCCTCCACCAAGCCCGGCTTCCCGGCCGGGGTGGACCCGGCGGACATCCAGGGCGTCCGGGTCACCTTCAGCAGCTCCACCGGCGGGTACGGCATCCTGCCCGCCACCTCCGCGCCCAACTACCAGGACTGCCCGGGCAGCAGCGTCTGCCTGACGGTCCGTCCGCGCACGGGCCTGCGCTCCGCCCCGGGCACCCCGGTCCCGGACCTGCTGGAGGACACCGCGTCCGCGGCGGGCGAGAGCCGGCTGCAGCCCGACGGCGGCACCTTCCCGGTGCCGGACTCCACCGCCTCGCTCAGCGTGCGCGAGGGCAGCAACCTGCTCCGGGTGGAGAAGGAGCCGGCCACCACCGTGCTCAGCCCCGGCTCGGTCGCCCCGTTCAACCTGCACGTCGGGAACACCGGCACCGCGCCGGTGCCCGACCTGGTGGTGGTGGACGAGGTCCCGAGCGGGCTGCGGTTCGACGACTCCTTCCAGGGCGACCAGGGCCGCCCGTACACCGTGAAGGTGACGGTGCCCGACGGCGCGACCCGGCCGGCCGAGGTCCTGTTCGAGCCCGGGCGGGACGCGGACGGCCGGATCACCGAGCTGCGCTGGCGCTTCCCCGGCTGGACCTTCTACCCCGGCAGCGAGGTGGTGCTCGGCTACCAGGTGAAGCTCAACGGCGGCGTCGCGGCCGGCACCACCATCACCAACGTGTTCGGCGCCGGCTCGGAGACCGTCTCCAAGGTCAACTGCGACCCCTCCTCGCCCCGGCTCGGCACCGTCACCGACGACCCCCGGTACGGCACCGGCACCTTCTGCACCTCCTCGGCCCGGGTCACCTCCCGCTCCGGCGTCTCCTTCGACGCCGCCAAGTGGGTCACCGGTGACCGCTCGCTGGGCTACCAGGACGCCAACACCGGCAAGCCCGTCCCGGCCGGCGACCCGCGCTGTCCGGAGACGACCGTCAACGGCACCGTCTACACCCGCTACCCGTGCACCGCGCTGACCCGGCCCGGCCAGGACTTCTCCTTCCTGGTCCGGATCGAGAACACCGGCACCGAACCGGCCCGTTCGCTCCAGCTCCTGGACGTCTTCCCGGCGCCCAAGGACACCGGGGTGCTGCTCGGCGGCGAACAGCGCGGCACCCAGTGGGACACCGTCCCCGCCCTCACCGGTCCGGTCCGGTACGACGGCGCGGGCACCGCCGCCATCTCCTACACCGGCACCGGGAACCCCTGCGGCCGCAAGGTCGAGACCCCCGGGCGCGCCTGCGCGGCCGCCACCTGGGGAGGTGACACCACGCACGCCACCGCCTTCGAGACCGAGGTGGAGTTCCCGTCCGGCATGGCACCCGGCAGCGCCGTCACCTTCACCCTGCCGTTCCGCGCCCCGGCCGACCTGACCGTGCCCGGCTACGCCTCGGTGGCCTGGAACTCCTTCGCGCACACCGAGACCGTCCGGGTCGGCGGCACCACCACCCGGCTGCCGGTGACCGAGCCCCCGAAGGCGGGCATCGGCCTGGTCTTCGGCAACGTGCGGATCCTCAAGGACGTGGTCGACCCGCCGGCCGGCGTGCCGGTCGGGCCGTTCCGGCTGGCCTACTCCTGCCTGCTCACCACAGCGGGCGGGGAGAACGTCGAAGTGCGGTCGGGCGAGACCGAGTTCGGCCCGGACCAGCCCTTCGAACTGGGCGGCGTGCCGGTGGGTGCGGTCTGCCGGTTCTGGGAGACCGAGTCGGCCGGGGCGAGGACGGACCACCAGGGCGAGGCCAACGCGGTCGTGGTGGCCGTCGAGCGGGCGGCCGACGCCACCGTCTGGCAGCAGCAGGAGATCGCCAACCGGTACCCGCGCAAGGACCTGGTGATCGCCAAGCGGGTCACCGGGCCGGCCGCCGAGGCCGTCGGCCAGGGTCCGTTCAAGGTCACCGTGGACTGCTCCTTCAACGGCACCCGGCTGCCGGGCTTCCCGCAGCAGCTGGTGCTCACCGGCGGCAGCTCACAGGCCGTCACCGACCTGCCGGACGGCAGCCGGTGCGTGGTCGACGAGACCGACGACGGCGGCGCCACCCGGGTCGGGTACCAGATGGTGAACTCGCCGCAGGTCGTCGTCTCCTCCCCCGCCCCCGTCCCCGCCACCCTGGTCACGGCCGGCGGGACCGCGACCGTGATCATCACCAACGAGTTCGCGGTCGGCTCGCTCCGGATCACCAAGAAGCTGGCCGGTACGGGCGCCCCGCTGGCGGCCGGACCGTTCCGCTTCGAGGTGGACTGTGACTTCAACGGGCGGGCCGCCGTGCTCACCCGGGAGCTGGAGCTGACCGGGCCCGACCACCTGACGGGGCGTCTGGACGGCCTGCCGGTCGGCGCGGTCTGCACCGTCACCGAGACCGCGAACGGCGGCGCCGACGTCCCGGCCGAGCCGGTCCGCCGGGTGGAGGTCAAGGAGGGCCTCACCGACCTGGCCACCGCCGAGCTCACCAACACCTTCCACGCCGGGCGCCTGACCCTCGGCAAGGAGCTGACCGGGCCGCTGGCCGGGGCCGGCTACCTGCGGGACGCGGAGTTCCGGCTGCACGTGATCTGCCGCCGGGACGGCCGGGACGTGCTCGACCGCACCGTCACCGTCCGGGCGGGGCAGCCCGTCACCCTGCCCGAGCTGCTGCTCACCGGCACCCGCTGCTGGGCCGGTGAAGCGGAGTCCGGCGCGAGCACGGTGACGCTCTCCCACCCCGACGAGCCGCACGCCGCCGTGGTCACCGCCGAGGCTCCCGACCTCACCCTGACCGCCGCCAACGAGTACCGCCCCGCGGCGCTCGCCCTGCTCAAGCTGGTCACCGGCAGCGGCGCCGCGGCCGTGGGCGACCGCGCCTTCACCGTCGAGCTCAGCTGCACCCTCACCACCGCGCCCGGCTCCACCCCGGTGGTCCTGCTGGACCGCCGCCGCTACCAGCTGCGCCCGGGGACGGCGCGGCCCGTGGACGACCTGGCCGATCCGCTGCCCGCCGGTGCCCGCTGCTGGCTCGGCGAGCCGGGGCTCTCGGGCGCGGAGCAGGTCACCGTCGAGCACGACTCCCCCGAACGGGCCCTGCTGCTGGGCACCGATCCGGCCGAACTCCGGGTCACCAACCGCTTCGACACGGTCGAGCCGCCCGTCACCGGCAGCTCCCCCGGCCCGCTGGCCGCCGGATCGCTCGCCCTGCTGCTGCTCGGCCTGGCCGCCCGGTACGCCGCCCGTCGGTGGTGAGGGGCCGATGACGGACAGGTGACGGACCGTCACCATCGGTTCGCCACAAGCGAACCCGCCGTGGGCGTGTGCGAACCCTGTTAGCCTGCACGGAACTTGCACGAACCCCGCCCCGCACCCCGCCCCCGCACCCCACCCGAAGCAGGCCCCCGTGTCCGTCCCACCAGGCACCGGTCACCACGCTGCCCCCAGCGTCGTCCGGATCGACTCCGCCCTAGAGGCCGACCAGTTCACCGACGAGGGCCGGAGCGGCTGGTCCCGTCTGCGGCACCGGCTGGTGGTGGCCCGCGCCGTCTTCGACAACGGCCGCCCCGGCCTGGTCGCCACCTGGCACGTGGTGGCCCAGTACTGGTCCCCGTGGGAGTACCACGGGGACCCGGAGGCCACCGTCACCGGCTCGCTGCGGCTGCGGGCGGCCGGGGTGCCGGGCTGGATCGGGGTCAGCGACTTCGCGTTCGAGACCGGCCTGCTCGGCCACGGCCTGGTCCGGGCCGAGTTCCCCGACCTCGCCCTGGGCGCCTACCGGGTGGAGCTCGGCCCGGAGACCGAGAAGGACCTCGGCACGATGCACGGTCACATCCGTGACGAGCGCGACCTCAGCCCCTCGGTCTGGTCACTGGTCCGCCCCCGGCCCACCTACCTGGACGTGGACCTCTGACCCCGCCCGCGTCCCGTCAGGGCGTCACGGGGACGTTGGTGAGCCCGGAGAGCGCGTTGGTGACGGTGTTGGAGGCGTACACCCGGTTCGGCCGGGCGGTGCAGGCCGAGACCGAGGTCACCTTGATCGCGTAGGCCCCGGCCCCGCCGAGGTCGGAGCGGTTGCCCTTCCAGGTGTTGCCGCAGCCGTTCGGGAAGGCCGGAGTGGTGGCCGGGTTGTGGGTCTCGTACCCGTTGGCGAAGGTGCCGGGGGCGGCGAAGGTGCCGGTGTTCCCCTCGATCAGGTAGTCGAAGCCCTTGACGTCCAGCCAGGAGTCGGCGGAGTTCTGCCCGCTGACGCCCCGTCCGTCGAAGGTGTTGCCCCGGATCACCCCGCCCGAGGTGCCCTCCTTGACGTCGATCGCCTCGGCCGCCACGTAGGGGCCGATCCGGTTGTTCTCCACCAGCACCCGGTCGGAGCGGTCCACCCCGTCGGTGTTGCCGTGGCAGCCCCAGTTGGACCCGGCCGATCCGAGGTAGACCCCCTCCCCGTAGCCCGGCTGCACCAGACCGGTGTACTCCACCACCGAGTTGCGCAGCACGCCGTCGGCGGAGGAGCGGCGGAAGTGCACGCCCTCGTCCTCGGTGTGGTGCACGTACAGGCCGTCGACCGTCACGTGCGGCGAGGCGTCCAGCACCACGCCCTTCTTGGCGTCCTTCACGGTGAACCCGTTGAGGTTCCAGTACGGCGCCCCGTACAGCCAGAGCCCGTACCCCGGGTCCCAGCTGGCCGTCGGCACCGGGCAGGACGGCGCCTCCCCGGACGGGCCGTCGTTGACCAGCACGGCGCTGCGCGGGCCGGTGAGGGTGATCGGCGCAGCGGCGGTGCCGGGCCGCTGGGCGAGGAAGGCCCCGTGGTACTCCCCGGGGGCGAGCCGGATGGTCTGGCCGGGGGCGGCCGCGGCCAGCGCCGCCGTCAGCTGGGCGGCGGTGGCCACCTCGACCACGGGGCCGGTCGACGTGGGGCTGGGCGTCGGGCTGGGTGTCGGGCTCGGCGTGGGGGTGGGGGTCGGACTCGGGCTCGGGCTCGGGCTCGGGCTCGGGCTCGGCGTGGAAGTCGCCTGGCACGGCTGTCCGTTGACGGTGCAGTTCAGCGGCTCGCCGAGGCCGCCGCCGACGTTGAACCCGAAGCTCTGGGTGGCGCCGACGGCCACCGTTCCGTTGAAGCCCGCGTTCACGAAGGTGTAGTGCTGCCCGCTCTGGGTCCGGCTGGAGTTCCAGCTGTTGGAGACGGTGGTGCCGGCCGGGAGGTCGAACTCCACCGTCCAGCCGGTGGCGGCGGCGTCGCCGGAGTTGGCGATGGTGAACTGCGCGCCGTAACCGCTGTTCCAGACCGAGGTCTTGGCGAAGGCGGCGGTCAGACGCGGGGCCGCCGCGTGCGCGGCGGGCAGGGTGGTGAGGCCGGCACCGACGACGAGCGCCGCGGTGGCCAGGGCGGGGAGGAGCGATCTGCGCATGGGGGGAGGTCTCCGGTGTGGGGGAGGTCGGAAAGGGCCGGAAGGCCGGGGCGGTGGGTGCCGCCCCGGCCTTCCGGTGGTGCGCTCCGCTCACGGCGTCCAGTAGTTGCCGGAAGCGACGATCATCGTCTGGAGCTGCACGCTGCCGCCGTAGTAGACGGACGGCGTGATCGGGGTGGCGACCATCTTGGCCCAGAGCGCGTCCAGCCAGGCCTGCGAGCCCGGGTCGGTCATCGCCGCGACCGCGAACGGGGCGGTGAAGGCCATGTCGTTGCCGGAGTCGAAGGCGGTGCCGCTCAGCTTGTAGCCGCTGACGATCGCGTTGGCGTTGCCGCCGGTCTTGGACTTGATCCAGCTGTTCATCTTCCGCACCGAGGCGAGCGAGGCCGCGTCGCCGCTGGTGACGGCGTCCGCCCCGATCCGCCACGGGTCGCGGCAGGCGTTCCAGCCGTAGTCACCGTCGTTGGGGCTCTCCAGCACCTCGCCGGGGGCCGGCTTGGGGGTGGTGTTGGTGTTCACCACGAAGTCGGCCAGCAGGCCGGTGGAGGCCGCGTACTTGGTCTGCTGGGAGGTGATCAGGTTCTGGTGCGCGGTCCGGATGGCGTCCCAACCGGCGTCCCCGGTGGCCTTCTTGAAGGCCCGGAAGTGGTCGATCATCCAGTCCGAGGAGCGCGAGACGTAGTAGTACTGGTCGCCCGAGCTCGACCAGTCGCCGAGCAGCAGCAGCTTGGTGGTGGGGTTCACCTCGCTCGCCTTGATGGCGTTGATGTGCTTGACCGCCAGGTCCTTGTAGTTGTACGTCCCGGCGCTGCCCCACTGCCGGTCGGCGAGCAGCAGCCCGTAGGCGACGTCCATGTCCCCGTCGGTGGCGGAGTCCGAGCCGTTCACGGACTTGCAGTTGACGTCCTGCTCGGCCGCCAGCAGGTTCTTGTTGTTCACCGAGGGGTGCGCCAGCACGAACTTCAGCAGGCCGTCGAAGGCGGCCTTGGCGTTCGGGTCGGCGCCGGCCATCAGCGCCGTGATCACCATGCCGTAGCCCTGGCCCTCGGCCACGTACGGGTGGTCGGCGTCCGGCGAGATCACCTGGTACCAGCCGTTGCCGCAGTTCTGCTTGAGGAAGGCGGACTTCCAGGAGTTGTACTTGTCCAGCACCTGCTGGTCCAGGGTGCCCTGGGCCCCGCTGGGCTTCAACGTGCCTGCCGCGTAGGCGAACTGGTGGCTGCCGAACGGAACGGCCGGGCCGCCGGTGGGCGGGGTGGACTGCTGGTCGGCGTCCAGGTAGTCCAGGTTGGCCAGGCCGTTGGCGGTGGTCGAGGTGAGCCGCACCTTGTTGGCCCCGGCCTTGAGCTGCACGGAGACCTTGGAGTCGGCCCAGGTGTCCCAGTTCCCCGTCGACGGGAAGGAGCGGGCGGCCTGGACCACGGTGCCGTTCACCGCGAGGTCGGCGGTGCGGTCGGCGGCCGAGCCGTTGGCGTAGCGCACCGTCAGGTTCGCCGTCCCGGCGGTGGCCGCGTTCACCGTGAACTCGACCCAACTGCCCACCACGTTGTCGCCGTTGACGAACCCGGTGCCGGAGTAGTTCAGGTGGTTGGCCTCCACCACGCCCTGGGAGAGCGCCGCGCTCTCCGCCTCGTAGCGGGTGGCGGCGGCCGTCGCGGTGCCGGGCACCGCGACGATCCCGGCCACCAGGCCGGCCGCGGCCAGGGCGAGGGCCGTCGTTCTCACCGTTCTGCGGACGTCACTCATCGGTCTCTCCTCAACCCTTGTACTGGACGACGATCTTGGTGAACGCGTACGGCGACTGCGCGATCCCGCTGCAGGCGTCGGCGTCCGTCCCCGAGCCGCAGGCGCGGTCGCGGTTGACGGACCAGAAGGCGAAGCGCGCCAGGTGGTGCTGCTGGGCGTAGGCCAGGATGGTCCTGAAGTCGGCCAGGGTGACGGTCTCCCCCGGCTCGTCGGTGATCCCGTTCATCGAGGAGACCCCGATGTGCCGGTACGCGGCGTCGTCGCCGTACCCGTAGGCGCTCTTCACCGCCGCCTTCAACCCCTCCAGCGCGCTGACGCTGGCCTGGCCCATGGTCCCGCTGTGCCCGCCGAAGTCGAACGGCATGACGATCCAGCCGTCATTCGCCAGCCCGGCCGCCGCACCCCGCCTGATCAGGTCCTTCCCGGTGGCGTCCGGGCCACTCGGCGTGGTGCCCATGGTGATGTAGGTGACCAGTCCCGGATTCCTGGTCTTGACGATCTTCAGCGCGTCGACCACCCGCTGACGGACCGTCGCGTTGGAGAACTCGGTGTCCTCGATGTCGATGTCGAAGGCCTTCAACCGGTAGGCGTCGATGACCTTCTGGTACGCCCCGGCCAGCGCCGACGCACTGGAGCACTTCTCACCCAGCTTGTTGCCGCTCCACCCGCCGACCGAGACCACCACGTCCCCGCCGGCCGCCCGGATCGACTTGATCGCGGCCTCGTCCGAACCGCCCTTCAGCGCCCGGGTCCCGTCCCACTTCGGGTTGCACCCGCCGTCGGAGAGGACGAACGCCAGGGTGAACCACTTCACCCCGGTGGCCGCCATGACATCGGTCGGCTTCTGCGGGCTGCCCCAGCCCAGGTACTCGTACGGAGCCGCCGCCATCCCGGCCGGCACGGCGGCGGTCGCGGCGGTCGGAGCCAGCAACGGGGCTGTCAGTGCGAGGGAGGCGGCCACCAGGGCACGCTTGATTCGTTGCACGTCTACTCGATTCTCTGATCGAAGGGGGAGGCAGAACGTGCGGACACAGGTGGCCACCGGCGACGCGGAGTTCAGCATCCCGACCTGGCCACGTGCAGTCAATAACTTGGTTAGGAAAGTTTCCCATCAGTCTGACCGGCGGAAGAGCTGCGCGGGCGGGCTCCCTGCCCCTACCGTGTCCGTGTCGGCATGAGTACCGGTCAGAACTTCGAAGGGGTGGGCCGGATGGACGTTCCACTGGCGGACGCGGTCGCTGCGGTACGTGACGAGCTGCTGGAGGCCGCCGCCAGGGCGGGGGACGACCCGCAGGTGGTGTTCGAAGTCGGCCCGCTGGAGCTGGAGTTCGAGGTCGAGCTGCGCGCGGACGCCAAGGCCAAGGCCGGCTTCAAACTCTGGGCGGTCGGCGCGGAGACCGAGGCCGGTCTCTCCCGCGGCCGGACGCACCGGGTCTCGTTCACGCTGACCCCGAAGCGTCCCGACGGCCGGACCGTGCACGTGAGTTCCTCCCAGGACCGCCCGCTCGGCCCCGGCGACACCTCGGGCCGCATCGAGTAGCACCCCTCCCCTGCCCACCCATCCTGCCGAACGGGGGTACGGCCGTGGAACAGGAACGGCTCGCGGTGGTGACCGGCCCCGGCGGACACGGGTCGGGGTACGCGGTCGGCGGCCGCCTGGTGCTGACCTCCGCGCACGTCACCGGCCCGGTGGGCACCGAGGTCACCGTGTTCCATCCCGTCGGCACCGGCACCGCGCGCGCCAGGGTGCTGTGGGCCGGCACTCCCAAGGGACGGGACGACGCGGCGCTGGTCCTCGTCGACGCCTCCCCGCACTGGCAACCACCCACCGCGCCGGTCCTGTGGGGACGCCTGGGCACCACGATCCCCGGCACCCCCTGCGAGACCTGGGGCACCCCGGACGAGGCCCAGTCGGCCGGCCCTGCCGTCGAGGCCTCCCACCTCGCCGGGGAGATGAACCCCGGCAGCGGCTTCGCCGGCAACCAGTACGTCATGGACCTGCGGACACCCGTGAGCGCGTGGGCGGGGCCCGGCCCGTCACCCTGGGCAGGTCTGTCCGGGGCCGCGGTGTACTGCGACCGCCACCTGGTCGGCGTCGTGGCAGCGGACCGGGCCCATTCGGGCCACGGACGGCTCGACGTCGTCCCCTCCTACGTCCTGCACCACGCCGCCGCGTTCCGCGCCGTCCTCGCCGCGCACGGCGCCGGGCCGCGGGCGGAATTGGCCGAGGTCGAGTTCCAGGACATCGCGGACCGAACCCACCACCCCAGCAGGCAACCTGACCCGGCGACACCGACCGCCCTGCTGGAGGCCGGCCGGCAGACCGTCCCCTTCCGGGGCCGCCGGAGGCTGCTCGCGGAGCTGGAAGCCTGGTGCGTGCCGCGCGGTTTCGGGGCGTGGCTGCTGCACGGCCCCGCCGGACAGGGGAAGACCCGCCTCGCCCACCAACTCGCCCACCTGCTCGGCAGCAGGGGCTGGAGCACGCTGTGGCCTCGGACCGGCGCCCGGCCCGACCAACTGCTCCGACTCGGCCGCGCGACCAGGCCCCTCCTCGTCGTCCTCGACTACGCCGAGACCCGCCCCGAGGAGCTCGCTGCCTTGGTCGAGGCCGCCACCGAGCACCCCGGCCGCAGCCCCTTCAAACTCCTGCTGCTGGCACGGACCGACGGCGACTGGTGGGACCAGGCGCGCACGGCCACCCGGCAGGCCGGGGCCCGTCTCGGCACCGCCCGCACCCACCGGCTCGGTCCGCTGGAGGACGACGCCGGCCGTCGGGCCGCCCACTACCGCCGGGCCGCCCGGGCACTCGCCACCGCCCTGCCCCTCGTCCCCGGCCTCGCCGACCACGACTGGACCGCGGCCGCCGCCACCCTGACCCCGCCCCGGGACCTGGGCCAGGACGCCTACGGCAACGCGCTCACCCTCCACATGACCGCCCTCGCCGACCTCCTCGACACGAAGTCCCGGATCACCCCAACAGGACTCTCCAGGAAGGGACTTGACGCCCGAGACGTCGAGGACAGGCTGCTCGACCACGAAGACCGGTACTGGCGCGAGGCGGCCGCCGCCCGCGGCCTCAGGCCCGCCCTGAGCACGAACGCCCTCAGGACTGCCCTCGCGGCCGCCCACCTCACCGGCGCCACCGACCGGACACAGGCGGACCTCCTCTGGCGACGGCTCCCGGTACTCGCCGACCAACCCCGTGACCGTCGCGACCAGGTCACTTCCTGGCTCGCCGCGCTCTACCCGCCCACCACTCCCCCGGGCGGGCCGCCTTGGGGAACCCTGCAACCCGACCGCCTCGCCGAACGCCACGTCGGCCGCACCCTGGAAGCCGATCCGCACCTCGCCGATCACCTCCTCGAAGGCGCCGACCCCGGCCAGGCCGCCCAGCTCCTCACCGTGTACGGCCGCGCCGCCGCCCAGCCCACCCTCCGCCACCTCGAGCCCCGCCTCACCGACCTGTGCATCCGTCAGCACCGCGTGCTCGCCCCGCACATCGTCACCGCCGCGACCCGAACCGACCGCCCCGCACCCCTGATCACCGCACTGGACACCGTCCTTGCCGACCCCACAACCTCCCTCGAAGACCTCGATGCACTCCACGGCCGCTTCCCCACCGACAGCAACCGCCTTGCCGACACCGCCCTACGTCTGGCCCAAGCCATCGTCGACCGCCGCATGGCGCTGCTGAAGGCCCATCCCGATACCGCCCACCTGGCCGACCTCACCGGTCCCGCCAGCAACCTCGCCCTACGGCTCCACCACGCGGGTCACCGAAAGACCGCCCTGAAGCTGATCAAGACCGTCGTCGCCATCCACCGCAGTTTCGCGAGCGACGACCCGGACACCAGCCTCTACTCCTACGCCGTGGCGCTCACCACCCTCGCCAACCAGCTGGGCGAGGCGGGCCACCGGAAGAAGAGCCTGGCCGCCGCCCGGGAAGCGGCCGACCACTTCCGCACCCTCGCATCGGCCGACCCGGACGCCTACCGCACCGATCTCGCCATGGCCCTCAACAACCTCGCCGTCCGGCTCCAGGACACGGGCCGCCTGAGGAAGAGCCTGCCGGTGATCAGGGAGGCCGTCGACCACTACCGCACGCTCGCCGGGACCGACCCGGACGCGCACCTGGACGGCCTCGCCACGGCTCTCAACAACCTCGCCAACCAGCTCAGCGAGACCGGCAGCGAGAAGGAGGGCTTGGCCGTGCTCGAGGAGTCCGTCGCTCACTACCACACCCTCGCCGAGAGCAACCCCGATGCCCACCTGGCCGGTTACGCCCGGGGGCTCTTCAACCTCGCCCTGCGGCTCGGCCAGACGGGTCGTCGGAAGCAGGCCCTGGCCGTCGGCCGGGAGGCCGTCGCCCTCCACCGGAGCCTCGCAGACATCAACCCGGACGCCCACCTCCGCTACCTCGCGGACGCCCTCTTCAACCTCGCCGTCGACCTCGGCACGGCGGGCCGACACCAGGAGAGCCTCCCACTGTTCGAGGAGGCCGTCACCATCCGTCTGGTCCTCGCACGGAACGACCCGGACACCCACCTTCATGCCCTGGCCGACGCCCTCAACAACCTCGCCATCGACCTCGGGGAGACGGGTCGGCGAAAAAGGGCCCTGCGCACCATCGCACAGGCCGTCGCCATCTACCGCACCCTCGCACGGGCACAGCCCGAACGCTACGCGGCAGACCTCCGGCACAGCCTGCGCGTGGCCGACCGGCTCAGGGGGCCCGACCGGTAGGTCGCCCCCTAGACCGGGGTGAGGATCTCCTCGGGAGCCGCGTCCAGGACCAGGCCGTTGTCGAAGCGGATGCGGGCGGTGACCAGGGGGCCGTGGGCCTGGTGGGCCGTCCACTCGGGTTCGAGGGCGGCGAGTTGGGCTTCGAGGCGCTTGCGGCTCTCCTCGGGCATGGTGTGGCCGTAGTCGTCGAAGAGGTCCTTCAGGCGGCGGTACTCGCGGACCCCCTCGGGCTCGGGGAGTTCGCCGTCCACCCGCTCGACGGTGCCCTCGGCCCCGGCACCCAGGGAGAGGAAGCCGACCGGGGTCTCCCCGGCCACCGCTTCGCCGATCCCGAGGTCCGCCACCAGCCGCACCCGCTGACCCGCCGTCAGACCCATCCGCCCGCTCCTGCCCGCTCGCTCACCCGTCCGGCACCGCCCACGGGCCCCGCGACCAGGCCATTATCCGCCGCCGCCCGGCAGAGGGTCCGTCAGGACCAGCGGTAGCGCCGCCGCAGCGCCTCGACCACCCGGTCGAACCGGGCCCGGTCCAGGGCGCAGGCCTCCCGCCGCATCCCGGCGTCGTGGACCCGCATCACCCGGTCCAGCGCCACCCACGAGTCCCGCCCCGAGCGGTCCCACGGGCCCGCGCCGATCGGCACCCAGTCGGCGTCGTGGTCGTGGCCCTTGCTGGAGAGCATGACCGCGAGCAGCGTGCCGCCGGCCTCCCGGGCCACCACCAGCACCGGGCGGTCCTTGCCCCGCCCGTCCCGCTCCTCGTAGGGCACCCAGGTCCAGACGATCTCGCCGGGGTCGGGGTCGCCGTCGTGGGCCGGCGCGTACTCGGTCCGCACCGCACCGACCCGGTACGCCTCGACCTCCACGGTGGCGGACGGGCCGGAGCGGCCCGGGGTCTGCTGGTCCTGCTCGGTCGTCTCGGCCATGCCCCGCAGGCTAGCCAGCCCGGGTGACGCCGATCAAGCCGCCACGGTCCGGCGCCGACGCCGGGTCAGGACGGCACGCCCGTACGGCCCGCGAGGAAGGCGTCGACCTCGGCCCGTGTCGGCAGCGCCCCCTGGGCGCCCCGTCCGGTGGTGGCCAGCGCTCCGACGGCGGAGGCCCGGCGGACCGCCGTACCGAGGTCGGTGGTGCCCTCGGCCCGGGCCACCGCGAGGGCCGCGCAGAACGCGTCCCCCGCCCCGACCGCGTCCACCGCCTCCACGGCGAAGGCCGGTACGCGGACCCCGGCCCCGTCCGGGCCGGTGTGCACCGCACCCCGCGAACCGAGCGTCACCACCACCTCGCCCGGCCCGAACCGGCCCAGCGCGGCGGGAACTCCGACCACCTCACCGACGCCGTCGCCGCCCCCGTCGCCACCGAGCAGGCCGGCCGCCTCCACCTCGTTCACCACCAGCACGTCGGCCGCGGCGATCAGTTCCCTCAGGTCCGCGCCGATCTCCGTCGGCAGCGGCGCCGCGTTCAGCACCACCGGCACCCCGGCCGCCTTCGCCGACCGGGCCGCCGCCAGGCAGGTGGCCACCGGGACCTCCAGTTGGAGCAGCAGCGCCCCCGCCCCGGCGAGCCGCCCGGCCTGCGCCTCGACGCCCGCCGGGTCCAACTCCGCGTTGGCGCCCGGGGAGACCGTGATGGTGTTCTCCCCGTCCGGGCCGATCACGATCAGCGCCGTCCCGGTCGCGGCGGCCGCAGTGGTCACCGCCGAGACCTCGACCCCGGCCTCCGCCAACGCCTCCCGGGCGCGGCGGCCGAACTCGTCCGCCCCGACCCGGGCGACCAACGCGGTCCGCGCCCCGAGCCGCGCGGCGGCCACCGCCTGGTTGGCACCCTTGCCGCCCGTGCCCTGCTCCAACCCGCCACCGGAGACCGTCTCGCCCGGCCGGGGCAGGTGCGGCACCCTGACCGCCAGGTCCACGTTGACGCTGCCGACCACGACGACCTTCGCCGACATGTCCGTCCTCCCGGGGTCCGTCCGCTGATTCCCTCTCCCATCGTCCACGGGGCGGCCCTCCTCACGGCACCCGGGTGGCCTCGATCACGCACATCGGCCCGCCGGTCTCCCGGATCCGGTCGAGCCGGAAGCCCGCCCCGGCGAGCAGCGCGCGCCACTCCTCGGACGAGCGCTCACGGCCCGTCAGCATCCCGAGCATGGTGAGGTCGAGCAGCGCGGCCACCTCGGGCGCCTCACCCCGGTCCAGCACCGTCTCCACCAGCACCAGCCGGGCGTGCGGCACGGCTGCCGCCTCGTGCATCCGGGAGAGGATCCGCGCCGCCTCCCCATCGGACCAGTCGTGCAGGATGAACCCCGCCAGGTAGCAGTCCGCGGGCGGCACTTCGACGAAGAAGTCGCCGCCCACCGCCGTGATCCGGCCGTCCACCCCGGCGGCCCGCAGCACCGCCGGCGCGGCCGCCACCACGTGCGGCAGGTCGAAGACGGCCCCCCGCAGCCCCGGGTACCGCCGTGCCAGTGCCGCGAGCACCGCGCCGTCCGCCCCGCCGACGTCCACCACCGTCCGGGCGCCGTCCAACTCGACGGCGGAGAAGGCGTCCTGACGGATCGCCCGGGCGAAGTCGGTCATCGCCGCGGTGAAGGTGGCGACCTTCTCCGGGTCCCGCGCCAGCCAGGCGAAGAACGGCATCCCGTACCGGTGGTCCGCGGCCGGCCCGCCGTCCTCGGCGGTGCGCCGGAGTTCGGCGAACGCGGGGTAGTGGGTCTCCATCCAGGTCAGCGCGATGTTGCGGACGGAGTCCGGCGCCCCCGAGACGAGCGTACGGCCGAGCGGCCCGAGGCCGACCAGGCCGGTGGCGGCGTCCAGGGTGAACACGCCCTGCCCGGCCAGCACCCGGACGATCCGGGCCAGCGGATCCGCCCGGAGCCCGGTGGCCCCGGCCAGCTGCGCCACCGTCCGCTCCCCGTCGAGGAGCCGGTCCGCCAGCCCGGCCCGGGCCACGACGTAGAGCGCCTGGGAGATCTGGAAGCCGCCGAGCAGCCGGAGCATGGCCAGGGCGGGGGTGGCCGCGGTGTGCATGCCGCCAAGCTAGCCAGCCGACCCTCCGTCAGGACGTGGACGCACCAAGGGATCCGCCCCTGTGGCCCGGACAGACCAACCCTGCTTGAGTTAGGTTAGGCTAACCGAACTTCGAGGGTCAGACAGAGGGAGCACTCCATGGGCCACGGTTGGGAAGGCGTCGTCCTCAAGCTGCTGCGCGGCCGGGACTTCACGTTCACGGTGACCGGCGCGGAGCAGGTCACTGACCACTGCCGCCGCCTCCACCTCACCGACGGCGGCCTGCTCGCCGCCACCGGCGTCCACCCCACCCTGTGGGTGCGCCTCTGGTTCGACAACGCCGGGCGCCCCCACCAGCGCGCCTACACCCTGGTCGACCCCGACCCGGCGAACGGCACCTTCGCCATCGAGTTCGCCCTCCACGACGGCCCCGCCAGCGACTGGGCCCGCACCGCCACCCCCGGCGACACCGTCCACGCCACCCTCCAGGGCTCCGCCTTCACCCTCCCCGACCCGACGCCCCGTCACCTCTTCCTGATCGGCGACAGCGCCTCCGCCCCCGCCCTCACCTCCCTCCTCACCGCCCTCCCCGACACCCCGGCCACCATCTGGCTGGAGACCCAGCACCCCTCCGACCGCGCCCTCCCCCTCCGCACCCACCCGGACCGCCACGAGGTCCGCCACGTCCCCCGCGAGTCCGCCGGCGCGGCCCTCACCACCGACGTCCGCACCACCCTCCCCGCCCTCCTCGGCGACCCCACCGACGCCTACCTCTGGATCGCCTGCGACACCGCCACCACCCGCACCCTCGCCCAGTTCGCCCGCAAGGACCTCGCCCTCCCCAAACCCCGCCTCCACGCCCAGGGCTACTGGCGCCCCTGAGGCCCGCCCTCCGGGCCGCGCGGCAAACGGTCACCCCGGGGCGCGGGGCTCTGCTGATGTGCGGCTCCGCCGCGCGGACGCGCAGGGGAACGGCAGCACCTGCAACTGGCTGACAGAGCCTCAGTTGCCGACGAGCCGCCTCCCGACCCGCGCAGTTCCCCGCGCCCCCGGGGTGACCACTCACCTCCAGCCGAAGCGGTGTGCCAACTCCCGTGCCACGATGCTCTTCCCGGACCCGGCGCCGCCCACGATCCACCACACGTGGCGCAGTGCCGCCGCCGTCCCGCCACTGCTCCCCATACCGCCCTCCTCCCCCCTGTGATATCCAGACCGGGTGACTTCCTCCCCCTTCGACGCCGTCCTGTGCGACTTCGACGGCGTCATCCGCCACTTCGACCAGTCCGAACTCGCCGTCCTGGAACGCGGGGCCGGGCTCCCGGAGGGCAGCACCTACGCCGCCGCCTTCGCCCCGGAGGTCGCCCAGCCGCTGATCCTCGGCCGGCTCACCAAGCACCGGTGGGCGGACCTGATCGCCGACTCGCTGACGGCCCGCACCGACGCCGCGACCGCCCGCGGCCTCGCCTCCGCCTTCACCACCACGCCCGTCCACGCCGACGCGGTGGTGGTGGCCCTGCTCCGCGAGGTGCGTCTGCGCTGCCCCCTCGTCCTGGTCACCAACGGCACCCCCTGGACCGACCAGGGCCTCGCCGACCTCGGCCTCACCGACCTCGCCCACCACGTCGTCAACAGCGCCGTGTTCGGCAGTGCCAAGCCCGAGCCCGCCATCTACCACCACGCCTCCGCCCTGGCCGGCGCCGCCCCCGACCGCTGCCTCTTCATCGACGACAGCCCCAAGAACGTCACCGCCGCCACCGCCCTCGGCATGACGGGCCACCACTACACCACCCCCGACGGCCTCCGCACCGCCCTCGCCCCGCTCCTCACCGCATGACCACCACCCACCGGCCCCACCCCTACGTGGGCCCGCCCGAGTTGAGGCGCCTCCTCGCCCCGGCCCTGGAGGGAACCCCGATACGTTCGCCCGGCGACCTCACCGCCTGGCTCGCCTCCCGGCCCGGCCCCGAACCCGCCGAGCCGTTCACCTACGTCGTGGACCTGGCCGGCCGGCTCCGCCTGGCCCCGCGCCGCAGCGAGCACGTGGTCTGCGCGGGCGGCGCACCGGTGCTCTGCGCCGGTGAGATCGCCTTCGAGGCGGCGGACGGCACCGACGGCTGGGCCGCCCACGAGGTGACCAACCAGTCGACCGGCTACTGCCCCGACCCCGGCCCCGCCTGGCCCGCACTCGCCGCCGCCCTCGACCTCGCCGGGATCGCGCACCCGCCGGGCTTCACCCACGCATTCGTCTTCCGCCGCTGCCCGGCCTGCCGGGAACTCAACGTCGTCCGCGAGGCCGAGTACCTCTGCGCCCTCTGCGAGGCGCCCCTCCCCATGGAGTGGAACGTGTCGGGCCGCACCGGAGCCGGCGTCTGAACCGCTACCCGAAGGTGCGGGCGCGCGCCACCACCTCGGGCTTCGCCTTCGCCAGGGAGCCGGAGTCGTACGGGGGTTGGGGGTCGTACTCGGTGTAGAGCTGGATCGCCTGTGCGGTCACCTCGTCGGTGAGCAGTGCGGCGAGCTGCACCGCCATGTCGATCCCGGAGGACACCCCGGCCGAGGTGATCACCCGGTCCTGGCGGACCACCCGCTCGGCAGTGTAGGTGGCGCCGTGGGCCTCCAGATCGGCGACGGCCGCCCAGTGGGTGGTGGCGGTCAGGCCGTCGAGCAGGCCCGCCGCGCCGAGGACCAGGGAGCCGGTGCAGACCGAGGTGGTGAAGCGGGTGCCCTCGTGCATCCGCCGTACCCAGGCCAGGAACTCCTGGTCGGCCGACATCCGCAGGAAGCTGCCGCCGCCCGGGACCAGCAGGACGTCGCACCGCTCGACCTCCTGGTAGGCGGTCGGGACGTGCACCGGCATCGACCCCAACACGTCCTTCACCAGGCCCGGTTCGGCCGTGACGAAGCGCACGGTGGCCCCGGGCACGTACGCCAGGATCTCGTACGGTCCGATGGCGTCGAGCGGTTCGAAGTCCTCGAAGAGCGGGATCACGATGTCCATGCGGTGCAGCATAGACACCGCGCCGCCGGCCCCGGGGCAGCCAGGTCGGGCTCGGGCGGCCCCGCCTGACGGCGCCTCAGAGGGCGTTGAGCGAGGCCAGGTCCGTTTCGTCGTTGTGACGGGGTGCGGGCAGGTCACGCGGTCAGTCGGCTGTTCCGGGTGTGGGGATTGCGTACAGTCCGGGCTCGGTCTCGACGACGAGGCCGGCGCCGGTCGGACGCTCGAGCTCGTTGCGCATGCCGGAGATGTGCGTGGGCTCGGTCGATTGCCAGGTCGGCGCGTTCCGCGTCGAGTTCGGCTCACATTCCCCCCGACAGGGTGGCAAGCCGGCTCACTCCACGTCGGCCAGCCACTGGTCGATGAGCACCTTGTCGATCGAGTCGACCCGGTAGGGCCCGCCGCCAGCGGAGTCCGTCATGCGCGACCGAAGTTCGGCCGCCGTGAACCACCGTGCCTCCACCACCTCCACGTTGTCCACGTCGATCCGGTCGGAAACGGCCTCGGCGCGGAACCCGATCATCATTCCGGACGGGAACGGCCACGACTGGGATCCCTGATAGGTGATCGTCCCCACCTCGACACCGGCCTCTTCGGCGACCTCGCGGCGCACCGCGTCCTCGAGGTTCTCCCCGATCTCGACGAACCCGGCCAGCGTGCTGAAGCGGTCCGGACCGGATCCCGCGTGCCGGCCGAGCAGGCAGCGCCGAGGCGTGCCGGGTAGTTCGACCAGCACGATCACGGCCGGTTCGATCCGCGGGAAGAGCAGCTTTCCGCAGTCCTGACAGGTCCGCAGGTGGCCACCGTTGCCGGGGACGGCCGGACCGCCGCACGCGCCGCAGAACCGCTGGTTCCGGTTCCAGTGCAGGATTCCACGGGCATACGCGAGCAGGCCCGCCTCGTCCGGCGTGATGGTGGGAACCATGGCTCGCACCTCCAGCACCGTGTCCGCGGTGGCCAGTTCGACGGCGGTGGACCGGTCGACGCGGGACACGTCGGCCGCGAACACCGCGGCCTCTCCGTCCAGGCCGAGGAACACCGGGTCGTCGGCGGCGTCGAGGATGCCCCGCGCCTCGGCCGGCGGCAGCCGGACGGGCCTGTCGTCGCGGACCAGACAGTGGTCCCGCCACAAGGGGATCACCTGGGTACTGGGGCTCGTCAACAGCCCGGCGACCCACTCCGAGTCGGTACGCCGGCCGCCAACCCGGTCAAGCCCCAAGCCGCTGTAGTACAAGGTTCCCCCTAGCCCGTCCTGTCCTGCGCAGATTCCACGATAGTGGGCGTCCACCACCTGGGGTGTCGGGCTCGGTCCCGACGACGAGGCCGGCGCCGGTCGGACGCTTGAGCTCGTTGCGCATGCCGGGGACGTGCGTGGGCTCGGTGCCGGTGGCCAGGGTGCGGCACAGGATGACTCTGCGGGCGATTGCCAGGTCGGCGTCGACTCCTCGGTCGGCCTGCGGGACGTGTTCGCCGTCATCGCCCGGTCAGACCTCGAACGGCCACACCTCGGCGTGCTCGCGAGCGATCCGGACCTCGGCCCAGGTCCCCCCGGCGTCCGCCGGTGGCGCCGGCTCGGGCAGGCCCAGCAGGACGTGGGTGCCGGCGAGGCCCAGGGTGGCCCCGCCGTCCTCGTCGAGGCCCAGTACTCCGCGGAGGACGACGTGGCCGTCCTCGTCCCGGAGGGCGGGGGTGGTGGAGGCGGCCGGGTGGGCGTTCCGGCCCCAGGCGATCTCCTCGTCCAGGGTCCACTCGACGTGGTGCTCGCGCCCCACGTCCGCGTCGGCCCCGCGCCACACCACCACCGCCGTGCCGACGGCCGACCTGACCCGTACCAGCGGCAGCCCGGCCGGGACCGCCTCCACCATGACCAGCATCCCGCCATCATCCCTGACGGACGGTCACTCCCGGCGGCGCGCCAGGACGGTGACCGCGGTGAGCAGCAGGGCCGCGCCCGCCGCCACCGTCCAGGTCAACGGCTCGCCGAAGCAGGCGATGCCGAGGACCGCAGCGGCGGCCGGTTCGAGCAGGACCAGGACGGCGGCGGTCGCGCCGGGGACGGTGGTCAGGCCGGTGAAGTACCAGCGGTAGGCGAGCAGGGTCGGGACGGTCCCGAGGAAGAGCAGCGCGGCGGCCGTCGGGGCGGGCTGCCCGGTGGCCGGGAGGAGGCCGCCCTCCAGCACCAGGGCCAGCGGCACCAGGCAGGCCAGCCCCGTCCCGAAGGCCCCGGCCGAGGCGCGGGCCGTGCCGCCGCCCCGGGCCCAGAGCGTGAGCCCGCTCTGGGCGGCACCGGCCAGCAGTGCCAGCCCGGTGCCGAGCAGCGGGCGCGGCCCGGCCGCCGGGGCGGCCACCAGCAGGACCAACCCGCCGAGGGCGAGCCCGTTCGCGGCCAGCGCCCGGCGGGTGAGGCGTTCGCCGAGCAGCAGGTGGGCGCCCAGGCTGGTGAACACGGGACCGGCGCCGATGGTGACCAGGGTGCCCAGCCCCAGGCCCGCGTACCGGACCGAGGCGAAGTAGGCGCACTGACCCACCGTCAGTCCGATCCCGGTGAGCACGGCGGCGGCCCACCGGCCGCCCGGCTCCCGTCGCGCGGGCAGCAGCACCAGGCACCCGGCCGCGACGGCGAACCGCCAGGCGCAGACGGCGACGGGGCCGAGCCCGGCGGTGTTCATCAGCAGGGCCGCGACGGCCCCGCCCACGCCCCAGGCGACGGCCGCGGCGGAAATGGACAGCACACCGTGCCGGTACGGCACGGCGACATGCGTGGTCATGGCGTTCGTTCTCCACGGAAGAGGCGCCGGGCTCGGCCCGGCCGGATCAGGTCCACCCCGTGCGGGCGCCACTCACCGGCCCGACGGCCACGGGAGGCCGTCCGGCACCTGTCAGGGAGTCAGCCGCCCGCTAGCGGACGGGCGGCGGCAGGATCCGGGAACGCATGGCGCTCACCGTACACGGCCGGCCCGCTCCGCTGTCACCGGCCGCTGGCAGACTCCGGACCATGCCCATCGACGACCTCACCTTCGAGGAGTGGCGGTCCTTCGACCTGCCCACCGCCCTGCGCACCGCCCGCGAGGCCGCCGCCCTGACGGGCGGTCACCTGGTCTCCGTCGAGACCGTCCACCACCTCGGCCGCCCCTTCCACCGCGCGCTGATCGAACGCGCCGGCCAGGCCTTCGCCCTGGTCCCCGGGGGTGAGGTCACGCTCGGCCTGGACCTCGACGCGTGGCAGCCGGCGCCGGGGCAGGAGGAGGACTACCGGGCCAGCGTGGACCAGGGCTTCGGCCACGCGGACGACCTGCGGGGACACCTCGCCCACATGCTCAGCCCGTACCGGCGGGTGACCGTCCCCACCGTACTGATGGCCGTCGAGGACGAGGAGTTCGGTGAGGAGCCGGAGGGCGCCGCCGAGGTCCTGGCCGCCCGCGGCCTGCGGCTGCCGACCCCCGACGAGTGGGAGCACGCCTGCGGCGCCGGCGCCCGCACCCTCTTCCGCTGGGGTGACACCTGCCCCCTCGACCGCATCCCGTACCACTCCCCCGACGGCCCCCAGCACCGCCCCAACGCCCTCGGCCTGCACATCACCTACGACACCTACCGCACCGAGCTGACCTCGGACCCCGCCTCCGTCTACGGCGGCGACGGCGGCGAGTCCGCCTGCGGCGGCTACGGCCGCCTCCTGGGCTGGCTCCCGCTCGCCACCTCCCACCGCAACCCCGACTACGCCGCCTGGCTCCACGACCCGGCCGGCGACGCCTTCTACGAGGACACCTCGACCCGGCCGGTGCTCCCGCTCTGAGGCTCGAGGTGGTGCCAGTCGTGCGAGCAGCCGCCGGCGCAGTACAGCGCCCGGCGCCGCTCGTCGGCGACGGCCAGCAGTGCGACCAACAGCCGGAAGGACTTGACCCGTTCGTCCGGCGGCAGCCCGACGATCTTCGCCAACTGCTCCGGCAGGCGCCCGCGTACGACCAGTACCGCCGGGGTGTGGGTGGGTCGGATGCCGGCCCTGCGGATGCTCTCCGGGCCGTCCTCGGTGACGGCCCGCGCCTGGAGGCAGTACATCGTCAGCAGGTTCAGCACCTCCACCTGCCCGTCCCCCGCCATCGCCTCGAACCACCCCACCCCCTGGGCGGGCGTCCGCAGCCCCTGCGCCAACTCGTTCAGGACGACCGGGCGTTCGTCCACCTCGGCCCACCTCCTCGTTCCCGTCCTGGATGAACAGCAGTTGAACTGGCCGCCCCGTGCGACTACCCGTCGGTAGCGTCCCCGGCCATGAAGAAGTTCACGGGGATCCTGGCCGCCATCGCCCTGCTGGTGTGCGCCTTCTCGCTGTACCTGCTGGTCCACCACTCCGACGCGGTGCCGCAGTGCGGCGACCGGAGGATGGAGCCGGGGGAGGTCTGCCGCCGCGTCAGCAGCGGCGGCGCGACGTCGAGCACCTACGAGGAGATCGAACGCTCCATCGCCGACTCCCTCCCGATCGAGCGCACCGCGGCCGTGGTCGGCGGAGCCGTCTTCGTCCTCGCCCTCACCGCCAACCGCCGCCTCGCCCGCCGCAACACCCCCTGACGGACCCTCACCACTTCGGCGTCCGACGCTTCGTCCTGGCCACGACCCGCGCACGGAGCAGGTCCTGGTAGTACACCGACCTCTCGTCGTCGAGCCCGAACCACTCGATGATGTCGGCCACGGTCTCCGCGTCGTCGGCGGTGCCGCCGAGACCGCGCTGCAGGAGCGGCCAGAGGCCCTCCCGCACCGCGGCCCGGCAGTCGTCACCCACCCGTCCGGGAACCGCCGGGCCGGCCGTGTCCCAACCGGCCGCAACCCGCGAGAGGGTCGCCAGGAAATGGTGCCCGACGAACGGCGGGACCTCGCCGGCCAAGGCCGCGAGGATGACTCCCACGGCGGCCGGGGTGCACTCGTCGATGTTGGTGTCGCACTCCACGTGCCCGTCCAGGGAGTACCCGAACGCGTCCCGCGCCGTCTCGGCGGTCAACAGGATCTCGAAGAGCTCCGGGACGTGCTCGGCCGTCCCCCGGCAGCGGCAGCGCAGCGCCGCCCAGTCGTGCCGCGCCAGTTCGGCGCGCACCAGCCCGCTCAGCTCGGCCATCACCCGCTCCCCTCGAACCGAAACCGGAACCGGACCGACGGTACGCACACCGCACCGACGGCCGCAATCGACTTGGCGGATAGGGTCGCGGCCATGGAAGCACCGTCCCGCCCCGCCCTGACCTCGGAACTCTCCGGCGCCGAGCTGCGCCGCTGGTACTGGACGCTGGACGAACTCACCGTCCTGGCAAGGGCGATGGGCGTCCCCCGCGGTGGTGGCAAGGCCGCGCTGACCGAGCGGCTGGCGGCGGTGCTCGACGGCGCGGCGGTGGCCGCGCCCGTGCGGCGGGCGAAGGCCGGCCGGCAGTTGGCGGAGCCGTTGGGCGCGGACACCGTGATCCCGGAGGGGCAGCGGTGCGGTCAGGTGCTGCGGGCGTACTTCGAGCGGGAGGTGGGCCCCGGCTTCCACTTCGACGCGGCGATGCGGGCGTTCGTCGCGGAGGGGGCGGGGCGGACCCTCGGGGAGGCGGTGCGGCACTGGCACGGGAGCCGGGAGGAGATGGCGCGGCCGCAGGAGGTGGGGGCGCAGTTCGAGTTCAACCGGTTCCTGCGGGAGTGGCACGCCGGGCATCCGGACGGGTCCCGCGGCGCGGCGGTGGCGGCCTGGCAGGCGTACCGGGCGCTGCCGGAGGAGCTGCGGCGGCGAGCGGCCGGGGGCGGCGCTGTGGGAGGGTGATCAGATGAGCAACCTGGAGGACCTGGTCCGGCTGCGGCGGGCCCGTGACCAGATGGACCGCGACTACGCGCAGCCGCTCGACGTGGCCGCGCTGGCCCGCACCGCGCTGATGTCGGAGGGCCACTTCTCGCGGAGCTTCCGGGCCGCTTTCGGCGAGACGCCGTACAGCTATCTGATGACCCGTCGGATCGAGCGGGCGAAGGCGCTGCTGCGGCGCGGGGACCTGAGCGTGACGGAGGTCTGCTTCGAGGTGGGCTGTACCTCGCTGGGCTCGTTCAGTTCGCGCTTCACGGAGTTGGTCGGGGAGAGCCCGAGCGCCTACCGGGCGCGCGAGCACGTGGACGAGTCGGCCATTCCGTCCTACATCGCCAAGATGTACCTGCGGCCCGTGCGGACACCGCCCTCCAAGTCGGTCAGGAATGGAGAAGCAGATCCGAAGGGCCGGCCGTAGCGTAAGGCCCATGGACATCACGCTCTCCCAGACCTTCATCGCCGTCGACGACCACGACGCGGCCATCGCCTTCTACCGGGACGCCCTCGGCTTCGAGGTGCGCAACGACGTCTCCTTCGAGGGGATGCGCTGGGTCACGGTCGGCTCGCCCTCCCAGCCCGACGTCTCGATCGTGCTGGAGCCCCCGCTGGCCGACCCGAACGCCTCGGCGGCGGACCGCGAGACCATGGCCGAGGTGCTGGCCAAGGGTCTGCTGCGCGGGGCGATCTTCGCCACCGACGACGTGGACGCCACCTTCGAGCGGATCCGGGCCACCGGTGCCGAGGTGCTCCAGGAGCCGGTGGACCAGCCGTACGGCGTGCGGGACTGCGCGTTCCGCGACCCGTCGGGCAACGCGCTCCGTTTCAACCAGCCGAAGAAGTAGCCCGCACCGGACGGAGTCGGCCGCCTTCCGGGACGGGAGGGCGGCCGGCTCCGTCGTCAGGCCTTGGTGAGCGTACCGAGCACCCGGGTCGGGACGATCCGGATCGCCACCCGCAGGACCTCGGGCGGGAGTTCGAGGTACTCCCGGCCCGCGCCGGGCCCCTCGTACTGCTCGGCGAGGGCGACGGCCAGTGCCCGGCCGGTGTCCTCGGTGACGGTGGCCCGGCCGCGGAACTCGACGTAGCGCAGCGGGTCGGCGGGGTCGTGCAGGATCAGGCTGGCGCGCGGCTCGCGCTCCAGGTTGCGGACCTTGCGCAGGCCGGCGGTGGAGGAGATCAGCAGCTCGTCGCCGTCCCGGCCGACCCAGACCATCGAGGTCTGCGGGCCGCCGTCGGGGTTGACCGTGGCGAGGACGGCCGGCACGGGGGCGTCCAGGAGGGCCCGGACGGCTTCGTTCATGATCACTGTCATGACCCCGACCCTATGCCGACCGGCCGTCAGGGGTCGACCCCCGTCCGTCCCCTGACGGCCGCTCACTCCCCGTCCCCGGGCCGGCCAGGAGACCGGGCCACGGGTGCAGGAGACCTTCATGCCCCGGCCGCCGTCAGTACCCGACGGTGAAGCGGGTGCGGTGGTGGCGGGGCCGCTCGGCCTCGTCGAGCAGGGCGACGGCCACGTCCTCCATCGAGATGGCGGAGTTGCCCTCGGCGTCGACCAGTAGCTCGTCCGTGCCGAGCCGGTAGCGGCCGGTGCGCTCGCCCGGCTCCAGCACGGCGGCCGGGCTGAGGTAGGCCCAGTCGACGGTCCGGTCCTCGCGGCAGGCGGCCAGCTGCTCGTTGCAGGCCAGGGCTATCGGCCGCCAGGACGGCGGGAAGCCGGGGCCGTCGAGCACGGTCAGGCCGTCGCCGCCGGGGAGCAGCAGGCTTCCGGCGCCGCCGAGCAGCAGCAGGCGGGCGCCGCTCCCGGCCAGCCCGGCGAGCAGCGCGCGGGTGACGGCGGCGTGCTCCTCCTCGCGGCCGGGGACGGGGCGGGTGGCGCCGATGACCACGTCCTGACCCTCGGTCAGTTCGGCGATCCGGCCAGGGTCGAGGGCGTCGCCGCTGCGGTGGCGGGCCCCGGGGTGCAGGTCGGGGTAGCGCTCGGGCGAGCGGACCACGGCGGTGACCCGGTGGCCCCGGTCGAGGGCCTCGGTGACGATCCGGCTGCCGGCCGCTCCGGCGGCCCCGAAGACGGTGATGCGCATGGTGGTGGTCTCCTTCGGGCGGGTGGGGGTCAGCGGTCGGCGTGGGCCGGGGCCGTCGTGGGAGCCACGGGGGCGGCGGGCCGTGGCGCGGAGCGGGCGGCGAGGACCACGGCCCCCAGCGCGAGGGCGGCGCCCAGGAGTTGGGCGGGCGTCAGGCCCTGGCCCAGCACGATCCAGCCGAGCAGGGCGGCGACCAGCGGGCTGAGCAGGCCGAGGAAGGTCACCTCGTTGGGCGAGAGCACCTTGATGCCGCGGAACCAGAGCACGTACGCGACGGCGGCGCCGATCAGGCCGAGGTAGGCGTAGCCGAGCAGGTTCCCGGTGGTCAGGGAGGAGGGCGGCGGGCCCTCGACGAGGAGCGTGACGGGTACCAACAGCAGGCCGCCGGCGACCAGTTGCCAGCCGGTGGTGGCGAGCAGCGGGGCCGGGGAGGTCCAGCGCTTGCTGAGCACGACGCCGGTGGCCATCACGGCGGCGCCACCGAGGGCCGCCGCCACGCCGACGGCGTCCAGCCGGGCGTCGGCCCGCAGGACCAGCAGGGCGACGCCGGCGATGCCGACCACGGCGGAGAACAGGGTGCGCAGGGTGAGGCGCTGGCCGAGCAGGGCGGCGGAGAGGCCGGCCACCAGCAGGGGCTGCACGGAGCCGACGGTGGCGGCGACACCGCCGGGCAGGCGGTAGGCCGAGACGAACAGCAGGGCCAGGAAGAGGCCGATGTTCAGCGTGCCGAGCACCATCGCCTTCCACCACCAACTGCCCTTCGGCAGCTGCCTGGTGACGGCGACCAGGAGGAGGCCGGCGGGTAACGCCCGGAGCACCGCGGCCAGCAACGGGCGTCCGGGTGGGAGCAGTTCGGTGGTGACCAGGTAGGTGGAGCCCCAGACGGCGGGGGCCAGGGCGGTGAGCAGGAGCGCTGCGGTTCGATCTCTTAGCACTAAGCAAACATATCTCACCGCTAAGAGATATCGCTAGACTGTTCCCCATGACGGATCACGTGGACCAGGTACTCGCGCAGTGGGCCGCGCAGCGGCCGGATCTGGACGTCTCGCCGATGGCGGTCATCGGCCGCCTCAAGCAGCTCACCGTCCGGGTGGAGGCCGAGCTCAAGCGCACCTTCGCCGCCCACGGCCTGGACACCCCCTCCTTCGACGTGCTCGCCACCCTGCGCCGCAACGGGCCCGGGAACCCGCTCACCCCGGCCGAGTTGATGCGCTCCATGATGGTCACCTCGGGCGCCGTCACCCAGCGCCTGGACCGCCTCCAGGAGCGCGGCCTGATCCGCCGCACCCCCAGCTCCACCGACGGCCGGGTCGTCCTGGTCGCCCTCACCGAGGCCGGTCTCGCCCTGGTCGACGAGACCCTCCCCGACCACCTCGCCACCGAACAGCGCCTGCTGGCCCCGCTCCCGGCCGCCGACCGCGAGCAGCTCGCCGCCCTGCTCCGCACCCTCCTGGAGGGCCTGACATGACCGATTTCGCCCGGGTGAAGGAGACGTTCTGGGACGAGAGTGCCCCCGAGGCCCGTCCGCCGCTGACCGACGCGGCGGTCGCGGAGGCCGAACGGGCGCTCGGGGTACGGCTTCCGGCCGCGCTGCTGGAGCTGCTGCGGCTGCGCAACGGCGGCCCGGTGAGCGCCGACCGGGACGCCTTCCCGACCACGGGGCCGACCTCCTGGGCCGAGGACCAGGTACCGCTGGACGAGCTGCTGGGCATCGGCCACGACCCGGACCGGCTCTCCCTGCTGGACACGCCCTACCTGGTGACCGAGTGGGGCCTGCCCGCCCCCCTGGTGCTGCTCTGCGGTGACGGGCACTGCTGGATCGCCCTCGACTACCGGCGCTGCGGCCCGCGGGGCGAGCCCTCGGTGACCTGGTTCGACCGCGAGCGCGAGGAGGAACTGCCCCTCGCACCGGACTTCCGGTCCTTCGTCGAGGGGCTCACCTCCAGCTCGCCGGCCTGACGGGCCGCCACGCCCTCCGTTGGCCCAACGCGCGCCGGGCGGCGCTCCTCCGGGGCTGAATGGACCCCGCACGAGGACGACCACCCCTGCGGCGAACGGGTAGCACGCATGCACATCGAAGCCAGCACGAGACCGAAGCCAGAAGGCCGACGCGGACGGCGGTGGCGCGCCGTGCTGCTGGCGGCCGCGCTGGCCGGCTCGCTCGCCGCCCCGGCGGTGGCGGCGGCGCCGCTGCCCGCACCCGCGCCCGTGGTGCGGACGGCGGGCCAGGAGGGGCCCTCGAACGAGCAGCTGACGCAGGATCTGATCGCGCTGATGCAGCGGCTGCGGATCCCGGGGGCGCTGGTGGCGGTGACCACGCCGGAGCGCGGGACCTGGACCACCGCGCTGGGCACCTCGGACCTGGGCACCGGCAGGCCGATCGAGACGGCCGACCACCTGCGGGTGGGGAGCATCACCAAGACCTTCACCGGCACGGTGGTCCTCCAGCTGGTCCAGGAGGGCCTGCTGGGGCTGGACGACCCGGTGAGCGCCCACCACCCGGGCGTGCCGAACGGTGACCGCATCACCGTCCGCCAGCTGCTCAACATGACCAGCGGGCTCTACAACTACTCCGAGGACCCGGGCTTCAACCAGCGCCTGGACGAGGAGCCCGAGGCGGAGTGGACGCCGCAGGAGCTGCTCGACCTGGCCTACTCGCACGAGGTGTACTTCGAGCCCGGCGAGGGCTTCCACTACTCCAACACCAACACCGTGATCCTCGGCCTGATCGCCGAGCACCTCACCCACCAGCCGCTCGCCGAGCTGTTCCGGCAGCGGATCTTCCAGCCGGTCGGCATGCCGGGCAGCAGCCTGGAGAACGGCGCCGGAATCCCCGCCCCCTACGCCCGCGGCTACCAGTTCATCACCAACGTGGAGAGCCTCACCGCCCCGACCCTGGTCGACAAGGAGGCCGCCTGGGCCGACTGGTCGGCGGGCAACCCGTACGAGGTCACCCAGGTGAACGCCTCCTGGGCCTGGGCCGCCGGAGCCGCCGCCTCCACCCTGGGCGACCTCCAGCGCTGGGCCCCGGCGCTGGCCACCGGCACCCTGCTCTCGCCGGAACTCCAGCACGAGCGGCTGCAGTTCGTGCCCACCTCCGACCAGCCGGGCGCACCGGGCTACGGCCTCGGCATCGCCGAGTTCTTCGGCTTCCTCGGCCACGACGGCCAGATCCCCGGCTACACCAGCTTCATGGGCTACCACCCGGGGCACTGCGCCACGGTCGTGGTGCTGGCCAACCTCAACCAGTCCCCCGACGCCACCGCGCCCGCCAACGAGCTGGCCAAGCTGCTGATCGCGGAGCTCTTCCCGCAGAAGTAGGCCGACCGTCGGGAGGGGCCCCGCCGCCGCGGGGCCCCTCCCGACGTGTCGTCAGCAGTCCCG